>JANWYE010000069.1:0-3801 GCA_025057175.1 Chloroflexus sp. | reverse complement strand
AAGCGCCCATTTCAAAGAGAATCCAGCCATGCAACTCATTGCTTTGCGCTGTGATGCTCTCGATAGGGATAAGACTCGCCAATTGATGCGTAGGGGCCGATTGGCGCGACAACATGGCGCAAAGCCGGTCAGCGCGGTTAAGGATGGTGATGGCTTCCCGCTCTTGGCGTTTCAGCACTGAACGTTGGGCATTGATAAGCCAAACGCTAGCTTGCAGCAACCGGCTGAACACAGCGTCACTGTAGCTGAGCCGATCAATCTGGGTTTGAGCATAGGCAAGATGGGCATCAAAGAAAGGCAACGCTCCGCTGATGAGCGTATGGCGTAGGTGCAGCATTGCGGCAATGGCGTGGGTGATTGGCTGATCATGCTCGCGCAACAAGCCTTGCAAAAGCATAAAATCTTCGCTTTGGTGCAGATGATTGCCGGTGCGATCATTGAGCAGCATCCGCAAGGCGAGCAGTTCGGCGCGGCGATCGCCGTGGTCAGGTAGCCCGATACCCTGTTCAATATAGCGCAATGCGCTGTTAAAGAGCGAACGACGAGCGCTGATCAAGGCTGCCTGCTGGCAGTGCTTAATGACTGCCGGCCACAATTCGGCCCGCAGCCCATGATGGATTAGCACATCGTACACTGCTAGTGGCGCTTCCATCTGGGCTAGCTCGGTATGATAAGCATTGATATACCATTGGTAAATGGCTTGATGCAGTTCGCGCCGTTGCGCAAAGAGCAGGCTTGTGTAGGCGGCTTCATGGGCAATTCCGAAACTAAAGCGGTACACCGGCTCTGGATCGGTCATCTCGATTTCGATCAATTGATCGCGCAAGAGGGAATCAATATCGTGGCGCAGTTCCGTTTCGCTCAACCACGCGGGATGAATATGGTGCAATAAGCGTAAGGGGAAACTGCGCCCGATCACGGCTGCGACTTTAAACGTCAGCCGAGTTCGTTCGTCCATCTGATCGATCCGTGCTTGGACGATGCCAATCGCCGAGCTTGAGAGTTGAACGTGCGGCAAGGGGCCAATTAGGCGCGCCTCGTCGTGTTCAATCGCTATCAAGCCCTTTTGCAAGAGTAACCGCACGTATTCTTTGATAAAGAGTGGCTGGCCGGCAGCGTATCGTTCAAGGTACTCAAAGAGACGGGGATCGATGGTGCGCACACCGATCAGCTCACAGATAAGGCGTGAACGGTCGGTTGAAGGTAGCCGTTCCAGCAGGTGATGAGTCGTGAAGGGTAGCCGGCGCAGCGCATGGGCGAATGGCGCGAGATGTTCAGGCAATGGGCGGTATGATAGCGCGATCAGCAATGGCAGGTGGGGGGTCAGCGAGTCGACAATTTCTTGCAACAGGATCAATGACTCTGGGTCAGCCCAGTGAATATCTTCCAGCATGATCAGGATTGGTTCTTGCTTGAGCCGGTTTAACAGCAGCTCGACGACTAATGGCGCTGCGTCAATCAACTTCGCTGGCGCTGCAAATCCTTCCACGTCGAGAAGACGCGCTAGCGCAGCCACGCGATGCGGCAAGGTTGCGGGCAGATCGATCAATACCTGCTGCAAGCGTATGCGGCGTGCATGCATGGGTTCGCTATCATCAATATTGCATAACTCGCTGACAATCGTCCGCCATGGATGCAGTGGTCGTTCTTGGGTGCCACTGTGGCATTCGCCCCGAAAGCCATGATAGCCGCGCTTGAGCCATTCGAGGCCGAGGTAGTGCAGGAGGGTTGATTTGCCAATGCCTGCCTCACCTTCAATAAGCAAGATGTGGCTTTGAACGTTTGAACGATCTAAGATGGCGTCAATGATTTGGCGCTCTTTCTCACGCCCAATGATGGCAATATTGCTGGGCAGCGCCGTGCGCAGCGCGTGCGATCCGTTCTCGCCGGCGCGTATTCGCTCGGAAAGTACGGTGGCTACTGGAATACCCCGATCATACCCTTTGATACTGACCAATTGCGGTGGGCTGGCAAGATAGCGGCCTAAGGTGTCTTGCCGCACCCGGCCCGAAATCAAAATATTGCCATGATCGGCCAGTTCCATCAAGCGCGCAGCAAGATTCATGTCTTCGCCTTGCGCTGTATACACGCGACGCGACCGGCTGCCAACTTCACCAACGAAGAGGGAGCCGACAGCGATGCCTGCTTTGCGAATGACGCCACGGTCGCGCAATTCGAGTGCGCAACCGACTGCGCGGCTTGTGTCATCGCCATGCGCCACCGGCGCACCAAATAGAAAGACCATCACTGCGCCTTTGTTACCGACCTCAATCTCATTCAACCAGCCGCCCCATCGCATCGCTACGGCTTGGGCTTGAGCTACAAGTGGTTGAAGGTCAATCGGGTTTTCCGGCAAATCGAAAGCAGCAAAGACAGGAACGCAACGGCGATATTCAGCAACGAGTGCATTCAGGCGGAGCCGGCGCGCAAAGCTTGGCGGTAGAAAGTGCTCCCATGTCAAAATTGGTGCGTCGGATGGTGGTTGGTACTCGATCACTGGCGTGCGCTGGGTTGGGGTGATGAGCAGTTGCACTTCTCCCGGCTGCGCTTGTTGCTCGGCCAAACTTGCTGCGTTGATCGGTTGACCAATTAATACGGGGTGAATGCCCTGATTGGGAATACCAACTAACAACAGATACACAGGCCCCACGCTTACGCCGACTCGTAATTCGAGGTTAAATGGCCCCGCAGGTGTCATGATCGGATTAAGCGCGGCGATAGCGTTGTGCAACGCATGCCCGCAGTGGATAGCGAGGGCTGGATCGGTCATGTTTGGCCACCATGCGGTAAAGGCATCACCGGCAATATGGATCACATCACCGCCATTGGCGACGATAGTAGCTGTCATGGTCTCGAAGTAGTTACCTAAGATGCCATGCAGGCGCTCAGCGCCGTCGGGAAGGGCGGCAAACGTAGCGGTCAGACGGGTAAATCCGCTCAAGTCGGTATAGAGGATGGTCGCCTGATAGGTTTGCACTTGCCCCGGACGAAGTAGTCCGGCGCCAAGCATGTCGCGCAAGGCTGCAGGTACATAAGGGCGAAAGAGTTGGCTGGAGGTTTGCTGTTCCATTGGCAGGGGCAATTTGTTGATCATTTACTTCTATTGTACCCTACTCAGGCAGTCAAAACCGGTATGGTATACTGTCAAACGATAGTTTGGTTATTTCTTGCAATCATTGGCACGCAAGAGATGGCTCTCTGCTGCTCAGTGCCGATGTTGTTAGTGGTCTGTGAACTGTATTTTCTAGCGTTTTGCTGCGCATAGCGCTCGTGTTCCACATGCGTTGCGAAGGTGACGAGAGCGAATGGCGCATAGTTCCTGTCGCGCATCAGATCCCTGCGAATGTGTGCGGAAGGCATGGAAGCTAGAAGACGTCATAAGCTAACTCATGAGGGTCAAACCAAAAGAAAGGCTAGCTGTGAGTCCTGAACGTTTGCAAAAAGTGTTGGCCAGCGCCGGTATTGCTTCACGGCGCGATTGTGAAGAGTTGATTGCCGCCGGGCGGGTGATGGTGAATGGCCGAGTTGTGACTGTGCCCGGAACGCGCGTCGATCTTGAGCGCGATGAGGTGTTGGTTGATGGGCAACCGCTGCGGATGCCGGCCAAGCGCACCTATATTATGCTCCATAAGCCGGCTGGTGTCGTTTCAACCGCGGAAGACACGCATGGTCGCCCAACCGTTGTTGATCTGGTTGATGTGCCGGCGCGCGTCTTTCCGGTTGGCCGGCTCGATCTTGATAGCGAAGGGTTGATCTTACTCACCGATGATGGTGAGCTGGCTCATGCGCTCACCCATCCGA
>JANWYE010000068.1 GCA_025057175.1 Chloroflexus sp. | reverse complement strand
TGCGGTGGTTGCAATCACGGCAAGCCGTCACCACATTATCCCATGTCGTCTGCCCGCCCTGTGAGCGGGGTATCACGTGATCCATCGTCAAGTGTGATCGGCCCGGCTGCTGGCCGCAGTATTGGCATGTCTCGCGATCACGGGCAAAGACGCCGCGCCGCGAACAGGGCAAGCGCAGTTGGCGCGGGATGCGAATATACCGCACGAGCCGGATTACTAACGGCACGCTGTACGTTACCGACTGGGCGCGGAGGTGCTGCATTGCAGCTTCGACCAGCTCAGCTTTTTCTTGTAAGAGGAGGATGAGGGCGCGCCGCACTGAAATAAGTTGCAGCGGCTCATAACTTGCGTTCAAAACGAGGACTCGCTGTGCCAAGTGACACCCCCCTTAACATGAACCGATGTTATCACGATAACAAAGGCTCTTGCCCGGGGGCGTCATGGCCCCGCGCTAGAGCGGCCTGATGCGGTTCGCGGAGGATACAGCCCGGATCGCGCGCAACGCCGCACTGTCGCCGCCCATGCTGCGCCGGCACCGGTGGCGCGAGGCGCAGTAACAGGCAGCCTGCCCGCTAGGAGCCGAGCAGCGACGGTAACGATGTTGCAGCGGCGAATTATCCATGAAATTTGACCCTATCCGAAACAGTCTGGCTAACCGCTATAAAGGTAACATGAGTTGCGTAAAGTTGTCAACCCGCTATTGCGCAATTCTGCCCGCCTCACTAAAGATTAAGCCATCGATCAATTGCTCCACTGGCGCATGGTCATCGGTGAAGGGCCGGAACTGGGCCATCGCTGGCGTAAATTCGCGCAACGGGCCAAACTTGCCTTCATAGAGCGACCAGTACATTACCAGTTGCAAGGCCGGCACGTCGATTCGGGCTGCATTTTCGATGAAGTTGATAACACCATCGCCTACCGGTTGGTTTACGCCGATCAAAATCGCGTTGCTGAAGCGCGTGTCAATAATGTAGACCTGCGGGAAGACAGCGATCATCGTCGAGGCCAGCGCATTGACGAGCCGGTCATCGCCGCTGGCTGGCCTGCCAGCGTTGACGACCGCGACTCCGCGCGGGGTTAATTTTGCTTTGACTTCCTGAAAGAATTCGACAGTGGTGAGGTGGAAGGGAATGTATGGCTGATGGTAGGCATCCATGCCAATCACATCGTATTGCCGGTCAGTGCGCGTCAACCAGTGGCGAGCATCGTCGTTGTAGGTGGTGAAATAGGGCGCTTGCGCCGTGCCATCGGCCATGTCAAAGTAGCGCCGCCCCACTTCGCTAATCTTGCGATCAATTTCCACCGCATCAATGATGGTGTCCGGCCCGTAGATAGCGAGAAACTGCTGGGCAATGCTGCCCGCCGCCGCTCCTAACAGCGCCAGCGAGCGCACATCGTCCGGGTTGGTGTTAGGGTAGAGGTAGGGCGCGACGGTGAAGTAGTCCCACGGCCCGCCATCAGTCAAGAGATCGAGCGGATCGCCGGTTTCGCGATATTTCAGCCGGTAGATCGAGTGTAGTGCTAGCCCTTCGTTGAGGATCAGCACTCGCCGTCGATCGACTGCGCCGCTCGCGTACGTCACCTCTTGCTCAGCGACTTGGATGTAGTTGTAATCTGACTCGAATTCGGCGATCAACCGGCAGTTGCGGCAATCGGCCGCTTTGATCACGCCGGTATTGAGCTGGTAGACAGCGGCGAGCAGCGCCACCGTCGCCACGAGCAGCAGACCACGCGGGTCGCGCAGACCAATCAGGCTCAACACCACCAGAAAGCCGGCAAAGAGGAAGAGCGTGCTGGCAACGCCGATCGCCGGAATGAGCACCAACACGGTGAGAAAGGTGCCGATAATCGAACCGATGGTCGAGAGCGCCGAGATGGTGCCGGCAGTGCGTCCGGCCCGTTCGACATCTTCGGCATGGCGCATCTGCAGCCGGATCGCAAACGGCCCCACCATCGCCATCAGCGTTACCGGCACGGCAAACAGTAAAATAACCCCGATCAGCGCCGCTAGAAAACCGCCGGCGGCCACATTGCGCAACGCTCCTTGGGCGACACTCAGGATCGGGCGCGCAACAAAGGGAATGATCGCACAACTCAGACCGGCCCAGCCGATCAATTGAAACAACAGCCGCCAGTCAGGCCGCCGGTCGGCCAGCGTTCCCCCAAGCCGGTAGCCAACCGCTAAATAGACCAGCGTCATCCCAATCACCACGGCCCAGATCGGCTGCGAGGTACCAAAAAATGGCGCCAGCATGCGCGGCATCACCATTTCGATGCCGAGCGTGCCAATGCCGGCCAGAAAGACTACGGCGAGCAGCAACCGGTCATTGACACCGGGCCGCTCGGTTATCTGCACTGTCTTATCAGCCATTCAAGCACTCACTACCACCACATCTGCATCTGCGCGCTAGAGCGCCCAGACCACGGTGAAAGTCATCGGATGGCGCTAATAATCAAGCGCTCTAGCAATTGTAAGACGAGCATCGCCACAATCGGCGAGAGATCAAACATGCCGAAATTGGGCATAATGCTACGAATCGGCCCTAAAATCGGCTCGGTAATCTCGTGCAAAAAGCGGGTCACCGGGAAGTTGCCCTGTGGATCGATCCACGAAGCCAGCACTCGCCCCAGAATAGCGTAAAATAGCACAGTAAACAGAATACTGACAAAGCTAACCAGAAAGCCCGACATCTTATTCCCTCCCATCAGTATCCAGTGCATCAAGCCGCGCTCGCACCGCAGCCGCATGCGCAAACAGGCCTTCGGCCTCGGCTAGCTGCATCGCGGCTGGGCCGATCCGGCTCAGGCCAGCTCGGTTTAAGCCGACCAGCGAGATCACCTTCCGAAAACTATCGGCATTAACCGGCGATGCGTAGCGCGCCGTGCCTTCAGTGGGCATAATGTGTGACGGCCCTGCCACATAGTCACCCAACACTTCAAACGACTCTTCACCCAAGAAAACGCCGCCGGCATTGCGCACCTCACCCACATACGCCCACGGATCGGCGATCAATAGGCAGAGATGTTCCGGCCCGTACTCATTAGCCAAGGAAAACGCCGTGGCTAGATCGGGCACCAGTACGATCCCGCCGCGCTGTGTTACCGCCTCGCGCGCCGCGCGGGCATTCGCGACGGGCAAAACCGCGAGTTGCCGCTCAACTTCAGCTTGCACCCGCTCGGCTAACACCTGATCGGTCGTGAGCAAAATCGCGCTTGCTTCGACATGTTCGGCCTGCGCTAACAGATCGGCAGCCACCGCGCGCGGGTTAGCCGTCTGATCGGCAATGATGAGGGTCTCGGTCGGCCCCGGCAAGCTCACCACACCCACCGTGCCATAGACCATCCGCATCGCTTGTATCACGTAGCGATTGCCCGGCCCGGCTACCGTATCAACCCGTGGCACGCTTTCGGTGCCGTAAGCTAGCGCCGCAATCGCCTGCGCGCCACCCACTGCGAACAGCCGGTCAACCCCGGCCAAATGAGCAGCCGCCATCACAACGACCGCCGGTTCGCCAGTAGCGCGTTGTGGCGGCGAGCAGACGACAATTTCCCGCACACCGGCCACGCGGGCCGGCACAGTGGCATGGATGAGCGATGACGGCAATGGCGCTGCGCCACCCGGCACATAGATCCCTACCCGATCCAGCGGGCGCACGATCTGGCCCAACGCTCCTTCGACGCCAAACTCAACCCACGAGTTGCGCAGTTGGCGCTCGTGGAAGCGGCGAATTTCGGTAATCGCCAACAGCAACGCGCGGCGCAACGCCGGATCGAGATCGGCTGCCGCTGCTGCCCACCGCTCGCGCGGAATTTCCAGCGCAGCGCAGTCGACGCCATCGAAACGCAAGGTGTACTCGCGCAACGCCGCATCGCCGCGTTGCCGCACGGCGGCAATAATCTCGGCTACTGCCCGAGTTGTCTCAGCATCGTCATCGAGTGGCGCGCGCCGCAAAATACCGGCGCGAGCTGCTTCAAGATCGCTGATGATAGGGATCGTCATCGCTGCTCACTCTTCAAGCTAGCGGCCTCTTGACCCTCAGAGGCCATCACCTCGCTGTATCACCGTCATTCTACCGCACCTTGCCGGTTCCGATCACACCATTCCCACCCGGAGCGTGGGTGGCTGGCCCCGCAGCCACGCTACGGTCGCGCCGCTAGCGTTACTGCGACATCGAGCTGTTCGGTGCCACGCCGAATCGTGAGCGTGATCCGTTCCCCAACCGCAAACTGGTCGAGCAGGCCAATAAGCTGATCACTCGAAAAGATGGGTGTGCCATTGCAAGCGAGAATAATGTCACCGCCAATTCTTACCGGCAGTCCGCGATAGCTTGCCTCTGTATCACCGCCGCGCAAGCCAGCCTGCGCTGCCGGACTATTCGGCTGGACGATGCCCACCAGCACGCCTCGGTTGACCGGCAACCCAAACCGGTTGGCAAAGAGGGTATCCACCGTCGTCATGCTCACGCCGAGCCACGGGTGCTCGTAGCGTCCTTGTGCGATTAACACCGGCGCGACGCGGGCAATCGTCTGCGCCGGCACGGCATAGCCGACGCCTTCAAAATCGCGCCCGCCGAGGCTGACGGCAATTGCCGTATTGATGCCGATCACCTCGCCGCGCAGATTGAGGAGCGGGCCGCCAGAATTGCCGGGATTGATCGCCGCATCGGTCTGAATCACATTTGGAATGCTAAAACTACCAAAACTGCTTGTGCGCCCACGCAAGGTGCGGCCTAGCCCGCTAATCACCCCCACTGTGAGTGTATTCTGTTCGCCAAACGGACTGCCAATCGCAACCGCTGTCTGGCCTACCTGCACCGTTTGGCTATCGCCGAGCGGCAATGGCGTAATGCCTTCCGGCAAGCTGGTGACTTTGATCACAGCCAAATCACTATCGGGATCGCTGCCGATGAAATCGGCGATCACGGTCGCGCCATTGGCAAAGCGCACTTGTATCTGCACTGCGCCAGCCACGACATGGTGGTTGGTAACGATATGGCCCTGATCGTCAAACAAAAACCCCGATCCTTGGCCTGTCGGGCCATCAGGCGTAATCGGGGGATGGCCCGGCGGCAAATTGGCACTCTGATCAACGACCACGTCGAGGCTGACCACAGCTTGGCTGGCGCGCCGGTAGAGCGCAATCAAACGTTGCTCGTGCTCGGTGAACTCGGTCTCGGTTAGCGTGCTCGGTGACGACGCCGCCAGCGGCGGTAATGGCGCATCGGTCGGGCGCACTGGCGGCGCTGTGGGCGTCGCGACAACTGTTACCGGCGAAGCGGGCAGATCGGCGCGGGCACAGCCGGCAAGCAGGACGATAAGCACGATGATCAACCACGGACGCATCTTGCAGTCTCCTCGTTCGATCAAGCGTATGTCAGGAGGAGGATATATCTCTCCTAATACTTAGACCTTCAGACCCAAACCCAAGTTTCAGATGCTGGCCGGCAGCCGCGTCGCCAACTACGGCTCATTGCCAAGGGAGCATCACCAGAGGCAACAAAACCGGCGAGGGGCTATTCGACGTGCCACGCTCGCCGGACTTATCTCGCATCTTGGCGCCTGCACGCAAGAAGTTATCCCGCCACTCGTGATGGCGCCGGCCACAAGCCGGGCCAAACCGAGGCAAAGAAGACTCCCGCCGCAAATCCGGCCTGCATACCGTTGAGCAGCAACAACCAGAGCGGAGCGAACCACCAGCCGCTATAGTGGCCAACGATCTCAAGCGGCCAGAGCAAGAAGGGAACAGCAGCGATCGCCAAGCGGAGCGGCCATGCCAATGCGCGATAGGAGCGCAACAGGGCCGGCGCGCGTTCGGTAATGCTCAACCGCGCCAACCAGAGTCCGATTGTTGCCCCCCAGCAACGAGCGCAGACAGCCATTGGCCAGCCAAAGAGCCACAATGAGCGTTCCGGCGTGGGGCAGATATACGCAGCCAGCACATCACGAGCAAGCGCTCCGGCATCACTTACTAATGGCCAACCAGTAGCGCGCAACAGCGGTGACGCAATTGGTCCTAGAAAGAGGATCCACAGCACGAGATCGAAAATCCAGCGCGGCCATGGGCGGGTCGTCTGCGACGTTAGTAAAGCGGATGAGGCCATACAAATATTCTCGTCTAGGCGTGATCAGTAAACGCATCTAGTTAGTACAAACAGTACCGAGCAAGCGCTCTTTGCATCTAGTTAGTACAAACAAAACACCTGATTAACGCGCCTTGCGCTCTAGTTGGCGCACACTCCACCAAATGCGCGGTAGCCGCGCCACCTTCTCGCGCAGCGGCACATACGCGCGGCGGGTATAGGAATCATACTGGTTTGCGACGATTTTATCAAGAATACCGCGGTACACCTGCGCAGCCGCCGCCACCGCCAAGCGCACTTCGGCAGGCAACAAGGCAATACCGGGCCAACTCTCATCGTACAACCGGTGCGCGCGCTCGATCTGAAATTTCATCAACGCGATAAAACGCTCATCGTAGACACGGGCCAAAATATCATCAGCGGTCAAGCCAAAACGCGCCAACTCATCTTCTGGCAGATAGACGCGCTGGCGTCCGGCATCTTCGCCAACATCGCGCAAGATATTCGTCAACTGCAACGCCACCCCTAGCTTAATCGCGTAAGGGGTCGCACCGGGCGCTGCGCCGGTGATCCCGATTACCAACAATCCGACGACCGAGGCAACCCGGTAGCAATAGAGCCAGAGATCGGCAAACGTCGCATAGCGAGAGATTGTCAGATCCATCGCCACGCCGGCCAACAATTCATCGATCAGGTGGGGAGCGAGATTGTAGCGTTGGCAGGTATCGGCCCACGCCATCAGCACCGGATGTGTAGTATCGAGGCGCGGGCGGCGGGCAATGCGCACCCATTCCGCCAGCGCGCGGGCCGGATCAGAGGTCGCCATATCGACCGTATCATCAGTAGTGCGGCAGAAGGCATACAATGCCCGCACTGCCCGGCGCTGCGGCGGCGGCAAAAACTGCGTGCTAAAGAAAAAACTCTTGGAATGGCGACGAATGATCTGATCGCAGATCGCGTATGCCTCAGCCAGCGAGCGAACGGATGGCGGCGGGAGTTCGTCAGCATTAGATGAGACCGGCAGATCGCTGAGATGGAAGAGCTGGGCAAGCTGCTCATCGGCCGGCAGCGCTTGGCTAACCGGCAATCCGTTCCCGCGCGTGATGATCGAGATCGAATTCAGCGACACACCGCACTCCTTTTGTCACATATTCACGCTTGTTTGTACTATACGCAATATTGCGCGTATAGGCAAGACTGTACCGAGCGTTGTTGGCAATTCAAGCCACAACGCTTGCCATCCTCGCCAACCATTAGCGGCTGCGACTCAGGAGTGACGCGACATTCTCCACAGCTTCCTGTGCATCGCGACCCAAAAACGTACCCGGCATCTTGTGGGTTAAAATCGGGTTGAGGTTGAAGGCACGACCGCCGTACCCAAACAATGGCGTCGGTGGCGGCAATTGTTGCAAGGCGCGGCCAATCTCGAGCAGTTGCGTTGCCGTTTCCGTCGTTGAAGCTGACAGACAGACCAGATCGGGCTGAATATGGCGGACAGCGTCAAGCAGATCCTTCACCGGCACTTCGGGGCCGAGATAGACCACCTGCCAGCCGTGACGTACAAGGAAAACCGCCAGCATTAGGGCGCCGAGATCGTGCTGTTCGCTCGGAGCGCAGCCGACAACTACCAGTCCTCGGCCTTCGGTCACATTATAGGTATTAAACAAACTCGACAACTTGCGCCGGATAAACTGGGTCGCAAAGTGCTCGGCAGTTACCGAAATACGCCCGGCATGCCATTGCTCGCCGATCTCAATCATCGCGGGTTGGATCAGCTTTAGAAAGACATCTTCTAGCGGATACAGCGCAAATGCTTCACCCAAAATCTGCTCAGCGCGCGTGGCGTCAAAATCGGTCAGCGCGTTGATCATCCGCGCTTGCATCCGTTCCCATGTATGCGGTTCAGTGTCAACCGCAGTATTCAACCACGAAAGACTTGTCTCACTCCCATCAATCATCAGCGCGATCGCTTGGCTAATCGTCAACCCTTCGGCTGTGCGATCGCGCAGCCAGCGAATCGTGGCAATATCACGCTCGGAGTAGAGGCGGTGGCCGCCTTCGGTGCGCTGCGGGCGAGGCACGCCATAGCGACGTTCCCATGCGCGGAAGGTATCGGCCGGCACGCCTGTCTCCTGTGCGACAGCCTTGGTATTGTAGCGTGGCTTGTCTGAAAATTGGGAGAGAAAATGTTGCGGTGCCATCGTTCCGCGACCCTTCCCAGCGCTCAAGCAGTGCTGTAGCGATGGCGCATAATTGTTACACTCTAACCCTTGCCGTACCACGATGTACAAGCGATACGTTCATTGCGCTTGCACAGTTGCTTCTGCACAAGCTTTGCGTCAAGCGTGGTACAATGTTGCTAACATTGTAGCATGTTGCACAATCACTGTCAATGAAATGCACAATCAAACGCGATATAATTTCATAGCATCGCGCCGATTACAGTAATCTCAATGATGCGTGTACTGATCACCGGAATTAATGGTTTCGTTGGCGGCCATCTGGCCGAATATTTGCTGGCTAGCGGGCGCTGGGAGGTATGGGGCCTGTCACGTTCGGCGACGATCGCCCTGCCTGAATTGGCCGGCAACGTGCAGATGGTGCAAGCCGATCTAGCGGACGCCGAAGCAACCATGCGCGCGATAGTGACTGTGCGGCCACATATCATCTTTCATTTGGCCGGCCAGCCTTTCGTGCCCGAGTCGTTTCGCGATCCGGCCGGCACGTTGGCTGCCAATACCCTTGGCGCGCTCCATATTTTTCTCACTTTGATTGAATATCGCATGGCGACTCGAGTAGTGGTGATCGGCACGAACGAAGAGTACGGCAAGATCGATCCCGAAGACTTACCCATCGATGAGGATACGCCGCTGCGCCCAACTAGCCCTTACGGCGTCAGCAAAGTTGCCCAGAGTCTGCTAGCCTTGCAATACCACTACAGCCACGGGCTTGATGTGGTGCGCGTGCGGCCCTTCACTCACATTGGCCCGCGCCAAAACGAGCGGTTTGTGACGGCAGCCTTTGCGCGCCAGATCGCCCGGATCGAACTCGGTCTGCAACCGCCAGTGGTGCAGGTGGGCAATCTAGCTGCGCAACGCGATTTTTCTGACGTGCGCGATGTGGTCGCCGCTTATATGCTGCTGGCCGAACACGGCGAGAGCGGCGCGGTCTACAATGTCGGTTCGGGACGAGCAGTGATGGTGCGTGAGTTACTTGACATGCTACTGGCCGAATGTACCGTGCCGGTGGAAGTGCGGCTAAACCCCGAACTTATGCGCCCAATTGACATTCCGCTCGTTGTGTGCGACGCTAGTCGCCTGCGTGCCCGCACCGGCTGGCAACCCCGTTATACGCTGCAAGAGACACTGCACGATATTCTGACCTACTGGCGTCAACGGGTGCGCGCCGAAACGTTAGCGACTACTGGCTAAGAAAATCGTCACCAAATCAATCGCAATCGGTAAGCTGTTTGTGGTCTGCTGGCGTTATAGTACGCCTATCCTTACTGGAAGAGGTTGTTTGCCCACCTAAATCAACAGAAGTAAAGCCTATGAAAGCTGTCATTCTGGTTGGCGGTCAAGGCACGCGATTGCGTCCCCTTACCTGCCGCACGCCAAAACCGATGTTGCCGCTGGTCAATCAGCCATTCATTGAGTGGATGCTGTTACGCTTGCGTGATTATGGCATCCGTGAGGTCATTCTCGCCGTGCAGTATCTAGCCGACCGTTTCCGCACCGCTCTCGGCGATGGTTCGCGATTGGGTATGAAGCTGCATATTATCGAAGAACCAGAACCGCGTGGCACCGCCGGCGCCGTGAAGCACGTCGAGCATCTCCTCGACGGCACGACGTTCATCTTCAACGGCGATGTGATGACCGATCTCGACTTGCAGGCGATGCTCGATTTTCACCGCGAGCGGGGTAGCAAGGTCACGATCTCGCTCACCCCGGTTGATGATCCGACCCAATTTGGCTTGGTCGAAACTGATCGCGATGGCAGAGTGCGCCGGTTCCTCGAAAAACCGCGTCTTGAAGACATTACTACCAATCTCGTTAATGCCGGCACCTATCTGATCGAACCTGAAATCTTCCGCTACGTGCCACCCAATCAGTTCTATATGTTCGAGCGCGGCCTCTTCCCGGTGGTGCTGCAGACCGGCGATCCGATGTATGGCTTCCCTTCACGCGCTTATTGGACTGACATCGGTAAACCGCAGACCTACCTCGATGTCCACCACGATATTCTGATCGGTAAAGTGCAGTATCATTTCCGCGGCCAGCAAGTGGGTGAACGGATCTGGATCGAAGGCGAAGCCGAGATCCATTCCAGCGCCCAGATTGTCGGGCCGGTGGTGATTGGTCACGGCACGCGGATTGGCCGCGGCGCGCGGATCATCGGCCCAACCGTGATTGGCGCCCATTGCGAGATTGGCCCCGAATGCCAGATCGAAGGCGTGGTGATGTGGGATGGCAACGTGATCGAGGAGGGTGTGACGCTGCGCAATAGTGTGCTCGGATCGGGCAACCGGATCGGCGAGCGTTCGCACATCACCGATGGCTCCATCATCAGCGATGAGTGCCAAATCGGGCAAGAAAACCGGCTCGAACGCGGCATCCGCATTTGGCCGGGCACAGCGCTGGGTGACCGGGCCATTTCGTTTTAGCTGTGACAGTGATGCAACGAACACGAATGCTCACGGTTCGGCGCGTGATGAACGGCGCTTGAGCCGTGAGTATCTGTGTTTTGCGTCCAGTATGCGGGGAACACAGCTTTCCACCGTTTGGCGACTTGCAGCACCGCCCCCTTTTCATTGCGAGCCATCGCCGGCGGCGAAGCAATTTCCCACAAGCGCGCGATGTAGCCTTTTAGCGGTTGCTCACACCTGCGCAGGGGGATCGTTTCGGGCATAGCGCGCTCGCAATGGCGTGAGAACACCCCTACGACCGTTTGGCCAGTAGATCGCGGATCTCGGCGAGCAGGCGCTCGCTCGGCGTTGGTTCTGGTGGCGCCGGCGGCGCTGCCGGCTCGGCGGATTTGACCGCCATCCGGTTGGCAGTTCGCACGATCAGGAAGATAACGAAAGCCACGAGCAGGAAATTAATCACTGCCGTTAGGAACGAGCCATACGCCAACACCGGCCCTGCCGCCTGCGCTTCGGCGAGCGTCGTCGCGGTCTGACCGGCGAGTGGAATGAAGTAGTTGCGAAAATCGGCGCGCCCACCAATGATCAAACCAATAATCGGATTGATGATATCATCCACGAGCGAATTGATAATCGCAGTGAACGCCGCACCAATAATCACGCCAACCGCTAGATCGAGCACGCTCCCTCGGCTGATAAAATCGCGAAATTCCTTGAGCATAGCAACTCCTTGCACCAATTCTCTTACAGGTCTTGTATCATCTGTTGGCAATAGTTCACAGTCTTATCAAATATTGAAGCGATTGGTGTTAGTATATAGAAATTATTACTTTTCGTCAAGTAGTTCTTAAAAGCTAATTACGTGCTTGTTAGATTATGAAAGTATTAAAGATTGATTTAGTGATATGCCAAGCTAAAAGCGATCAGGAGTTAAGATCAACGCTGTTGCGACTGAGTATTGCGGCGCGCAGCGCGCTACCCGGCACAGCGACGCAGTTGCCTACGTTTGCCAGCCGATCAGAACTCTTTTTTGCTGGCGCAAGTCATTAAGCGGCTCCGCTCTCCTAATCGCTGTCCCACGAATGAACATATCAGCGTTGATACAATACTCCCTGATATAACTGTCTTTGTTCACCCTAGATCATGCTATACTGCACATGCAGATCCCGAACCACTTGTTCGCGGAGGAGACATTGTGGTGAGTCGCCGCCCCGATATTGTGTTGCTCGTGCTTGACACGCAACGCAGCGATCGCCTGTCCTGTTTCGGCTACCCGCGACCAACCTCGCCCCATCTCGACGCATTTGCGACCAGTGCAACCATCTTTCAACGCGCATTCGCCACCGCCCAATGGACGATCCCATCGCATGCGTCACTGTTGACCGGTGTGTATCCGATTGACCATAAAACCAACCAGTCGTGGTCAGTGCTGCCACCTGATTTGCCCACCTTGGCAGAACGGTTGCGCGCTGGCGGGTATTTCACGGCAGCCTTTTGCAATAATCCGCTGGTAGGCGTGGTCAATAACGGCTTCCGGCGTGGCTTTGAGAGTTTTCTCAATTACAGCGGTTTGCTGACCTCGCGGCCCAATCAGGCCGGCGCTCGCCCCGGTTTGATCAGCCGCTATCGCCAGTGGTTCAAAGGCCGGCTGGCCGATCTGCTCAACCGGATCCAGAACGTGTTTGCGCGCTCAGAAGCGATGCTTGAATTTGCCTTTTCGCCACTGATGACGCCACTCTGGCAAACGGCGCTCAGTTTTAAGGGCAATACGCCGAAATCGCTCGCCGATGCGGCTCGCTTGCTGATCGAACGGCGCGGCGTTGAACGCAACCAGCCGATCTTTGCCTTCATCAACCTGATGGGCGTTCATATGCCATACCACCCAGACCGGCGCATGCTCGAGCGATTCGCGCCGGAAGTGCTCCGTGATCGGGCGGCAGCCCGCTATGTGCAACGCTTCAACAGCGATGTGTTTGGGTGGATGGCGCCGCTTGCAGGAATAGATGAAGCGCACCAATCAGTGCTCAGCAATGTCTACGATGCTGAAGTCGCCACTCAAGACGCTCACCTCGGCGTATTCTTCCAGCGCCTGCGCGAGAGCGGCGCGCTTGATCGCGCGTTTTTGCTGATCTGCGCTGACCACGGCGAACACCTTGGCGAGAAGGGCTTGGTAGGGCATGCTTTATCGGTCTACAACGAGTTGGTGCAGGTGCCGCTCATTGTCTCCGATCCTACTGGCGACTTCCCGCGCGGCGCTACTGTCAATCACACCGTTTCGCTCCGCCGGGTCTTTCACACCCTCTTGAGCGTCGCTGGCGTCGCCCAATCCGGCGAGCGCGACGGGTCATTGGCCCAATCGCCAGCAGCCGATCCTGATAATGGCACCGTATTTATCGCCGCTGAGCCGGCCCAGAATATGCTGAGTATCGTGCGGCGGCGGCGACCGGCATTGGTGCGCGAACGACGGTTTGATCAGCCACGCTACGCCGTTGTGAGCCATTCGACCAAGTTGATTCAAACTGGCAATGATCTCGTGGAGTTGTACGATCTTGACAGTGATCCACACGAGACGGTAAATCTGGCCGGCATGCTGCCGGAACAAGTTGAGGAGCTGCAACTGCTCCTCAATGCATTTATGGCCCGCGCGGGCGCGGCACCCCCACTGCGCCAGCGCAATGTAGAGACGGACGACCCGGTTGTGCAGCGCCGGCTACGTGAACTAGGCTATCTGGAGTAGCACAAGCAATGTATCCGCCTGTAGATCCAGTGATCATACAGATTGGCCCGTTGGCATTACGTTGGTACGGCGTTTTGATCATGGCCGGCGTGGCGTTAGCAGCGTGGATTGGCGCATTCCATCTCGAACGGCGCGGGCTAGATCGTGACTCAGTGTGGGATCTGCTGTTTTGGGTGTTGATCCCCGGCCTGATCGGCGCGCGCCTCTACTATGTCTTTATTCAATCGCCGCGCGGCCCCGACGGCCTTGATCGCTATCTCGCCGATCCCGCCAAGATCTTGGCCATCTGGGAAGGCGGCCTCCACATTTTTGGCGGCTTTCTGGGTGGCGCGCTAGGTGTCATCGCATTTGCTCGCCTCCGCAAAGCGCCGCTGCTGGTCTACGGTGATGCGATTGCGCTTGGTCTGCCACTTGGCCAAGCAGTTGGCCGCTGGGCCAACTTTATCAATCAGGAACTCTACGGCCCGCCAACTACACTTCCGTGGGGGCTGCGCATTGACCCTGAATATCGCATTGGCCCCTACCGCGATTTAGTCACCTACCCGGAAACAACCCGCTTTCACCCGCTCTTTTTGTACGAGTCGCTGTGGAATGCTGTTGGATTTGCGATCATCTTTTCGATCTGGAAACGTTACGGTGATCGTCTACGCGATGGTGATGTGCTGTTGATGTATCTCATCTGGTACCCATTGGGGCGATTTTTTATCGAATTTTTACGCACCGACTCGTGGTTCTTCCCCGGCACCGCCTTCAACACCGTTCATGTGCTCTCGTTGATCGCCATTGTGAGCGCGCTGGCGCTGTTCTTCCAGCGCTACGGCCACCGCCTCCGCCGGCAAACGCTCACTCAAGAGTAACTCGCGCGAGGATCACGAATGCCATCATCATCGCCGCTGCGCCTGCTGATCATCGGCCTCGACAGCGCCGAGCCATCGTTAGTCTTTGATCAGTGGCGCGCCGAACTGCCTACCCTCAGCCGCTTGATGGCAGCCGGAGTATATGGTGAATTAGAGAGCTGCATTCCGGCGATTACTGTGCCGGCGTGGAGCTGCATGATGAGCGGGCGCGATCCGGGTGAACTGGGCATCTACGGATTCCGCAATCGCCCCGACCGTTCGTACCATCGGATGGTGGTGGCTGATAGCCATGCCGTGCGCTTCCCTCGCTTGTGGAACATCCTGAGCGAAGCTGGCTGGCGCGTAGCCGTGATCGGCGTGCCCGGCACCTATCCGCCTACGCCGGTCAACGGCGCGTTGGTTTCGTGCTTTCTCGCGCCCTCGTCGAACGTCACGTACACCTTTCCGTCCAGCCTTGCCGAACGGATTGCAGCGTGGATAACAACGATTGATCCGCAACAACCATACCTTCTCGACGTGCCAGAGTTTCGCTCCGAAGACAAAACGCGGATTGTGCGCGACATCTACACGATGTGCGACCAACGGTTTGCCGTTGCGCAGGCTCTGCTGGCCGAAGAGCGCCCTGATTTCTTGATGCTGGTTGATATGGGAGTGGATCGGATTCAGCACGCGCTGTGGCGACACATGGATCCCCGCCACCCGCGCTTCGTGCCTAGCTCGCCGTTTGCCGGCGCCATTCGCGCCTATTACCGTCACATTGACACTCGCATCGCCGAACTATTGGATCAGTGTGGCCCAACGACCGTGGTGTTGGTCGTATCTGATCACGGCGCGCGGCCATTCCTCGGCGGCGTAAAGATCAACCAATGGTTGATCGAACAAGGCGAACTGACCGTGCGAACATTGCCGGCGCAGCCAGTCCCGCTTGATCATGTCGAGGTAGACTGGGCACAGACGCGAGCATGGGGCGCTGGCGGATACTACGGACGCATCTTTCTCAACGTGCGCGGGCGCGAACCGCAAGGCGTAATTGCGCCAGCCGCATACGAACAAGCCCGCACCGACCTAGCCAAGCGCATTGAGACAATGGCCGGCCCTGATGGCCGCCCGCTCGGCAACCGCGTCTTTCTCCCGCGCCAGATCTACCGGACAGTACGTGGCGTCGCGCCCGACCTCATCGTCTACTTTGGCGATCTAGGCTGGCGAGCGATCGGCGCTATCGGTGGCGATGGCTACTTTACCCTCGAAAACGACACCGGCCCCGACGATGCCAACCATGCGCAGCATGGCCTGTTCATCTGGTACGACCCACACGCCCCCGGCCACGGCAAACGCCTCGCTGGAACACAGATCTACGACATCCTGCCAACCATCTTGCGGCGATTTGATCTGCCGATACCGGACGGATTGCGCGGCAAGGCCTTGGGATGGTAAGGGTACGGCCTACCACCGACAAAGCTCAGGAACCCACCTACCGAACAACGATGTTATACCACCGAGAGCCATTGTCTAGCAACGGCTCTAATGCTCATATTGCAAAAAACTCGATAAAATACCGAACTATCAAAAGTTGATCAT
>JANWYE010000067.1 GCA_025057175.1 Chloroflexus sp. | reverse complement strand
TTGATTGCCGGCGATACGGTGACAGCGCGCCTGCGGTTTCGCGAAGCGCTTGAAATAGACCCCAATCATGTTGACGCCTTGCTCGGCATGGCAGCGGCGGTGCGTCCATACCGCGATAAACGCGAGTATCTGCTGCGGGCGTTAGCCGTTGATCCTGATAACAGCGAAGCGCGCGCGACGCTCGACCATGTTGAGGCGCGATTGGCGGCCGGTGAGTTGTTGGCGCCAACCGGCGTGCAGGTGCGTGAGCGCGCCGAGCCAGCGGTGGTGGAAGAGGCGCCGGCAGTGTCGGTTACGCTGGTAGCAGAGACTTTGGTTTGCTATCGTCATCCACAGCGCGAGACCGGGCTGCGCTGTATCAGTTGTAGCCGCCCGATCTGCCCGGAATGCGCGCGAGCGACGCCGGTCGGCCAGATTTGCCCGGAATGCGCCCGTGAGCGCACGCCGGTCAATTATCAAGTTGGGCCGGCACAGTTGTTGGTGGCGGGGGTGGTAGCGCTGCTCTATGCATTGATCGTGACATTGGTGGCCGGCGTAGTGATTGGCTGGGCCGGATTGTTTGGTTTCATCGTCGCCTTCCTGCTGGGGCCAATGACTGGCAATGCCCTTTCACGCTTGATCGACTGGGCTACCGGGCGCAAGCGTGGGCAGATGTTGATGGTTGTTGTCAGTGTGGCGTATGCTTGCGGCTCGTTGCCATATATTGGTTTCATCATCTTGCTCGGCGGCTTCCCCTTGGCGTTGCTGTTTTACTCAATTATCGTCGTGACAACCGCGCTAGCGTGGTTGCGCTGATGACAGTTTTCTTAACCATGTGAATGTAAGCTATCTGACAGTGGTACAATAACAGTCAAGGTGCTGCGTAGCATGTGCCAAGAGCAGAGAGCGGGTGGTGAGGGCGCACATTTCAACCTTGTGACATCAGACAGTAGCGCTTCACCCGGCAATGAGGCAATGGCAGTAAGGTTGCCAATGGCTAGCAGGGGAGGCGTTATGGCAGACGAAGGTCAAATGAAACTGGCAGTGCGCGGCGATAAAAATCCGCTCGATCTAGTTGAGCGCCGGTTGCGGGAACAGATTTTTGGTCAAGAGCGGGCGATTGAGAGTGTGATCCGGGTGCTTAACCGGTCGCGGTTTGGGTTTTCTGCCGGCAATACGCGCCGTCCACGCGCTACACTGCTCTTCCTTGGCCCTACTGGCGTTGGCAAGACCGCCACTGCGCGCGCGCTGGCCGAATTGCTCCGGCCCGATGGCAGCGCCTTCCTCAAGATCGATTGCTCGTTGTTCAGCCAAGGTCACGAAGTGAGCGCGTTGGTTGGCGCACCGCCGAGCTATGTCGGGCGCGATCAAAAACCGCTGCTCAACCCTGATATTATCGAGCAAGAGAATAGCGTTGTGCTGTTTGACGAGATCGAGAAGGGTCAGCCTGAGCTGTGGAACCTGCTCTTGCAGGTGATGGAAGATGGCGAAATTCTCTTGCTCAACGGCGGGCGGCGGGTGAGCTTTCAGAACAGCATCGTTATCTTCACCACTAACGTCGGCGCGAAAGAGATGGTCGATTTTCTCGACCGGCGCACGATCGGCTTCCGCACGCCGCATAAAGATGTGGAAGCGACCGGTCGCGAGATCTATCAGATCGGGTTTGAAGCCTTGCAGAAGGTGTTTCAGCCCGAATGGATCAACCGGCTTGACGAAATTATCGCTTTTCGCCCGCTTTCATCCGATACTCTGAGCCAAGTGTTTGATCGGATGATTGCCGAGTGTAATCAGCAATACCTGCGGTATGCCGTGCAATTGCGCGTGACGCCGGCGGCCAAAGAGTATTTGCTAACCAAAGGGTTCGACTCGCGGTTTGGCGCTCGGCCACTGCGCCAGCGGATTTTGAAGGATATTGAAGCGCCCCTCGCTGATCTACTAGCATCGGGTGGCATTCCTCCCGGCAGCATGATTGAATTGCGCTACACGGGCGTGGATCAGCATGGCCAAGCATTGCAATTCTACTATAACGAAGCGCCGGAATTGATCGAGCGCGCCGAAGAGCTGCGCCAGCACGAATTGCAGCGCTTGGCTGTCGGCCAGAGCGACGGGCCGCAACCGCCAAGCATCAGCCTGACCCACGAGCGGAGCAACGCTGCCGAGGGTGGTATCTTCACTACTCGCGGACCGCGCGCTACGCCGCGCCGCGATCCGCGAGATGGTGGCCGGTAGAGGCGTGTTATGGCGCGTTCGGGTTGGGCTTGCGCGCAACCGATAGATCCGGTTCGGCTCCATCGGCCAACGGGCGCTTAAGGATCAGATAGCTGCGGCCCGGCATAACCGCCTGCACGCCACACACTTCCCAGCCCTCGGCCCCTAACTTGTTGAGAAAGCGACGGGCAAAGCCGGTGTTGCGTTCGCCCGCTTCAGGATAGCTCTCGTGCCCCTCGACTGAGACGCGCTGCCACGCCTCGACAAACACCACTTTGTACTCCCAGCGCATACGATGCTCCTTTGTGCTGTGCGGCGGGCGACCGTGGCGCCGGTCGCTCCGTCGCTGCTGATGTGCCCCGGTCTGCCGGGCACATGAGCAGTGTAGTATTAGTTTCGTGTAATGTCAATTACAAAATTACACTTCTTAGAAACAAGCGAGCGTGGCGGCGCAATGTACTCCTGCGACCCGAATTAAACAAGTTTTTGGCTTTTTTATTGACAATAGCTTGAAATGCTGGTAGACTGTGAAGTAGTAGTTCGGAGTAGTGCGACTATGGAAATCTCACGCTATCCGTCCGATAGTCCAGCCGGCATCATCTTGCGCTACTTGCAGCGCCATGCGCGGGCTACCGTCAAAGAGCTGGCCGACCTGCTCGGCGTCAGCACAACGGCGGTGCGCGATCACCTCGTGCATCTGCAGGCCGAAGACATGGTTGTGGTTACGAGTGAGCGCAATGGGCCGGGCCGTCCACGGTTGGTTTATTCCCTCTCTGAGAAGGCGCAAAAGTCCTTTCCCAAGCAGTATGATCGGCTGATCAGCAGTCTGCTGCGCGAGCTGATTGATCTGGAGGGGGAAGGGAAGGTTGAGCAATTGCTCGATCGGGTCAGCCAGCGGCTGGCGAGCGAGTACGCCGACCGAATGGCTGGTAGTGATGTGGCGGCTCGCCTCAACGAGCTACGCGCGTTGCTGGAACAGCGGGGTGTGCCGGCCGAGATTGATCCCGAAGGCGATGTGTTGCGCCTGTTCGCCTGTCCGTTCTACGATGTGGCGGCCGATCATCCTGAAGTCTGCTCGATGGAGCGGCGTATGATCGAGTATGTGTTAGGTGAAAAGCTCGTACTCGAGGATACGATCCGGGCAGGGGCGCATAATTGCCGGTTCGTCTTGCGCCCAAACGATATTCCGCTCACGGTGACGCCACCAGTAACTGATCCTGATGCTAAGGTTTAGGTAAGTTTGCCTTGTTTAATGAGGAGCACATGAGCAACGATCTGATTATTAAGGATCTTTATGCGCGGATTGGCGACAAAGAGATTCTGCGCGGCGTCAATCTGACAGTGCGGCAGGGTACCATCCACGCGATTATGGGGCCTAACGGCAGCGGCAAGAGCACCCTGTCGTACATTATCGCCGGCCATCCCTCGTATGAGGTGACCGGTGGCGAGATTTGGTACAAGGGCCATAATCTGCTTGAGCTAGAGCCAGACGAGCGCAGCCGGTTGGGGGTGTTTCTTGCCTTCCAGTATCCAGTGGCGGTGCCGGGAGTGACGGTGGCCAATTTCTTGCGCTCGGCGATCAATGCCCACCGTGCCGAAGAAGGGAAGGATCCGAAGGAAACGGCGATCCCGGCGGCCGAGTTCCGTAAGTTGCTGCGCGAGGGCCTCAACTTGCTCGACATGGATGAAAGCTTTGCCCGCCGCTACTTGAATGATGGTTTCAGCGGCGGCGAAAAGAAGCGGCTAGAGATTTTGCAGATGATGCTGCTCAAACCGTCGATGGCGGTGTTGGATGAGACTGACTCGGGTCTCGATATCGATGCGCTGCGGATCGTTGCGAATGGGGTTAACCGCATGGCCGGGCCGCACATGGGGGTGTTGGTGATTACCCACTATCAGCGCCTGCTCAACTATATCAAGCCTGATGTGGTGTCGGTGATGATGGATGGTCGCATCGTGCGCGAGGGCGGTCCCGAGTTGGCACTTGAGTTGGAGGAAAAGGGTTACGACTGGCTCCGCGAGGAGCTGACCGGTGCGGCCTAAGGGAGATGCGCATGACAACGACATTGCCAACCCTCAATGAGTTTAGCGCCGAGATGGTCGTGGCTCGCTCGCAAGCGGCTAACGAGCCGGCATGGCTCACCGAGCGGCGGCGCGAGGCATGGGCAGCATTTGCCCAGATGAATCCGCCTGAGTGGCGGCGTACCGATCTGAGCAAGCTCGATCCGGCAACAATTGCGCCGTCGGATGGTGTCCATTCCACGGCAATCCAGTGGGATCCGGCGTTGGCCGCGCAAGGCGTGATCTTTACCACACTGGCAGCGGCGCTGCACACCCACGAGGCGCTGATTCAGAAATACATGGATACGGCGGTTGAGCCGTTGAAGCACAAATTTAGCGCGTTGCGCGCCGCGCTCTGGCAAGATGGCGCGCTGCTCTACGTGCCCAAAGGCGTTGCAATCGAGGCGCCGCTGCGCTTGATTTACACGCTCGCCGCTGATGGCACCGCGATCTTCCCGCGCACGCTGGTAATCGTCGAGCCGCAGGCTAGCGTTACGTTCATCGAGGAGTTTACCTCGCCTGACTTGCGCGCCGGATCGTTTGCCGGCCCGATCACCGAGCTGTTTGTCGGCGATGGCGCTAGTGTCCGGTTTATCAGCATTCAGCATTGGGGCAGCGGGGTCTACCACCTCGGCGGCCAGCGCGCTATCCTTGCCCGCGACGCTAACCTTGAGTGGACTTCGATCCAACTTGGCGGGCAGGTGCAGCATATTGAAGCCGAAACGACGCTTGTCGGCAATGGTTCGCGCCTCAATTGGCTCGGTGCGACCTTCGCTGCCGATACGCAGCATCTGGTGATTGCGCCGTGGATGCGGCACGTTGGCCACAACTGCGAGAGCTTTATGCAGTTTAAGACGGTGGTCAACGATACTGCTTATAGCGTCTTCGACGGCATGATCAAGATTGAGCATGAGTCGGCAGCGACTAGCACCCGCTTGGAAGAGCATGCGTTGCATCTTAGCCCCAAGGCGCGCAACGATAGCATTCCCGGCCTCATGATCAGCACCAACGATGTGTTGAAGGGCGGGCATGCCTCGACGAGCGGCGACATTGATCAAGAGCAGCTCTTTTATATGCAGACGCGCGGTATTCCGCGCGCCGAAGCGCAGCGGATGATCGTGATGGGCTTCTTTGAGCCAGCGCTGGAAACGGTGCCGCTGGAGGAGTTGCGGGCAGAGTTGACGGCTGAGATTGCGGCTAAGATTTGATCACTGGAGCGTGCCGCACCATAGGGTGAAGACTGAGAATACCATCGAGTGTTCACCGGTTGTCGTGAGGGCGAGACAAATGGTGCGCTAGTATGGAATGCGGCAGTCATACTGCCGCATTCCATAGAGAATAGTACTCGCTGAGCTTGCCGGCTGAAAAGCTCTCACTCAGAAAGTCTGGCAGCACTCGTGCCAGCCACGCCAGATGGGTGTTCCAATCTTTAGCGGCACGCTGATTTGGTTCGCCGCGCGGTGCGCGAGGGGCGCGTCTCGCCGATGGTTCTGGCGCCAGCAGTTGGCGTTCAGATAAGGTGGAGCTATGGCGACACTATCACAGTTTGATGTGATCTCGCTGCGGCGCGAGTTTCCGATCCTCCATCAGGAGGTGCATGGCAAGCCGCTGGCCTTTCTCGATAGTGCGGCATCGTCGCAAAAGCCACGGCGGGTGATCGAGGCGCTTGAAGATTATTACCGGCGCTACAATGCCAATGTTCACCGTGGCGTCTACCGGCTGAGCGAAGACGCAACGTTCGCCTACGAGCGGGCGCGCGGTAAGCTCGCTCGGTTGATCAATGCGCCGAGCCAGCGCGAAGTGATCTTTGTGCGCAATACGACTGAGGCGATCAATTTGGTTGCATATTCGTGGGGCAGCGCCAATGTTCGGGCCGGCGATCGCATTCTGCTAACCATGATGGAGCACCATTCGAACATTGTGCCGTGGCAGTTACTGGCCCAGCGCACTGGCGCCGAATTGGTCTACCTACCGTTTGATGGGCAGGGCCGGCTGGCGCTTGACGAACTTGACCGGCTGCTCGACGAGCGGGTGAAGTTGGTCGCTTTCACCCACCAATCGAACGTCTTTGGCACGATTAATCCGGTAAAGGTGATTGTAGATCGCGCGCGGGCGGTTGGCGCGCGGGTGTTGCTCGACGCAGCGCAGAGTGTGCCGCACATGCCGGTAGATGTGCAGGCGTTGGGGGTCGATTTTCTCGCCTTCAGCGGTCACAAAATGTGTGGCCCTACCGGTGTCGGTGTGTTGTGGGGGCGGCGCGAGCTGCTCAACGCAATGCCACCGTTTCTCGGCGGCGGCTCGATGATTGATCTGGTTGAGCTGGATCACAGCACCTTTGCTGCAGCGCCGGCCCGCTTCGAGGCAGGGACGCCGGCAATTGGCGAGGCGATTGCGCTCGGCGAAGCGGCTGACTATCTGCAAGAGGTGGGTTTGGCGGCAATTCATCACCACGAGCAGGAGTTGACCGCGTATGCGCTAGAGCGGTTGGCTGAAGTGCCGGGTTTGACCGTCTATGGGCCGCCGGCTGGGCCGGATCGTGGCGGCGCAGTGAGTTTCTCACTCGAGGGGGTGCATCCGCACGATGTGGCGGCCATCCTCGATCAAGAAGGGGTGGCAGTGCGGGCGGGCCATCACTGTACCCAGCCGTTGCACCGTGTGTTAGGTGTGCCAGCAACCACACGGGCTAGCTTCTATCTCTACAATCTGCCCGAAGAGATTGACCGGCTTGTGGCAGCGATCAAGAAGGCGCGCCAGATCTTTGCCTGAAATGCAGCGAGACAGTGGTTATGGATGACATCTATCGCGAACAGATTCTCGAACATGCCCGTCATCCGCGCAACTTCGGCCATCTGCCGGCGCCTACGGTGGTGCGCGAAGAGCGCAATCCGCTCTGTGGCGACCAGATTCGGCTCGAATTGGCTATCGCTGACGATGTGATCACCGATGTGCGCTTTACCGGGCGCGGTTGTGCCATCAGCCAGGCTAGCGCATCGCTGCTTACCGAGGCGATCAAGGGGAAGCCGGTCGCTGAGGCTAAGCAGTTTAGCAAGGATGATCTGCTTGATATTATCGGGATACCGCTCGCCCACAATCCTACCCGGCTAAAATGCGCGCTGCTTTCCCTCAAAGCGCTCAAGGCCGGCTTGTATGGGGTGGGCCAAGCGGAGGAAGAGCTGTAGCAGGCGTGGCGGCTGCACTGCGCGGTACGCCACGCCGAGCAACCGCAAGTAAACGGCGTTCATGAACGAATATCGCTACTATCTAGCAAAGGAGAGACACAGTGGTCGCTGAAGCTATCAATTTGCAGTTTGACTACTCGCGCTATGGCTTCCGGCAGGAAGAGCGCTATGTCTATAAAGCGCCCAAAGGCTTGAATGAGCGCATCGTGCGTGAATTGTCCGGCATGAAGGGCGAGCCGGAGTGGATGTTAAAGCGGCGTTTGCGCGCCCTCGAAATCTTTAACAAGAAGCCGACGCCGCTGGTTGGCACGTGGGCCAATCCAGAGTTGGCCGAGCTAAACTACGACGACATCCACTACTTTGTGCGCGCCAACGAGCGCCCGCAGACCGACTGGGATGCGGTGCCGCCGGAGATTAAGAATACCTTCGAGCGGCTGGGCATTCCCGAAGCTGAGCGCAAGTTCCTCGCCGGCGTCGGCGCGCAATATGAGTCAGAGGTGGTCTACCACTCGCTGCGCGAAGAGTGGGCGAAGCAAGGTGTGATCTTCCTCGATACTGACACCGCGCTGAAGGAGTACCCTGAGTTCTTCAAGGAGTACTTCGGCACGATCGTGCCGGCGGCTGACAACAAGTATGCTGCGCTCAATACGGCGGTCTGGTCGGGCGGCTCGTTCGTCTACGTGCCGAAAGGGGTCAAGGTCGACATTCCGCTGCAAGCCTACTTCCGCATCAATGCCGAGCGCATGGGCCAGTTCGAGCGCACCTTGATCATTATCGACGAGGGCGCAGAGGCGCACTACATCGAGGGCTGCACCGCGCCGATCTACAGCACCAATTCGCTCCACTCGGCAGTGGTTGAGGTGATTGTCAAGAAGGGCGGCAAGTTCCGCTACACCACCATCCAGAACTGGGCCAACAATATCTTCAATCTGGTCACCAAGCGGGCGGTGGCTTACGAAGAGGCCAGCATGGAGTGGGTAGACGGCAACATCGGCTCGAAGCTGACTATGAAATACCCGTCGGTCTATCTGATGGGCCGCAAGGCGCGCGGTGAGGTGCTCTCAGTGGCGTATGCCGGGCGTGGCCAGCACCAAGATGCCGGCGCAAAGATGGTGCATCTTGCGCCGGAGACGACCTCGCGCATCACCAACAAGTCGGTAAGCAAAGACGGTGGCAAGACGACCTACCGTGGTTTGGCTAAGGTGGCGCCGGGGGCGTATGGCGCGAAGATCAACGTCAACTGCGACGCGCTGATTCTTGATGAGAAGTCAGCATCGGATACGATCCCGTACATTGAGATCGAAGAGGATCGCTGCACACTAGCTCACGAAGCAACCGTTGGCCGCATCGGCGCCGAACAGCTCTTCTATCTGATGAGCCGCGGTATCTCCGAGTCGGACGCGCTCTCGATGATCGTTCTCGGCTTTATGGAGCCATTCACCCGCGAGCTGCCGATGGAGTACGCGGTCGAACTGAACCGCCTGATCCAGCTTGAGATGGAAGGGTCGGTCGGCTAAGCCGCAGGGCGGGATGCGAGGAATGCGAGCGCTCCCATCATGGGAGCGCTCGTGTTGTGTGTGACCGGATGTAGCATGTGGAATTGCAGGAGTAACCCATGATTGACATTTGCGATGTCAACGAGGTGCCGGTGGGCGGCGGGCGCGCCTTTACGATCGAGGGCCGCCGGATTGCTATCTTTCGCGTTGCCGAAGATCAAGTCTATGCGATCGATGATCTCTGTTCGCACGACGAAGCCTCACTCAGCGAAGGCGAGGTTGATGTCGAAGAGTTGTGCGTCGAATGCCCAATGCACGGCTCGTTGTTCGATCTGCGCACTGGCAGGCCACGCACCTTGCCAGCGTTTGCGCCAGTCGCAACCTATCGCAGCGAAGTGCGTGCTGGGCGAATATTTGTTGAGTTTTCCGCGTAAGAACTTGACTAACACATCGAAACACGCTACAATGGCAATATAGATAAGCTGCTGCCAAGCGGAGGTTGCTATGAGCGGTTATGCCCATCCTGAAGCACTGGTCGAGACCCAGTGGGTCGCTGATCACCTAAACGATCCCAACGTTCGCATCGTTGAGAGCAATGAGGACTTGTTGTTGTACGACACGGGCCACATTCCCGGCGCGGTCAAGATCGACTGGGTGCAAGATTTAAACGATCCAGTTGTGCGTGATTATCTCGACTCCGAGCGGTTTGCAGCCTTGATGCGCGCCAAGGGCATTAGCAATGACACCACTGTAGTGCTCTATGGTGACAAACACAATTGGTGGGCGACGTATGCCTTCTGGGTTTTCAAGCTCTTCGGCCACCGCGATGTACGGATTATGAATGGCGGGCGGGCGAAATGGATCGCTGAAGGTCGTCCGCTCACTCGCGAAGTGCCATCATACCCGCCCGGCAACTATGTCGCGCCGCCGCGTGACGATACCCGCATCCGCGCTTTCCGCGATCAGGTGCTAGAATTTGTCCGCCAGCGCAAGGGCGCATTAGTTGACGTCCGCAGCCCCCAAGAGTACAGCGGCGAGCGCACACACATGCCCGACTATCCGCAAGAAGGAACGCTACGCGGCGGTCACATTCCCACTGCGGTCAACATTCCGTGGGCGAGAGCAGTAAACGAAGACAGCACCTTCAAGAGTCCCGAAGAGCTGCGCGAGTTGTATGCTTCGCAAGGAATCACCCCCGACAAAGAGGTGATTGCCTACTGCCGCATCGGTGAGCGCAGCAGCCATACTTGGTTTGTTTTGACCTACTTGCTCGGCTACCCGCACGTGCGCAACTACGATGGGAGCTGGACAGAGTGGGGCAACAGTGTCGGCTTGCCGATCGAGAAGAACGTATAACATTGCCAACGAAACGAAAACGAGTGAACGAATGGTCATGTTCATACCCTCATCGCCACTGCCATTCGTTCATTCGTTAACCTATCCATTCGTTCATTCGTTCCCATCATTCGTTCATTCGTTGACCCGTTGTTTGTCATGTCAGACATTATCGATCGCCTCCTCGACCATTACCGGCAACCGCGCCACTACGGCGAGCTAGCCGATGCCATAACCTATAGCGGCGGCGTTCCCGATTGCGGTGATACGCTGACCGTCTATCTGTGCGTGGCGCCGGATGGCCGCATCGAAGCGCTGCAATTTACCGGGCAAGGGTGCAGCGTGAGCGTTGGCACGGCCTCGATCTTGGTTGAGCAGTTGCAAAGCGCTACCATCGCCGATCTACTGGCGCTTGATGAAGCCGCTGCGGTAGACATCGTGGGCGCCGAGATTATGCAGGCGCGACCGCGTTGCGCGACACTGGCATTTAGTGTGCTCAAAGCGGCAGCGCGGCTGGCGGAGCGATCGACAGGATGAACACATATAATCACTACTCCACGATCTACTATAGGGCAAGTCGCCGGCTGCAATCACGGTGAACGCAATAGCGAGCTAACCGTATGACAGAATTACTCGATCTGATCGGCCATACCCCGCTGCTGCCGCTCCACCGCGCGCTCGATCTGCCAGCCGGGGTTGAGCTGTACGGTAAAGCGGAATGGTACAACCTTGGCGGCTCGGTGAAAGATCGCCCTGCGCTCTGGATGATCCGCGATGGCGAACGGCGTGGTTTGCTACGTCCGGGGATGCGGATCGCCGATGCAACCAGCGGCAACACCGGCATCGCCTATGCAACCATCGGCGCGGCGCTCGGCTATGGCGTAACGCTAGCGATGCCGGCCAATGCCAGCCTAGAGCGGCGGCGGATTTTGCGCGCGCTTGGCGCCGAACTGATCCTTACCGATGCGGCAGAGGGTATGGATGCGGCGATTGCCGCCATTCGAGCACTCGTGGCCGAGCATCCCGATCGCTATTTCTACCCTGACCAATATAGCAATCCGGCCAATCCGCAGGCCCATTATGAAACGACTGGCCCTGAGATCTGGCAACAGACCGATGGCCGTATTACCCATTTTGTTGCCGCATTAGGCACCAGCGGCACGTTTATGGGCACCAGCCGGCGTTTGCGCGAATACAACCCTGCTATCCGCCTGATTGCCGTTCAGCCGGATAGCCCATACCATGCGCTTGAAGGCGTGAAGCACATGGCTTCAACTAGATTTGTGCCGGCGATCTACCGGCCCGAACAGGCCGACGCTATCCTTGAAGTGCGGAGCGAAGACGCCTTCGCGATGGCGCGCTGGCTGGCGCGCCGGGCCGGCTTGCTGGTTGGCATTTCAGCCGCGGCCAATGTGGTGGCAGCGGCGCGAGTAGCGCGGGAAGCCGGACGTGGCGTGGTTGTGACCATCCTGTGCGATAGCGCTAGTCGCTATCTGAGCGAACGGTTTTGGGAAGAGCCGGGGTTTTCTGAAGGCGCCGGCATATAAAGCAGGTACTCAGCCGAAATAAGGTCTATACTCTACTTCCCCTCGCGCTAACTCAAGAAAAAAGCCTTGCGCCTCCCGATAGCGGGGGATGGGAGGAAAGCTGAAATATCGGAAAACATCGTTCGAAGCCTGCATATTGCTCTGCCGCATGCAACGGCTCGTCAATATTCAAGCACCAATCTGAAACTGGCCTATCATTTCATACTGGCAAGGTGGTTATGACCCTAATACTTCCGGCGAAGGCAGTGGCGGCGATTGTTGCCCATGCTGAAGCGACGTATCCTGACGAATGCGTTGGTTTGCTGGTGGGGACGCTCAACGGCGAGCAGAAGACCGTTTTGCAGGTAGTAACGCTCGAAAATCGCTGGAGCGGGCAGGTGCAACTGGCGCCAACTGACGATCCTACGTCGCGCCGCGATCGGTTCTACCTCGACCCGCGCGACTATTTGCGCGCCGAACGCGCGGCTCGCGTTGCCGGTTACGAGATTATTGGTTGCTACCATTCGCATCCTGATGCCGACCCAATCCCTTCAGAGCGCGACCGTATCGGTGCGCAGGCAATCGGCGGTTCAGGCTTTTCCTTTGTCATTCAAGCGGTGCGGGAAGGGGTTGCCGCTGAATTGACGTCGTGGCTGTTAGTGAGTGAAGGGATGCGTTTTATTGAGGAGCAGGTGCAGATCACGCCGCTTGAGTAGAGACAAACTGCGTTGCGCAGTGGTGCTTATAAGAAGGAGAAGAACGTATGGCGGTAACGGTAACGATTCCAACGGCGCTGCGCCAGTATGCCGGCGGTAATGCCAGTGTCAGCATTGAAGCCAGCGATGTAGGCAATTTGATTCGTGGCCTTGTCGAGCTGTATCCGGCGTTGGGACGCCACCTGCTGGACGATCAGGGCCGGCTGCGCAGTTTTGTGAATCTCTACGTTGGCGATGAGGATATTCGTTACCTTGATGGGGAAGCAACCCTCTTGCGCGATGGCGATACGGTGAGCATTATCCCGGCGATTGCCGGTGGAGGACGGCTATGAGCGAGGTGACACTCTCTAACGAAGAGATTGCCCGCTATTCGCGCCACTTGATTATGCCCGAAGTGGGCATGGCCGGACAGCGCCGGCTCAAGCAGGGCAGTGTGCTCTTGATCGGCACCGGCGGGCTTGGCTCGCCGTTAGCGCTCTATCTGGCCGCAGCAGGGGTCGGCCATATTGGGCTAGTCGATTTCGATGTAGTTGATGCCTCGAACCTCCAGCGCCAGATCGTCCACGGCACCAGCACCGTTGGCATCGCTAAGACCGAATCGGCCAAACGCCGGTTGCAAGATCTTAACCCGTATATCGAAATCACTACCTACGAAACTCAGATCACCTCGCAGAATGCGCTGGAATTGATGCGGCCCTACGATGTGATCGTTGACGGCACCGACAACTTCCCCACCCGTTACTTGACCAACGACGCCTGCGTGCTGTTGGGCAAGCCAAATGTGTATGGCAGCATCTTCCGCTTTGAAGGGCAAGCAACAGTCTTTTCGGCGCGGGATGGCGGCCCATGCTACCGCTGCCTCTACCCCGAACCGCCGCCGCCGGGGTTAGTGCCGAGCTGCGCGGAGGGTGGTGTGTTAGGTGTGCTCCCCGGCGTGATCGGTACCATACAAGCCACAGAAGTGATAAAATTGCTCACAGGCATCGGCGAGCCGTTGATTGGCCGGTTGCTGCTCTACGATGCGCTGGCGATGCGCTTCCGCGAGCTAAAGCTGCGCCGCAACCCGTCATGCCCGGTCTGCGGTGATCATCCCACGATCACCGAACTGATCGACTATGAGCAGTTTTGTGGTCTTGTGCCAGAGGAGCCGACGTTGTCGAATCAATTTGAGATCACGCCCCGCGAGTTGGCGGAATGGCTGGAGCGGCCCGACCGCCCCTTCTTGCTCGATGTCCGTAACCCGTATGAAGTGGCGATTGCCTCGATCCCCGGCACCGATAAGCTGATCCCGATTGATCAGTTGCCCGAACGGATCAACGAACTCGACTCGGCGCGCGAGATGGTGGTCTACTGCCGCAGCGGCGCGCGCAGCGGTCGCGCCGTCGAGTTGCTGAAGAGCGTAGGTTTCCGCAAGGTCAAGAATCTGGTCGGCGGGATTCTGCGCTGGGCCGATGAAGTGGATCCGTCGGTGCCCAAGTACTAAACGCAAAGACGCAAAGAGGTTTAACGCAACGACGCAGAGAACGCAAAGATGGTTAAGGTTTGAGCACAAGCGCGCTCGTGGCAACCTTGCCATGCATCTTTGCGCTCTCTGCGGTCATTGTTCCTTTGCGTTTAACACCCTCTGCGCCTTTGCTCTCTTTGCGCCTTCTTGTTGCACACACTACCGGAGTGGACGATGATTGGAATTATTGGCACCGGCTGGGGTGCGCGGGTGCAGGTGCCGGCGTTTCGCGCTGCCGGCTTAGCAGTAACGGCACTGGCCGGCAGCAACCCGGCCAAAACGGCGCGCATTGCCCAAGAGCTGGAAGTTCCGTTTGCGACGGCTAACTGGCGTGAATTGTTGGAACGGCCTGAGGTGCAGGTGGTGAGCATTGTGACGCCGCCCTACTTGCACCGCGAGATGGCCGAGGCGGCATTGGTTGCCGGCAAGCATGTGTTGTGTGAGAAGCCGACGGCGCTGAATGCAGCCGAAGCGGAAGCGATGCTGGCGGCGGCGCAAGCGCACACCGCGCAACTGGCGTTGATCGATCACGAGCTGCGCTTCTTACCGGCAGTGCAGGCAGCGCGGGCGCGCGTTGTTGCCGGCGATATCGGTGAAGTGCGCGCCGCTGAGGTGCGCTTTGTCGCTAGCGGACGGGCTGATCCGCAGCGGCAATGGGATTGGTGGAGCGATCGCGCTGCCGGTGGCGGCGTGTTAGGAGCAATTGGATCGCACCAAATCGATCTGTTGCGCTTCATCCTTGATGATGAAGTGTCGCAGGCGCAAGGATTGGTGCAAACCTTTATCACGCAGCGTCCCGATGCTGCCGGCACATTGCGTCCCGTCACGAGCGATGACTACACTGCGGCGACGCTGCGTTTTGCTCGTGGGGCAGCGGCCACTCTAACCGCCACCGTTGTGGCTCGCACCAACGAACCACTCACCGTTACGGTGTACGGGAGCGCCGGTACCTTGCGCTTCAGCGGTGGGCGGCTATTGATCAGCAGCAATGATACCTTCCACGATGTAACCCCGTCGCACACTGTCGATCTGCCGGCGGCGCTGAGCGGTGAATTTCCACATGGCACGGTCTATCTTGGCCATGCCTTGCGCGCAGCATTGGCCGGCCAACGCGAAGCGCTCGCGCCGGCGGCCACTTTTGCCGATGGTTTGGCGATTCAGCGCGCACTCGATGCAATTCGGGGTGCGTGAAGATTGTCGAAGTGGCGTCACGAGCAAGTTGATTACGAGAAGAGACGGCCTAATGGGCCGTCTCTTTGATGGTTTTCCGAAAGATGCTTATTGAAGGCAACAATTCTTGTTAATTTTATCGCAAAGGATAACTTAGTGATCCTCCTTTGCGCTACCAAACAATTTCCCCCTTGACAGTTGCGCCTTCGCCGTCGTACAGTAAAACACACGCGGAAAGGAGGCCAACGATGGCCACAGCACACCAACGTGCTCTTGAGCAAGATGATCGGCGATTGGCGCTGCTGTGCAAGGCGCTCAGCCATCCCGCGCGCGTGCAGATCCTCCGCTACGTGATGCGTAATCCCGGCTGTATCGGCAACCAAATCTTGCTGCACATGCCTGACGATGGCCCCCATGCCCAGTCAACCATTTCCCAACATCTGCGTGTGCTGCGCGAGGCTGGCTTGATTGATACCTACGATGATGGCGCAGCAGTTTGTCACTACGTGAATCCTGACAATTTAGCGTGGTTGCGCACATATCTGGAGCAATTGTCATGACCGCATCACTGATGGCGCTACTCGAACAACAGTTGGCTGCTGCCGAGCAGGCGGTGATGGCAAGCACTGGTGGCGCAGCGTGGTGCCAGTTGCAACGCGATGGCCGTGTAACGGGTGGCGTGAAGTACGATGAAGGCCGGTTGGCGGCGCTGATGGCCGTGCGCCGGCACTGGCGCGACTCCGATCCTGCTACATGGGT
>JANWYE010000066.1 GCA_025057175.1 Chloroflexus sp. | reverse complement strand
ACCGGCTTCATATACCCAACGCGGAAGCCATCTTGCTGCATGCGGCGCAGCAAACCGACGCAAACCGCGCTCTTGCCGACGTAGGTCTCGGTTGAGGCGACATACAGTGTTGCCATCATTGCCTCCACTTAGTTGAGGATGATCCGGGCATCGAGGACGATCGCGCCCTCGCCTTCGTGATGGACGACGAGCGGATTAATATCCATCTCGACAATTTCTGGGAAGTCGGTGACCAACTGGCTTACCCGCAGCACCGTCTCTTCGATCGCAGCGATGTCGGCAGGCGGCTCACCGCGCACGCCACGCAAGAGCGGGTAGGCACGAATTGAACGGATCTGCTCGCGCACCTCTTCGACGCTGAGCGGCGCGAGGCGGAAGGCAACATCTTTCAGCACTTCGACATAGATGCCTCCCATTCCCACCGCGATCAACGGCCCAAACTGCGGATCGCGGCTGACACCGACCAACACTTCACGCCCTTTGCGCACCATCTCTTGGACGAGGATACCCCAAATGCGCGCCGAGGGCACATATTTTCGCGCGCGGTACTCGATCAGCTCAAAGGCATCGCGCACCGCGGTCGCATCGCTTAGCCCGACACGAACGCCGCCAATATCGCTCTTATGCAGAATATCGGGGCTTGAGATCTTCATCACCACCGGATAACCAAACTCGTTGGCGATAGCCACTGCCTCTTCCGGCGTATGGGCCAAGCGGCTCCGTGGCAACCGCATGCCATACGCTTCCATCACCTCGCGCGCCTCAACTTCGCCCAATTCGACCCGGCCGGCAGCGCGCACTTCAGCAAACAATCGTGCCACGCGAGCGCGATCGGCGTCAAAACGGCGATAAGTAGGGGCCGGACGTTGCTGCCAGAGGAATTGGCGATACATCGCGGCCAACGATTGCACTGCGCGTTCAGGGAAGAGATAATTCGGGATGCGCGCCTCGTTCAGCGCGCGCACAGCTTCACCGAGGCTCGCGCCCCCCATAAAGCTTGTCACCACCGGCTTGGCAGTCTGCTTGCTCAGATCAGCAATGAGCTGCGCCGTCACCAACGGCTCGGAGACCGCTTGCGGCGTGAAGAGCACGATTAAACCATCAACATTCGGATCAGCGAGAGCGGCCTCGATTGCCCAAGCGTAGCGGTCAGGCGTCGCATCACCAATGACATCAATCGGGTTAAAGAAATTAGCATTGGGCGGCAACTTCTCTTGCAAACGGCGAATCGTCTCTGGAGTGAACTCGGCCATCACCAACCCACTACGTTCAACGGCATCGGTCGCAATAATCCCGGGGCCGCCGGCGTTAGTGACAATCGCCACCCGATTGCCGCGGATCATCGGTTGGTAGGCGAAGACGAGCGCCAGATCGAACAACTCATTCATGGTGCGGGCACGCAAGATGCCACTCTGGGCAAAGGCCGCCTCGTAAGCCGTTTCCGAACCGGCTAGCGAGCCGGTATGCGACGAGGCAGCGCGAGTACCGGCAGCGGTGGTGCCACTCTTAATCGCCACCACCGGCGTAGTCTTCGTCACCTCGCGAGCGACACGAATGAAGCCGGGGCCATCGTCAATCGCTTCCAGATAAGCCAGAATAACCTTGCTATGCTCATCGTGATTCCACGCTTCGAGCAACGCCACTTCATCAACATCAGCCTTGTTGCCAAGGCTCACGAAACGTGAAAAGCCAATGCCCTGCTGCTGGCTCCAATCGAGGATCGCCGTGCAGATCGCGCCCGATTGCGACATGAGCGCAATATTGCCGGCCAGCGGCATAGCATTGGCGAAGGAAGCATTGAGTTGGCTAATTGTGTCGATAATACCCAGCGAATTCGGGCCAACCATGCGCATCCCATAGCGGCGCACAGTTGCCAACAACTCACGCTCAAGCTCGCGCCCAGCGCCGCCAACCTCTTTAAAACCGGCAGTGATCACCACCAAGCCGCGAATCCCTTTGCGGCCACACTCATCAACTGCGGCATTAACGTGTTGCGGCGGAATGACAATCACTGCCAGATCAATGGGATCAGGCACCGCCAGCACGGAAGAGTAAGCGCGCAACCCAAGCACTTCAGTGGCGCGCGGATGGATCGGATAGACACGGCCCTGATAGCCATGGTCAATAATGTTTTTGAGGACACGATGGCCCAAACGCGCCGGTTCAGGCGATGCGCCAAGCACGGCTACCGATTGGGGGGCGAAAATTGCCTCTAACATAGCGCGGGTGCTCCTTTTCCGCACACCTTGCCCATTCATCATAACCGATACGTGGCATTGCGACAAGCGCCTTTTTGCGCAACCGTCGCAACAATGCAAGGCGCGGTGATGCGATGAGAGTGTAAAAGCTGTGCAAACCGATGTAGCCGGCAGGTAAAGGAGTGAGTGTTGTCGCCGGCCGATTAAACCGTATTTGCGCACACAACGAAGGAGCTGGAGGCTCCCGCTATGCAGGGTAACACATAAGGTTACAAGCGCGGCTGCACAGCGCGATTAGTCGGTAGCCGGCGCGGTGGCCGGAGCAGGAGCAGGGAGTAGGAGGAGCCAGTGTTCAAGCGCGCCGAGGGTTAAGAGGCTAGCGAGCAGGGCCAAGCGAATGGCAGCCGGATCGCCTAGATGCGCACTAATGCTAAACCAGAGCATAATCGCGAGCAGGGTGCAAACGGAAACACTGGGGCGAAAAAAGGCGCTCGGCGGGCCGGGTCGCCAGTAGCTGGCGAGAAAGGCGAGATGGGCCGGGAAGAGTTCGACTTGCAGCGCGCGCACGCCATACAACACATTGAGCTTCGCGCTTTGCTGCAACGCCCAGCTTAGCCCAAAGGTGAGCGGGCCAAGCCAATGGCTAGCATCTTGCAACAACCAGATCAGCAACCCCATCTCAAACACAAAGGCAAGCTGGTGATAAAAATGGGTGCCAAGCGCGTAGAGAAAACGCTGCACACCGCGCGCGTCGGGCGGGCATGGCTTGCGCCGCGGCCCGGCCAGCAGGCCGCTGTAGAAGGCTAGTTCATGCCATGCCCAAACGAACAAACCGGCAGTAAATGCGCGATACGCGCCAAACGCGCTGAGATCGTGGCGCGTCACTATCAATTCGCTATGCGCCAACACGAGCAGCGGCACACTCAGAAACACCGCCCAACCCGCTACCCGTTGCCCGCGCCGGTTGAGCCAGATCAGGCCAAAGGTGAGACCTAGCCACAAGGTGACGACAGTGAACAGCGGCAACAGGTAGAAGAAGGCGATGTCAGTCCAATTCATAGCCTAGCTTTCCGCTTGCTTTTGCACTAATGTCATAATTGTACACGAAATAGAGCAGTTCGTGAAGGGCTAGCCAGTTGGAAACAGGTACTACCGCGCGCCGCGAGAGCAAAGCTGCGGCGCCATGTTTCGTTTGCCGTGGAAGATACTGAAAGATACTGAGACGTAGGGATGGAAGTATACTCCCATAGCCGAGTTGGGAAAATGGCATTGATCGCACCGAGTAATGTGGACGCGAGAGGATTGAGGCGCGCCACAACGCAAGTAAAGGGGCGGAGAACAAATGCTAATGGAAGCATGCTGATGTGTTGCGCTCCTGTGTCTTTGGTTGCGCGCCGCCACCCCGCCGCGCAACCAACAATTCAGCGCGCTAACCGAGCAAGAGTTGCAGACAGTGGCTGACAATGGCATACGCTCGCTTGCGTGCGGCAGTATAACTGCCGCACTCCATGCCAGAGCTTTACCTGCCTAATTCATGCTTCACCGTGCTATTCCTCCTCTTCCCCCTTGCGTTCGGCCAATTTACGGTCGAGCATCAACAGACCCACGCCATCGTTGCCAATCAGCTTGAGGTGCTGAATAATTTCGTCAGCACTCTTCTCCTCTTCCACTTGTTCATCAATAAACCACTTGAGCATGCTCATCGTGGCATAGTCATGTTCTTGCGCCGCCAAGGTGTAGATCGCATGGATCGAAGCAGTCACGCGCTGCTCGTGGGCCAATGCCTGCTCAAACGCATCGAGCGGCGAGGCAAACTCGTTCTGCGGTTCGGCAATTGCACCCAACATCACCCGCCCGCCACGGTCATGCACGTAGTCGAAAAAGCGCAACGCATGCTCGCGTTCTTCTTCGCTCTGGACGCGAAACCAGTGGGCAAAGCCGGTCAGTGAGAGCGACTCAAAATAGGCAGCCATCGCTAAGTAGGTGTACGACGCGGCATACTCGTAAGTGATTTGCCGGTTGAGCGCCTGCTGGATCGTTTCACTCAGCATTATCATCCTCCTTCACGCTTTGCATCGGAAACACCGGTATGATACCCCATTTCGCAACCGTTTCCAAACCAAACTCAAGATGAAATGCGCTATACTACCGCACAACCGTTGTTTGCCTAGAGAGATTGCTATGCTCGACCGCACCACGATTGCCGTTCACGAAGCTGCAATGCTCGACCTGATTGCCCGCCTCGTTCACTTTGAGTCGCCGAGCACCGATAAGGCGCTGCTCGATGCCTGCGCTGATGAGCTAGCCGCGCTCTTCGCCCGCGTAGGCAAGGTAGAGCGGATTGCCAACCCAGCCGGCGGCGACCACCTGCGCGTCACAGTGATGAACGTCGCCGAGCCAACCTTGCCGCCGGCACTAGTGCTCTGCCATTACGATACGGTGTGGCCAGCCGGCACGGTCGCGCAGCGACCGTTCACCGTTACCGTCGATCGGGCCTTCGGGCCGGGCGCGTATGATATGAAGGCCAGCATCGCAATGGTCTACGCCGCCCTTGGCGGCTTTGGCCAACCGGCGCCCAAGCTGCGCCGGCCGGTGATTGTGCTGCTGACCTCTGACGAAGAGATCGGCAGCCCCACCTCGCGGGCCTTGATTGAAGCAACAGCAGCGCAGGCAGCGCACGTGCTGGTGATCGAACCGCCGACCGAACCTGACGGCGCGTTGAAGACGGCGCGCAAGGGTGGCGGCGCGTTTCGCGTAACCATCACTGGACGGGCGGCCCATGCCGGCGTCGAGCCGGAAAAGGGGGCGAGCGCGATCACCGAGCTGGCCCACCAGATTTTAGCGGTGAACGCGCTGGCTAACCCCGCGCTCGGCACGACCGTCAACGTTGGCGTCGTTGGCGGCGGCACCCGGCCCAACGTTGTGCCCGCCGAAGCATGGATGGATGTCGATGTGCGGGTATGGACACAGGCCGAAGCGGCGCGGATCGAGGCCGGCATGGCAGCGCTGCAACCGGTAACGCCGGGGACGCAAGTGGCGGTGAGCGGCAACGTGCGCCGCCCGCCGATGGAGTACACGCCGGCCAGCGCGGCGCTCTTTGCCCGCGCCAAAGAACTGGGGGCAGCGCTGGGCTTAGACATTCGCGAAGGCAGCACTGGCGGCGGCAGCGACGGCAACTTCACTGCCGCGCTCGGCATACCGACCCTTGACGGTCTCGGTTGTCCCGGCGCTGGCGCGCACGCCGACCACGAACAGATCAGCCGGCAAGGGCTGATCGACCGCACCGCGCTGCTGTGCGCGCTGTTGAGTGAAATCTAGGCGCTTCGCTCCACCGTTGTCATTGCGAACCGCGCTCGGCGCGGCGACGCAATCTCCGCCGAGCGCGGGAGCCACCCCCAGAGCGCCCCTTGCCGCTGGGGATTACTACGGGGGTAGTGTACCCAGCATCGCGGGGTGCCTGCCTATCCCCGCGCAATGACTTGGGAAGCGCACCTCGCCCGCTCTCGCTTGACACACACCACCGTATTGCCTATTATTATATCACTAAATAATGATATGATTGTATCACGAGGTATGCCATGCTCACTGTCGCCAATCCAACCGCGCTGGCGTTGCAAGCGAAGCTCTTCCGCGGCTTTGCCGATCCCTCGCGCCTTGCTATTTTGCAAGCGCTGCGCAACGGAGCGCGGAGCGTGGGCGACATTGTGCAAGCAACCGGCCTCTCACAACCCAACGTCTCGAATCATCTCGGTTGCTTGCGCGATTGCGGGCTGGTGACAGCTTCACCGCAAGGCCGTTTCGTCTACTACGAGCTAAGCGATCGGCGGGTGGAGCAGTTGCTCCGTCTGGCCGACGAATTGCTGGCCGATGTCGCCAAAGGTGTCTACGAGTGTACCCGTTACCGAGCCGAGGACTCCAGCGATGCGTAACCCCCATCTCGTTGAGGTGCCCGTCAAGGGCATGGACTGCGCCGAATGCGCCCATCACGTGCAGCAGGCTATCGCCAAACTGCGCGGCGTCGAGTCGGTTGAAGTGTTGTTAGCCGCCGAGAAGGCCGTGATCCGGCTTGATCCCGCTCACGTTGATCTCACCGCCATCCGCGAGGCGGTCGAGAGCGCGGGCTATACTGTGCCCGATACGGCGACGCCGGCCAATGCCTCGATGAACCAATTTTCGCGCCAAATGGCAATCTTGCTGGCAGTCGTGTTTGCAATTGTGTTGGGTATTGTGGTCGCCGGCGAGTGGCTCGGCCTGTTTGATCAACTCAACGAATTGATCCCGCTGCCTATCGGGATCGCGTTGGTCATCGCGGGCGGCTGGCCGGTCTTCCGCAATGTAGCGCGCGCAACCCTGCGCCGGCAGATTACCTCGCATACCTTGATGACCCTCGGTGTGATTGCGGCGCTGATCGTGGGTGAATGGGTGGCCGCGGCGATTGTGGTCATCTTCATGCGCGTTGGCGATTATGTCGAGCGATTTACCGCCGAGAGCGCCCGCCGGGCGGTGAAGGAGCTGACCGCACTAGCGCCACAGATGGCGCGGGTCGAGCGCAATGGGGCAGAGGTGGAGGTGCCGGTCGCCGAGGTGCAGCCCGGTGATGTAGTGATTGTGCGGCCCGGCGAGCAGATTCCGGTTGATGGCGAGGTGATGGCCGGTTATGCCACGATCGATCAAGCCGCGATCACCGGCGAGTCGATGCCGGTGGAAGTGAGCGCCGGGTCGCGCGTCTTTGCCGCCACGCTGGCCAAGCTAGGCAGCCTGCGGGTCAAGGCGCTGCGGGTAGGCGCTGACACCACCTTTGGCCGGGTGATCACGTTGGTGGAAGAGGCGGAAGCGCATCGCGGCGAGGTGCAACGGCTAGCCGACCGGTTCAGCGCCTACTATCTGCCGGTCGTGGCCAGCATCGCTGCGCTGACCTTCCTGATAAGCCGCAACCCACTGGCAACCGCTGCCGTGCTGGTCGTTGCGTGCTCGTGCTCGTTCGCTTTAGCTACACCGGTAGCGATGCTGGCTGCGATTGGCGCCAGCGCCAAGCGCGGATTGTTGATCAAAGGCGGCAAGTATCTCGAAGCGTTGACTAAGGCTGATGTAGTGCTCATTGACAAAACCGGAACTGTAACGCTCGGCCAGCCGCGCATTACCGATGTCATTTCGCTCAATGGCCTGTCCGCGCCGGAGGCGTTGCGCCTCGCCGCCACGGCTGAACGCTATTCAGAGCACCCCTTGGCCGAAGCCGTGCGCGCGTTTGCGCGGGCGCAAAACCTTACCCTCGCCGAGCCAGAGCACTTTACGGCGCTTCCCGGCATGGGCGTGCAGGCCAAGATAGACGGGACAACCATCACCGTCGGCAACCGCCGATTGATCCCGGCAGCCGCCGCATTGCCAATCGCAGAGCAACTGGAAGCCGAAGGCAAGACACTCTTGGCAGTGGCGCGCGACGGCGAGCCGATCGCGCTTATTGCTGCCGCTGACACACTCCGGCCAGAAGCGCCGGCAGCTATCGCCGACCTGCGCGCGCTCGGCATCCGGCACATCGAACTGCTGACCGGCGACAACGAGCGCACGGCTGCTGCGATCGCCGGCGAGCTAGGCGTGCAGTATCGGGCGCAATTGCTGCCAGAAGACAAGATTGCGGTGGTGAAGGCCTATCAAGCGCAAGGCCACACCGTGGTGATGGTTGGCGATGGGGTCAATGACGCGCCGGCGCTGGCGCAGGCCGATGTTGGCATCGCGATGGGAGCCGCCGGCGCTGACATTGCAATTGAAGCGGCGCATATTGCGCTGATGCGCAACGATTGGATGCTCGTGCCACAGGTGTTGCGCATTGCCCGGCGAACGATGGGGGTGGTCAAGCTCAATATCGGCTTCACCGCCGTCTACAATCTGGTCGGGCTAACGCTGGCCGCCAGCGGGCTATTGCCACCCACGCTCGCCGCTGCCGCGCAATCGTTGCCCGATCTAGGCATTCTCGCCAACTCGGCGCGACTATTGCGACAGCGGTAGGTGACGCATTTAGCTGAGAGTTGCGCGCAACTGTTGCCCATCGCGCAACGGAGAAGCGTTTATATTCGCGGTTAAATTGCGAGGGGTCGCGGTAGCCAACTCGATGCGCCGCCTCGCTAGTCAGCATATGTTCGCCAACCATCAACCGGCGCGCCTCTGGCAAGCGTAGATGTGATAATGATGAGCATTTGTTTATTCGTGTGCTGGTATTCTTTGGATTAATACTAGTAAGGCGACATACAAAACATACTGCATATTGCATATATCTTCACACCGAGCATACGCATCGTGTAAGTCATGGTACAATCACGGCCATATAATATGAAATGATGTGTCCTTATCGATGAAGCTGCCAGTTGAGCATGCCAAACAGGCTGCCGAAGAGAAGGAGCTACATGGCAGTCACGATTGGCACTGCGGCCAGCGCGACTTGGAGTAAGTGACGGTGTAATCTACCTGTGCTAGCGTAGTCGAGATGGTAGATGGGGTGTTTGGCTCGGATATCAGGCAGGTATGCGTCGGGCAGAGCACAGAGAACGGTAGTGCAGTGCGATGCACAATGCTGAGCACCCTGAGTTGTGATTAAGTAGGCGAGCGGATGAGCGAGGCATCAAAACCAACCGATCGCGAGCCGCGTGCAGTGACGGCTTTCTGCTTGTGCTCTTTGTTGCCAGACACCTGAAAATTCTGTGTTAACTAGCCGCCACAATAATACTCCACATTATTGAAACTTATGATGAAAAAGAATCCTTCTGAATTGCGAGTACGCTTACCTGAAGGAGCAAATGCCGCATTGGATAGACAAACATTAGCGAAATGGACGATTTTTGGGATTGTATTACTTATCGCTTTCGCGATTAGAGTATACAAGATCGATAGTCCTCTCTGGCTTGATGAAATCTACGGCTATCGTCTTGCAAAGCTTGGCTTTGAAGCCATTATTCAAAGTAGTTGGACTGACGCACATCCTCCTCTATATTGTCTGTTGCAGTTGATCATCTCCGGTTTCGGTTATATCCAAACCGAAATTGGATGGAGATGGCCATCATCGCTGAATGGTGCTGGGTGTTCAGATTGCGTTTTTAGGGTATTTCTATTATCGGCATGCTAATGTGGTGGCTCACAAGTATAGGAATTACTGTTGGTTTATTGATTCTTTTGCCATTCGCTCTAAAACGAGCTGCTGTGAACGAAGCAAATTCTGAACCTCTTACTACAGGCATATTGGAATTATCCTAAAAGCCCAGAAGGGATGGCAGTCTTAAAACTTCGCAATAAACTACAACAAGGTGAAAGCGTAGTAAGCCTGCATCATTCATTGACCTCTGCTCTCGGATTTTACATCCATGGCATTCCAATCTACTTCAATCAAAAGCGAGAGAACGAAACTTTCACTTATCAGTTAGCCAATTCTGAGCATATTTTTGACTTACCAACGAATTCATCAAACAAAAAAAGCTTAGAAGATATTCGCAGTTCTGGTAAATTCTGGATTCTAGCGCACGCTACAATCTATCTATCGTGAACCAATAGCATCATTAACTTCATAACAGAGCAAGAGACAATTTTTGCCCTAAATGGCTCTTTTGAAATGATGAGGGTCGAATGTGCAATACAACGTGAAAAAAAGAAACAAGCCGGGGTAAGGGCAAAAAAACACTGCACGCACACGCGAAAGATCATTAGGTGCAGTTTTTTGAACGAACAGCACACCGCACCTCATTGAGGAGGTTGAGAGGGCACGTCATAGATGATCTTACTGACAGCGGGATCATGGCGGGATGTGATTGTCGAATAGGGTAGACGATGCGAGACAACGCAGTCATTCCGTCGTATATTATGTTAATGATGTATATTACAATGATGTGGAACATTTCTGCATACTGCAACGTTTTTACCCAGATAGGGGAAGCTGTCAAGAGTGTTAGGCGAAGTGGTAGTTAAAAGGTAATGCGACTAGAAAGAGCTTGACATGCCACGGTTCATCGCGATTCCAGTAGCTCAAGGTGATTCATTCTTTCTTGAACTTGAGGGTTTCTCGTTACTTGTCGATGGTGGACGGAACCGGGATAACTTCCCCGGATTGTTCCAAGCGGTCACGAAGAAAGATAGAGTGAACGTTGTTCTCTGCACTCATAATGATGCAGATCACGCGGAAGGCATTCTTGGATTCCTCAGAGCCGGCCTTGGATGCGATGAAGTGTGGTTGCCAGGTCGTTGGCTCGGCGTTCTACCAGATATTCTTAGACCCTTTGTTGAGGTGTTTCAAGAACTCATAGAAGATATCGCTTACATGGATGTCGCGTCAAATGTAGAGAGCACACAATCGATTGCATCGCCAATCGAGGCTTATGCCGAACGAATTCACGACCACTCGATAGAAACATTCACACTACGAGAAGGACCACACATCATCGGGAATGGATGGCCGGAGGAATATCTCAGCATGCTGGAGCAAGCCGAATCGTGGGAACCCCTCTCGATCTGGCCTTGGATTTGTAATCCCAAAAACTTGCCTTTCGGGCTAAGCCATTACCACTACTTAAAGTCAAAGAACGTCCAACTTTTATGGTCTGCAATCGATGCTGCAAGTCGGATTCGTCAAATTGCTACTGAGGCGTTCCATCGTGGTATACCGGTTCGATGGTTCGAGTTCGACACTGCTCAACCTTGTGGTGGAAGACGAGAGCTTCAACCACTTAACGGACGACAGACTGCAATTGTTCATCCCCGGGTTGGCTCGCTTCTGTTCGCGTTAGCCTTAACAGTATGGAACAAGGAGAGTCTTGTGTTCTGGTCACCGGCCACAGAACAGCATCCGGGAGTTCTCTTTACTGCCGACTCCGATCTAGCGGGTATAAATCTTCCTTCTCAACTTGACGGTGCAATAGTTACCGCGCCACACCACGGATCGGAGGCAAATGCGAATGCATTGCAAAGAGTTATGGAAAAAGTCTCTAATAAAATCACATGGGTACGGAGCGATGGTAGGTACAAGAGCCGACCGGGTAACACCTATCTTGGACTTAGCTCTCGTAAATCTCGTAAACTGTGTACCATCTGCCGGCAGGCTAGTGGAAACTCTACCAAGAAGCAAGCAGTTCAACTGTACTCCCGCAGTGGAGCGTGGATAAGACATCGAAATAGTCAACTGTGCTCCTGCCAGTAGACCAGTAAGCTGCCCTACGAAATGGTTATAGTGGCTGATCCGCTACGCTCATATTATTCCAGTAAAAATGGCGACTGTCGTAAGTCCAAACAAACAGTTATAGCAGACGGTTTGTTGCGAGGCCTGCTGCTATATCGGGTAACGACGCACCCATAGGTAAAACGAATCTCCACAAGCGATTCGGAGACAGCGTTGAACATGACTTTTGAAATAGAGCTAAGGTGACGGAAGCTCTGCTTAATGTCATAAAGAATCTTCCTTTTCGTCTCGCGCCCACCCTGATCTAGTGGCATCCTCGCACCATCGCTCGAACTGCCACCTACTGATCTACTATCGCGCTTGTTGACCATCTCAGACGCGCGAGACGCTGGTTGGTTTACCGCCGATGCCGCACCTATACGTCACAGCGGGATCAGCAGCTATTGTGGCCGGTGATAAGGGATGAGGCTGCCGAGCATCCTCGCAGCCAAACAGATGGGAACCGGACGTTCTGTGAGCTTGCCTCAACAGCGACAACCGCTTTCCCGCGCATGGGGCGTGACCAGCTTTCTTGCTGAGCACGGCGCAGCAGGCCTCCAACAGACTCTAGAATCACCAACAATATCGACGCTGACTCTGTGTTGTAATGCATGGGAAGTCAAGCAGCAGTTGGCTAGCCATCCGTTGACCGCGCAAAGGCGGTTACATATCGCCTGCTAGCACGCCGCATAAGGTTGGGTTATCGAGCGCGCTTGTTGCATGGCGGCTCGGCGCTGGTGCGTCGCTCATCCCCCCACGTGCTTGAAAAGGTTTTCGATCGCTAGTCTCCCTTCGCATACAGTCTGGCGAGGGCACTACCCCACAAACGAGCGGCGAGCCATGAACATCTGGCTCTAGCCATAACACGGCCTGCCTGTTATCTCCCTACGTTCACGTTGCGACATTGATCAGCAACATCACGCTGTGGTGCCACAAGATCACCACAACCAGCTTGACAAAGCCAGAGCGATGTGGTAATTTTTTGACCGTTCAGTCATTTTATTACTAAACAGTTTCCTGCCATCTCAAACGAGAACCGTTAGGCCAACGAACCCTCGATGCGCGGCACTGACTACCGGACGCGCTAAGGGCAGCATACCGGCCTCACACGTACGCTTATCAAACAGAATATCTATTCCACCGGCGACACAGTGCGATCTGGCAATGGCATGGCCATTGAGATACTTCGAGGAGGAAGCTATGGCTCACTGGGATTACACCACTGACGTGGTGGTGGTCGGCACAGGCGGTGGGGCGATGACGGCGGCGCTGGTGGCTAAGCAGGCCGGGTTGGATGTTTTGATGATTGAGAAGACGGAGTATTACGGTGGTTCGACGGCCATTTCCGGTGGTGGGTTGTGGATTCCCAACAACTATCTGCTGCAACGCGATGGCTTGGAAGACTCGTTCGAGAAGGCGCGCACATACCTCAAGCATACGGTGGGTGATCGCACACCGCAAGCCTTGCAGGAGTCGTACCTTGTGCATGCGCCTGAAATGGTGAAATACCTCGTTAGCAACTCGCGCGTCCGCTTCCGCCGTTCGGTAGGCTACGCCGATTACTATCCTGAACGTCCCGGCGGGATGGTCGATGGCCGCGCGCTCGAAGCTGCGCCGTTCAACGGCAAGAAGCTAGGGCCTGACCTTGCCCAACTTCGCCCGATGAGCATTAAAGTGCCGGCGGGATTGGCCTTCACGGTTGGCGAGTACAACAAGCTAGGCATGATCACTTCGACATGGACTGGCAAGTGGGTGGCGCTCAAGGTTGGCGTGCGCACGGTGTTCAACTTGATCGCTGGGGTGCGTTACTTGACGCTCGGCCAAGCATTGATCGCGCGCCTCCGTCTCTCGCTCAAAGATGAGAATGTCCCGATTTGGCTCAATACACCGCTGAAGGATCTGGTGCTGGAAGATGGCGCTGTCGTGGGGGTGGTAGCCGAACGCGAGGGCCGTGTGCTGCGGATCGCGGCCCGCAAGGGCGTAATACTTGGCGCCGGTGGCTTCGAGCACAATCAAGCCATGCGCGAGGCGTTCCAAAAACCGCCAGTTAATCACGAGTGGAGTTCGGGTAGTCCCGGTAATACTGGCGATGCGATTCAGGCTGGAATGAAGATTGGGGCTAAGCTTGATCTGATGGATGACGCTTGGTGGGGGCCGTCGAGCGTGCCACCTAACCAGCCAGTGATGTTCCATGTCGGTGAACGCTCATACCCCGGCGGGATTATGGTCAATGCTGCTGGCAAGCGTTTTACCAATGAATCGGCATCGTATGTTGATGTTGTGCATGCGATGTATGAAAAACATACGCCTGAAGTCCCGCACATTCCGGCGTTTTTCATCATGGATCAACGCTACCGGAGTAAGTACATCTTTGGCACGCTCTTCCCCGGCCAGCCTATTCCGAAAGAGTACTTCGAGAGCGGCTACTTCAGAAAAGCCGATACGATTGCCGAGCTAGCCCGGCAATGCGGGATCGATCCGAAGAATTTGGTGGAGACGGTCGAACGCTTCAACTACTTTGCTCGCCGCGGCGTTGATGAAGACTTTCAGCGCGGCGCTAGCGCTTACGATCGCTATTATGGCGATCCAACGGTCAAGCCTAACCCGTGCCTCGCGCCAATTGAGAAACCGCCATTCTACGCTGTGCCGATGGTGCCCGGTGATCTCGGCACGAAAGGCGGGCTGGTGATCGACGAATGCGCGCGCGTTCTGCGCACCGATGGCACGCCAGTTCCGGGGTTGTACGCGGTCGGCAACAGCTCAGCCTCAGTGATGGGCAATACCTATCCCGGCCCCGGTAGCACCATCGGGCCGGCAATGACGTTTGGCTACGTCGCGGCCAAGCATATTGCCGGTGGCAAGATTCGCCCAATTGGCAAATTGCCGTAACATGAGAAGCAATTGGCCGATAGAACCCGGCCTGATATGCCAGCGTGGTATCAGGCCGGGTTTATCTATATTCTAACCATTGTGTAAGCCTATGCCCAGTCTCCACCTGCCACCGGCTATCCAAGCCCTTCTCGATGATAGTATCGTCACCGAGGTCACCATCGGCTGCTCACCGGCCAGCGTGTATCACCTTGTTCGCCCTAATGGTAATCTCTACCTCAAGACACAGCCGGTAACGCCACACGGATCGCTGCTGCCGGAAGCGCAAGTGCTGCGCTGGTTGCAGGGCCAGTTGCCCGTGCCGGAGGTGGCGCATTACGAATGCGACGAGCGACGTGAATATCTGGTGTTAGCAGAAATCGCTGGCGTTAACTGCGTGGCGGCGCAGTATGAATTAACCCCAGAAGCGATCGCGCGCATTCTAGCGAGCGGGCTGCGCATGATCCACGCTATTGACATCGTCACCTGCCCGTTCGATGCCCGGCTCGACCACCGCTTAACGCAGGCGCGGTACAATGTCGAGCACGATCTGGTTGATGAAGACGATTTTGATGACGAGCGGCGCGGGATCATGACCGCGCGCGAGGTGCTGGCGGCGGTTGAGCGCGAGCGCCCGCCAGAAGACGACCTCGTCTTTACGCATGGCGATTACTGCCTACCCAATGTTATTGTGCAAGATGGCGCGCTAAGTGGATTTGTTGATTGGGGCCGGGCCGGGATTGCCGATCGTTATCAGGATTTGGCGCTTGCCTCGCGCAGCATTCGCTACAATTTGGGAGCGGAATACGAAGCGATCTTTTTCGCAGCTTACGGCATTGAGCAGGTTAATACGGCGAAGATCGCATACTATCGGCTGCTGGATGAGTTGTTTTGAGGCAGGTAGCGTGAACCGTTGGAGCGGGAGATTGCTGCGGGGGCTGCGCCCCCGCGCAAGGACAGTGGGGACAGCGCCCGCACCAGCGCCCCGTTGTCATGGCGCGCCGCCATTGGCGGCGAAGCAAGCTCCGCCTGTTGCGCTAGCAGGACGGTTCGGGTAAGCACCCATCTCGCTGGAGTAGGAGATTGCTGCGGGGGCTTTGCCCCCGCGCAAGGACAGTGGGGGCATCCCCCTCCACCAACGGCTCCTTACGCTGGAGCGGGAGATTGCTGCGGGGGCCTACGGCACCCGCGCAAGGACAGTGGGGGCATCCCTCTCGACCAGTGGCTCCTCCCGCAAGAGCGGGAGATTGCTGTGGGGATGCGCCCCCGCGCAAGGACAGTGGGTGCTTCCCCCTCCACCAGCGGCTCCTTACGCTGGAGCGGGAGATTGCTTCGGGTGCCTACGGCACCCTCGCAATGACAGTGGGGACGGCACCCGCGCAAGGACAGGGCGGGTGCATGATGCATTTTCGCCCTACTTCACCCTGCCACGATCGTCCCAGTCGCCTCGCCAAACCCAATCCGGTAGCCGTCTCCCTGTGCCCACGCTCGCATCGTCACCGTATCGCCGTTCTCTAGCCAGCGCCGCGTTGAGCCATCGGCTAGTTGCAACGGCTCGGTGCCACGCCACGTTAGCTCGAACAGACAACCGCGCGACTCTTTGGCCGGCCCGCTGATCGTGCCCGACCCCATCAAATCGCCGGGGCGCAGCCGGCAGCCGTTGACCGTATGGTGAGCGAGTTGTTGGGCAAAGCTCCAGTAGAGATGGCGGGCGTTGGTCTGGCAAATCCGGGTA
>JANWYE010000065.1 GCA_025057175.1 Chloroflexus sp. | reverse complement strand
TGTGTTAGCATACAGCTATCAGGATAGGGTTTGAGTGAGCAACAAGGGGTTGCGTATGCCTCGACAGCAACGGTTTAGCCCGCGCGATGAGGTTTATCTCGCCAGCACCAGCTTTGAAGTGTACATGGCTGCCGGCGGGGTCTTTATCGGCTTGTTTGGGCTGTTGTTTGCCATTAGCATCAAAATCAGCTTTGCATGGTTGGTTTGGCCAGCGCTGTTTGTCTCGATTTTGGCCGGTTACATCACGCTCAACCGGCTTGAGAAGCGTGAACGCCGGCGCAAGTTGGCCGAGCTGGAAGCTGAGTACGCAGCAAAAGAGCGACGGTTGAACGGCGATTAAGCTCCGATTTGTATGCGTTCTGTCATCTTGCGCGCAGCACGGTTGTGCTATCTTCAAGCTAGCCGGGTTGTGCCAAGAGGAGACCATGCAGACACTTCGCCAGCTTCGCCGTACACGTGAGTTGACCTTTGTCGATTTAGCGCTCCTGACCGGGATTCCAGCGCGAGCTATTGCCGAAGCCGAATACGGTATGCGCCGCCTCAGCCATCACGAGGCTGAGGCGATTGCATTAGTGTTGGGCTTGCCGCCGGCAGCTTTGTTTCCACCGCAGCCGCGATCATCACCCCGCGTGAACGGGTTGCCACTCGCCTTGGCCGCCGGGCTTACTGCGACGTTGGCGGTCACAACGTTAGCCGCAACGGTTATCCCGGCTGCGCAACGGCAGTGGCAGGCGGCGTTATTTCATCAAGCCGGTGTCTGGCTGGCTGCAACGACATCTGCGCCTGACTTGCCGGTGGTAGCGCCGGCCCCATTGGCCAGCCCTTCGCCCACACTGCGCACTACTCCTACGCCTGATGCCCTAGCGCCGCTTGTCGCGCCAGCGCCACCGCGCACCCCTGTTCCGGCTCGTCCGCCCCAATTCTACCTTGATGACGCCGGCCCCCACGGCTGCCCAGTGCAACCTGCTACCGGTCGTGTGGTTATCACCCAAGGGTATGGCGTAGGCACTCACGCGCCGGCCCATGTGTGGGGAGCCATTGATCTGGCCATCGACAGCGATGGCGATGGCTTAGCCGAGCCGGGGCCGAGCTGGTATGCCCCCATCGTCGCCACCCACGATGGGGTGGTGAAGGTGACGATGCATAGCTATCCTGCCGGCCATCATGTCTGGGTAGTGGCGCCAGATGGGCTTTGGCGCACTGGCTATGCCCATTTGGCGATCGTGACCGTGATCGACGGTCAGCAGGTGCGGGCCGGTGAGGTTATCGGCTTGATGGGTGACACTGGCTTTGCCAGTGGCCCGCACCTTGATTATCAAGTCTGGCGCGGCGAGGTGAATATCGATCCGACTGAACTCGTCGGCTGTGGCGGGGAGGGTTAGCCACGAATAGGCATCGTAACGAATTGGTCACAGTTAAAGATGCAAAATGTCTGTTTGTAGCCATCCTCACCCCCGCAACGATCGCCGGAAGAGCGCCAGCGCGAAGGCCATGCTCGCTGCGGCAAAAATGGCCAGCACCAAACCACTCGCCCACAACGGCAGCGTCGCGTCAACACCGAAGGCCAAGGCGCGCACAGCATCGATCAGGTAGGTGGCCGGATTGATCAGCACAATCGCTCGCATCCAGCCCGGCAGCACCTCTAGTGGGTAAAGAGCATTGGACGCGAACAGCAGCGGCAGGTTGAAAAGGAAGATCATGCCGTGATAGCCGGCAATACTCCGCGATACGGCGGCAACGCCAAGCGCCAGCCCGCTGAAGCCAATCGCAAAGATTGCCAGCAAGATCAGCGCGCCAATCCAGCCAAACGGGTTGATGGCCAAGCGCGCTCCCATCAGCAGCCCGACAATCAACATCAGCGTAGCTTGCAATAGAGCCTTGGTTGCGGTGCTCGCTGCGCTACCCAACAAGATGCTCAAGCGCGGGATCGGCGCTGCCAAATATTCTTTCACAATCCCGCGCAGCCGCTCATCTAACAATACCATGCCACCGCCCACCGCGCCGCCCAACGCGCTTAAAGCGATGATGCCCGGTAGAATGAATGACATATAATCACTGCCACCGACATCGCTGATCATGCCGCGCATCCCGACGCCAAAGAGCACGACCCACAAGACCGATTGCAATGCCAAACCGACCAGCTCTTCCGTCTGCTGGACGAATTTGCGCATGTGCCGCGTCCAGATAACATACGTAGCGTACATAGAGCCTGCTCCGGTGATTGATCGCCTTAATCGCGCAACGCTGTGCCGGTATAATGCAAGAACACATCGCCAAGCGATGGGCGGGCAAGGGTAACATCTTCGATCGCGAAGCCGTTGTTGCTGATGGTGTTCAACACCGCAGGCAAGCGCCGGCTGCCGTTGTCGGTATAGATCAGGGCCAAGCCGCCGGCTGGATCAGTTTCAACCCGGCTCACGCCATCAACTGTGCCGGCAACCGTCGCGAGGTGTTGAAAATCACCACTTCCGCGCACCCGAATGACATCAGAACCGAGGGAAGCAATCAGGTCGCTTGGTCTCCCTGTGACGATCAGGCGACCGTGGTCGATGATACCGACAAGGTCGGCCAAAGCCTCGGCTTCATCCATAGCATGGGTGGTAAGGAGGATGCTCATCCCGCGGCGGCGATTGAGATCGCGCACATAACTCCAAATATTGACCCGATTCTGGGGATCGAGGCCCTGCGTCGGTTCATCAAGCACCAACACCTGCGGGTCGGTCATAAGGCCGCGCGCCAGTTCGAGCCGCCGTTTCATCCCGCCGGAATAGCTTTTGACGGGACGGTCTATCGCGTCGGTCAATTGCACCAATTCAACCAACTCGGCAATGCGTTGGCGGCGCACCGATGCCGGCAGCCGGTAGAGCCGGCCATGAAAATCAAGCGTCTCCCGCCCGGTCAGCAAGGGATCGAGCACCATCTCTTGAAACGTCACCCCAATCCGGCGCCGAACTTCGCTCGCATCACGCACCACATCGTAGCCCAGAATGCGCGCGCTGCCGGAAGTGGGTGGGAGCAACGTAGTAAGAATGCTGAGCAGCGTCGTTTTACCGGCCCCGTTTGGCCCAAGCAGCGCATAGATTTGCCCAGCCGGCGCTTGGAGATGAACCTGATCAAGCGCGGTGAGCATGCCGTAGCGCTTGACCAGCCCAATTGTTTCTACTGCTAATTCGGTCATTATCGTGCCTTTATCGTAAGGTCACAATCCGTTCAGAGCATAACGCGCCTAAGCAGTGCTGTCAAGCCCGCCTGTGAGATTCGTCACAGGGATTGACTTTCACTGATGATAGTGCTATGATCGCTCGGCAAGCGTCAATGACGATGCGCAGGTTGATCATAATCGACCGTGCGTTCGACAGCCGACGGAACGCCGACTGCCGCGCGTAGACTGCGTTCCGTTTTTTTATATTGCCCAACATCATTCGCACATTAGCAAGGAACCTGCGGCTATGTTTGCCCAGATCAAGCGCATTTTGGTTGGCAGACCAATTGCTACCGAACACCAGCACCAAGAGCGGCTAAATAAGACAACGGCGCTAGCAGTTTTTTCATCCGATGCGCTCTCATCAGTCTCGTATGCAACCGAAGCTATCCTCACGATCCTCATTCTCGGTGGAAGCGCGGCGCTTGGTCTCTCACTACCAATTGCTGGTGCAATTGCGCTATTGTTGTTGATTGTCGGTTTTTCCTACCGGCAGACGATTAAGGCTTACCCGCAAGGCGGCGGTGGTTACATCGTGACGCGCGATAATCTCGGCGACATGCCGGGTTTGGTGGCTGCTGGCGCGTTGCTGATAGATTATGTGTTAACCGTCGCCGTAAGTATCTCAGCGGGTGTGGCCGCGATTACATCGCTAGCAACGAACTGGGGCTTTCCGGCGGTGCGTGATTATGCGGTCGAGATTGCGCTGATCTGCATTCTCATCGTCACCATCACCAACCTGCGCGGCGCGAAAGAGAGCGGGTTCATCTTCTCGATTCCTACTTATGCGTTCATCACCGGCATTCTTTCGATGATCGCAGTGGGCATTGGCCATGATCTGGTATTTGGCGCTGAGCCGGTGACGCACGCAATTGACCCGGAAATTCCCCCGACCGGTGAAGCGCTCTCGCTGTGGTTGATTTTGCGCGCCTTTGCCGCCGGTTGTACGGCATTGACCGGCATTGAGGCGATCAGCGACGGCGTGCAAGCCTTCAAACCACCAGAGGCGCGCAATGCAGCAATTACCCTCACGTGGATGATCTCGTTGCTGGTCACGATGTTCTTGGGCATTACGTGGCTGGCCTATACCCATCAGGCAGTGCCGAACGAATTTACGCACGAGACGATTGTCTCGCAAATAGCGCGCACGATCTTTGGCGTGGGGCCGATCTATGTCTACATTCAGGTGGCAACAGCATTGATTCTGGTGCTGGCCGCTAACACTGCCTTTGCCGACTTCCCCCGGCTGGCGTCGTTCCTCTCGCGCGATCGTTTCCTGCCGCGCCAATTCGCTTCACGGGGCGACCGGTTGGTCTTCTCCAACGGGATTTTGGTGCTAGGCATGTTTTCTGCCCTGCTCGTGATGATCTTTCAGGCCAACGAAATTGCGATGCTGCCGTTATACGCGGTTGGCGTGTTTACTTCGTTTACCCTCTCGCAATCAGGGATGGTGCGCCGCCACTTGCGGTTACGGCAACCCGGTTGGTTGCATAGCGCAATGATCAATGGCGTTGGCGCCACTCTTACGGCGATTGTACTGGTGATCTTGATGGTTACCAAGTTTGTGCATGGCGCGTGGATGGTGATCACGGCGATCCCGATTTTGGTGCTGATGTTTCGCGCCATCAACCTGCATTATCGCCGGGTTGCCGAGCAATTGTCATTGAGTGGCGCCATCTTGCCGCCCGAACTGCGCCGCCATACTGCCATCGTGCTGGTAAGCGGCATTCATCGTGGCGTGCTGCCGGCTTTGCAATACGCGCGCTCGATCGCGCCTGATAATGTCACCGCGGTGTATGTGGATCTTGACCCAGACGCGACCGAGAAGTTGCGCACTCGTTGGCGGGATTGGGGGTGTGATATTCCGCTTGTGGTGCTGGAATCACCGTATCGCTCGTTGATTAATCCGATCGTGCGCTATATCGAAGAGGTCGAGACGCGCTACGGTGACGATGTGATCACAGTCATTTTGCCCGAATTCGTGCCGGCGCGCTGGTGGGAGCATTTGTTACACAACCAGACCGGTCTGTTGATCAAGACCGCTTTGCGGTTGCGGGGGAACGTTGTGACTAGTGTGCCGTACCGGTTAGAACGGTGAATGGGGCTGGCGATGATGATCATCGCGATGCGTGTCTGGGCGTCTCGATGGCATCATCCGCCATACGGCGGATAATCTGCGCCCGATCGGGCAATGCGGCGTCGCCAATCCCTTCGACGACGCAGGCAGCGGCGGCAGCGGCGAAACGGGCCGCCGCAAATGGATCGCCAGTTTCCCACAACCGGATGAGGAAGGCAGTGGCGAAAACATCGCCAGCGCCGGTGGGGTCGCGCTCGGTTGCTTGATAAGCAGCGATATGGTGCGGCTTGCCGTGCAGGAACATCGTTGCGCCGTGAGCGCCGTGGGTCACAATCCCGATGGGGGTTGCGCAGGCGTAATAGGCAGCTAGCTCATCGTCGCCACCCACATCTTCGCTGCTGAGCGCCAGCATATGCAACCGAGCGAGTTCTGCCGGCTTAGGTTGCCAGCGGCGCAGACTGACCAGCGATGGCAAGGTGTCATCCCAATCACGTAGCCACCCTTGCGCCGTTGCGCCGATCAGCGCGCCGGGAAAAGCAGCGGCAACGTCAGGCGCGCACTCGTGTAAAACGGGGCCAAGCAACACAATTGGTGCAGTGCGCCAGCTAGGTGGAATGGCGGTGACGCTAATTGCCGGCGCTGCGGCGTGGAGCCATTGGCGGCGACCAGTAGGGGTATAGCGGTTCTCGAAGGTTGAACTGATCGAGGCGGCAACATTTGCCCACGCTACTCCATCCGGCGCTGGCTCGGCGCTAGCAGTCACGATGGCTGGACGTAAGCCAAGCCGCTTCGCCAGCAGAGCGGCGAAGCGAGCAGTGCCACCAGAGGCAGTTGCGCCAGCGGGCAGCAGATCGCGCGTCACGTGGCCAATGGCGACAAAATCAATCATAGTACATCACACGGTAGGCAGGCAAAGAAGACGCAAAAACGGAGTGCTTGTCACGCGGGAAGTGAAGGCACAAAATGGTTATACGGCACGCTTATATTTCAGAGCCAGTGGCAAGAAATCATTGTGCAGATACACCTTGCGGCTCGTTTTATGGAGTGCGGCAGTGGAACTGCCGCATTCCGTGCGTACTTGCCCAGTTAAAGAACATGCAATATCTACCCAAGCCGGCCGGGTCTTCCCGCACCATTATGGCTTAGCCGGATAAATCACAATCTTACGATTCTCGCCTTCACCGGAACTCTCAGTGTAGATCGTCTTATCATCGCGCAGCGCGAGGTGGACAATCCGCCGCTCGTAGGCCGCCATTGGTTCCAGCATAATTGGCCGGCCGGTCTGGCGCACCCGTTCAGCCATGCGGCGAGCAAGGCTTTCGAGCGACTCTTGGCGGCGCTGGCGATAATTGCCGACATCAACCACCAGTTGCGGCCACGCATGCACGCGCCGGCTCACCAACAGATTCAGCAGAAATTGGAGTGAGCGTAGCGTCTCGCCGCGACGCCCAATCAGCAAGCCCATCGCCTCTTCGTCAGCGCCCTCGACGTGCAAGGTAATCGTATCTTCCGGTTCACCCTGCGGGCCGGGCACACGTGAGACCACTGCCGTCACATAGGCATGGATGTCCATGCGTTCGAGCAAATCTTCGAGGATCCGTTGCGCAATAGCGCTAACCTTCTCGATTGACGGTCTCTCTTCTTCATCTTCGACAACGGTGACGCGCACCAAAGCTTCGTCACCATTCTCACCCGGATCAAGCACCTCAATCGCCACTTCATCGCGGTCGCGCCCCAGTTGGGCCAAGGCCAGCTCAACGGCTTCGGCGACGGTGCGCGCGCTGATCTCGATGCGCTTCATAGACACCTCTCGGTCACTGTGACCGTCTTTCAAAACTCATATCCTCCTAGCGGCGGCGACGCGGGTTAGGTTGCTGGCGTGGCGCGCGATGCTCTTCGCCGGCAGTTTCGCTCTGCTCCACCGGCGCCTCGGTCAAAGGCCGCATCACCGACCAGAAATCAACCTTTGGCGTTTCGGGCGATGCCTCAGCCGCATGGCTAGCAGCAGCCGGCGCCAGCGACAGCGCCGGAGCCGGGCGATTATCGGGGGGCAAGAAGCGCAGATAATTAGCCAGCGACCCCCAACCCGACGTGAAATACTGCTGAATCACGCCAATAACGCTGCTGATGACCCAGTACAAGACCGCACCAGTGGGGAAGGTAAAGGCAATGTAACCAAAGACAAACGGCATAATCAGCATCGCCTGCGTAAACGCCTTTTGCTGTGGATCTTGCACTCGCGGCGTCGCCATCAACTGCTGCATCAACTGCAACACAATCGACAGCGTCGGCAAAATGAGATACACAAAGCCAGCGAAACCATTAGGACCAAACGCCGGCACGCCGAGATCCATTCCAAAGAAGGGTGCGGCAAGGATCTGGGCCAGCCGTTCATCTTTGAGCATTTCAGCGGCAGCGGCACTCAGATTGACGCGCTGTTCGGGCACCATCAGGTGATACACTGCTTGATACACGCCGAAGAAGATTGGCAGTTGCAACAAGAGCGGCAAACACCCGCCGACCGGGTTAATCTTATGCTCGCGGTAGACGCGCAGCGTTTCTTCTTGGAGGCGCTGGGGATCCTTGCCATACTTGCGCTGGATCTCTTTCAAGATCGGCTGCACCTCTTGCATACGGCGGCTCGAACGGAGCGAGCTAAGGGTCAAGGGCAGAATAAAGAGGCGGGCCGCAATCGTGAAGAGCACGATGCCCAGCGCCATATCACCGGTCAACGATGAGAAGAAGAGTAGCAATTGCTCAAGCAGACCAACAAATGCCGACCAGATATTCATGACGATCCCCGTTCGTGTTGTGGATGTGAGGTAGCCGATGTTGATGTCGTTGATTCGGGTTCCGGCGCGTTTAAGAGGCAGGCCTGTTGCAGGAGCGCGGCAATATCGGCTTGCAACCGGCCAAATGGCGCGTCAATGACCTCAGGCGAGTGAATGACAAAGACCAGATCGTAACCGGTCGCCAAAGATGGCAGCAGTAGACGCACTGCCTCGCGCACGCGCCGGCGAGCGCGATTCCGCTGCACTGCGCCGCCGATGCGCCGGCCAGTAACGAAGCCACAGCGCACTGCATTGCGCCGGCCCGGCGCAACGGTCAGCGCCAGCCATGGTGACGTAACGGTGCGTCCGGTTTGGCGCACGCGGCGAAATTGTTCGGGCCGGCGAAGTCGATTTGCGCGTCGCATGGATAAAAAACAAACGAGCTATCGGCCACAGATGGCGCAATTGCCAGCCGCTGAGGGCGACCCTGTAGACGATAACCCGTTCCATTCCGTCGTTAGCGGTGACCGCGGCGCACCGCTCGCCGCTCATCACTGACCGTCAACTTCCAGCGCCCCTTCAGGCGACGGCGGCGGAGCACTTCCCGCCCATCTTTGGTCGCCATCCGCGCCCGAAAGCCGTGTTTGCGGCGGCGCGGGATGCGCTTTGGTTGCCATGTTCGTTTGGGCATTGTATTTACTCCTCAGAGATTATCTCGATAATATTGACAAAAACTAATGCCATTATACTCGTCGCACCGGATGAATGTCAAACAGGCGCCTGCCGGCGGCTGCGCCGGCAGGCAAGCAACAAGTTTCAGCAGCAATCCTATTCGTCGTGACCAATTTGCTGGAGCGTGCGGCGGATCGCGTCGCGCTGGCGCCGGTTCGTTGGGCGCTCCATCTCGTCGTCATCATCATCGTGATCGCGGCGGCGGCGATCGCGGTCGCGATCACGGCGATTGCTTGGCCCGCCGAACTTGGTCAACAGATCTTCAAGCGTAGCATTGCCCTCGAAGGAGTCTTCCTCATCTTCACCGACAACATACATGTCGGGGGCCGGTTGTGGGTTACGCCGCTCACGGCGGTCACGCCGCTCACTGCGCTCACCACGCTCGCCGCGCTCACCTCGTTCGCTACGCTCGCCGCGCTCGCGGGCGGCTTGGGCGGCAGCGGTATAGCGCTCAAAATTACCCCGGCCACTGCGGGTGGGCGCAGCCTCTTCAACCGGCTCGCTCGGTTCGGGGTTATTAGGAGCAGCTTCTGGCTGCTCCTCTTCGAGCCGCATCGTCAGGCTAATCCGCTTGCTCTGCTGGTCAACGCCGAGCACCTTCACCTTCACCTTATCGCCGACTTTGACCACATCTTCGACTTTGGCGACGCGGTGCGGGGCAAGAGCCGAGATATGAACGAGGCCATCACGTCCGACGCCAATGTCAACGAACGCGCCGAAGGCAGCGATGCCACTGACAGTGCCTTCAATGATCTGGCCCGGCTCAAGTTGCTGCATACGCTGCGTGCGCAGCGCCCGGCGCAAACTTAAACTAATGCGAGCCGCCTCGCCATCGATTTCGAGCACCTTAAACTGATAGCGCTCACCGACCTTCACCGCATCTTCCGGCTTCTCGACGCGGCCTTCTGCCAGCTCGCTCACGTGGATCAACCCATCCTTGCCGACGCCAATATCAGCGAAGGCACCGAAGGGAGCAAAGCCGGTAATGACACCTTCGACCACATCGCCAACACGCAGGCTCGCCAACTTCTCGCGGTCGATCTCTTGGCGGCGCGGTTGTGGCTGCGATTGTGGCTGCGGCTGGCGCGCGCGGCGCGGCGTTTCGGCCCGCGCCGGATCGCGCATGGTCAAGCTGATCCGGCGCGCATCGGTATCAATGCTCTTGACCCACACCTTGACCGTATCGCCGATCTGCACTACCTCTGACGGTGTCTCAATCCGGCGATCGCTCATCTCAGAGATATGGACAAGACCATCGCGGCCAACACCGATATCCACAAACACACCGTACAGCGCGATCGAGGTGACTTTGCCTTCCAACTCCATGCCGGGTTGCAAATCCTTCAGCCGGCGCGGCTTTTGCGGTTGTTGTTCGCTTACCGGCGTAAAACTCGCGCCAGCCGGCTCTGCCTCACTGGGCGCACCATCACCCGCGCTTGCCGGGGCCGTTGCCGCCGGAGCATCAGCCTCCCCTGCGGCGGCGGGCTGGTCCGCCTCCTGCTCAGGGGTAGGCGCTACCGCTGTTGCCGGCTGAGAGAGCGCGGCGACGGCAGCTTCAGCCGCCGGGGCAGTAGCTGCCGCGAGAGGCGTGTCAGGCAGCTCGCCCGCAGCGACCTCATCCCTACGTACCTGATCCGTCATTGCCTACCTTCCTCCTCACGTAAACGGTTACTAGTTATGCTTGTGGCGCCCGGCAACTGAGTTACCTGACGCTCACCGGCGTATGTTACGAGCGCATTTGTTGCCGCACCGCGCGGACAAGACCATCGTCATGCAGATCTTCCAACCGGTAATACACGCCGCGCAAGCATTCGGCCAGCCGGCGTGACAAGCCCCGATCGAAATTCGGATGCTCGGTATCTATCACGATAGCATGGATTTGATGCGCAGCAATGATCTCAGCAATCCGATATGCCTCTTGTTGGGGTGGCAAGTCAGAAATTGCCACATTAGCCTGCCCATCAGTTAATAGTACCATGAGCGGTACCACTTCTGTATCGCGCCGGCGCGCCCGTTCGAGCAACTCAAATGCAGTGATCAGACCGCGCGACAACGGCGTCTTGCCGCCGGTCGGCATCGACTGCAAGCGGCGCTGAGCCAGTTCGACGCTATTAGTTAGCGGCAACAGCACGCGAGCATAATCACGCTGGAAGCTGACTAAGCCCACCTGATCGCGACGTTGATAAGCATCGCGCAAAAGCGAGAGCACGGCAGCTTTGGTGGCCTGCATCCGTTCTTCGGCGGCCATGCTCCAACTGGCATCAACCACAAAACAGACCGCATTGCGCGTGCGGCGAACGCGCACTTTCTGGCGTAAGTCTGATCGCTTAATCAACACCTTTGGGCGGCGACGATGCGGCGCCCCGATAGTATGCAGCAGCTCGGTGCGGCGCTTGCGCTGGTAGATCGCCGCTTCGCGGAGGGTGGCATCGAGGGCCAAATCGGTCACGCGAGCGGCGCGGCGGCTGGTAATATAGCGACCCTGTTTGCGCGTCGTGCGCGAGCGTGAGCGGCGACCGGGAGCGCGGCGCTGGGTGCGATCGGGCATCGCCTCGAGGCGGCGCGGCTTAAAGATCTCACCGGCCTTATATTCGGCCCCACCCGTTCGCTGATCAGTAGCCGGCGTCGCCGTTTCGGGGACGCCGGCTCCGCCAACCGGAACGGTAGCGCTGCCGCCGCCATTCTCATTACCGCCTTCATCATTGCTGTTATTCACATCGGTGAGGTCAGGGTTTTTTTTTACTTCAGCCTGCACGCTGACCTCTTCCACCCGTTTACCGTATTGGTCAAGGATGCTGGCCATCCGTTGTTCATCCAGCTTCACCTCGCCGAAGGGTTGGCGGCGCATGCGGTGAGGCAGCGCTAGCTCGGCAGCCAGCCGGATATCCTCGGCAAGCAGCCTGCGCCGGCCGCTCCACGCTGCGTGCGTGCGAGCCGTTTCGAGGATGGTCAAGTCGGCCCGATGGCCATCAACCCCCATCTCAATGCAGAGGCTAGCGACTACTGCCATATCGGTACGGTCAATCTGCACCTGCGGCAACAACGCGCGGGCAGCGGCAATCCGTTGGGCCAGCGCTTCTTCGGCTTCGTGCCATTGCTGGATAAATGCGAACGGGTCGGCTTCATAAGCCATGCGGCGCTCGATCACCGCCACGCGGTCATTAACATCGGTCAAGCCGACCACTTCCACCGCCAAGCCGAAGCGGTCAAGCAATTGCGGGCGCAATTCACCTTCTTCGGGATTCATCGTGCCAACGAGGATGAAGCGCGCGGGATGCGACACACTCACGCCTTCGCGCTCGACGGTATTGACCCCCATCGCCGCGGCATCGAGCAGCAGATCAACGAGGTGGTCATCGAGCAGATTAACCTCATCAACATACAGCACGCCGCGATTCACTTGCGCCAGCAGGCCGGGTTCAAAGCGGCGTTGACCCTCAGTAATCGCATGTTCGAGGTCAAGCGAGCCAACCACGCGGTCTTCTGACGCCGAAACCGGCAACTCGACCAGCCGGATCGGGCGCACCATAGTGGGCAACGGCCCCTGTGCAAGGCGAGCTTGGCAAGAGGCGCACAGCGTCGCCGGCGTGTCGGGATCGCAACTGTAGGGGCAATCAACTACCACTTTAATCGATGGCAGCAGGCGCGTCAGCGCGCGCACAGCGGTTGATTTTGCCGTCCCCTTCTCGCCACGAATCAACACACCGCCAACGCGCGGATTAATCGCATTGAGAATCAGAGCGCGCTTCAGCCGCTCTTGGCCAACGATGGCCGAGAATGGATAGACCGGTCGTTGCGGAAGGCTTGTGATGTTCACGACAACAAAAATCTTCTAGCTCGGTGTGAGCCAGAAGCCATAGCAGCAATGCCGCGCAGTGTTGGAAACAATTTCTTCATCATCCGGCGAGCGAACCTGACCTACGGCAATGCTCACGGCGAACACGTCCGCGTGCTTGCAACGAAGCAGCATAGCAATTGTGTCATAAAGCCGCCGAAAAGTCAAATGACGCTGCGCGTGATGAGTGGGAGACATGGATGAACACGAGGGTAACGGATGTAAACGGCTCCTATTGCTGAGGATTGGACGCAGAGGGACGCGCGTGAGATGGGTAGTTTCTGCGGGTATGCTATAATATAGCGATTCAATCCGGGGCTAACCGGATGTCGTTCGTTTAGGTAAGACGGCAGCAGCGGGCTGCCGGCGGGTGATACGCGGAGTGTGCTCGTGGGTTTCAACCCCTTCAATACGATTTTTGGCGCCTTCAGCCGCGATTTGGGCATTGATCTGGGCACCGCCAACACACTGGTGCATGTGCGCGGCAAGGGCATCGTGATTAGCGAGCCATCGGTAGTGGCAATCGACACGCGCACCAAGAAGGTGCATGCGGTCGGGGCGGAAGCCAAGGCGATGGTAGGCAAGACGCCGGCCAATATCGTGGCGGTGCGGCCATTGAAAGATGGCGTGATCGCCGATTTTGACGTGGTCGAGCAGATGCTGGCCTACTTCATCAAGAAGGCGCATGCCTATGCCGCGCTGCCGTTGGTTGATCCACGCCCGCGGGTGGTGGTTGGCGTGCCATCAGGCGTGACGGAAGTCGAGAAACGCGCCGCGCGCGAGGCAGCATTGAATGCCAAGGCGCGCGAAGCTTACGTGGTCGAAGAGCCGATGGCCGCCGCGATTGGCGCCGGTCTGCCGGTGGAAGAGCCGATTGGCTCGATGATCGTGGATATTGGCGGCGGCACCACCGAGATTGCGGTGATTGCGCTGGGCGGGATCGTGATCAATCACTCGATCCGGATCGCTGGCGATGAAATTGACGAGGCAATCATTCAGTTTGCCCGCCGCGAATACAATCTGCTGATCGGCGAGCGCATGGCCGAGAAGGCGAAGATTGCCGCCGGTTCGGCTTACCCGCTTGACGAAGAGATCAAAGTGGTGTTGCGCGGGCGTGACTTGCTCACCGGCTTGCCCAAGGCAATTGAGGTCAGCTCGGTTGAGTTGCGCGAAGGGATTGCCGGCCCGGTGAACGCGATTGTCGCCGAAGTGCGGGCGGCGCTGGAAGAGACGCCGCCTGAGCTGGTGGCCGATATCATGGAGCACGGGATTATGCTAGCCGGTGGCGGATCACTGTTGCACGGCCTTGATAAGCGGATTGCCGCCGAGACGCGCATGCCGGTGCATATTGCGCAAGACCCGCTTTCGTGTGTAGCGCGCGGCGCCGGCAAGATGGTCGAACACTTCGACAATAGCGTCTACCAAGATATCCTGACACGCGCGCAAACGAGCCGGCGAGTGCGGAGATAAGGCATGCGCGATTTTCTTGACGATCGTCCGCTGAAATTACGGCGCGATCGCAGTGGCGACCGTGGCTATTGGCGGGTAGCTGTGCTGGCGGTTGGTTTGGCGCTGGTGAGTGTACTGTTGCTGATCCTCGACCGGCAAGGAATCATTGCGCCAGCACGGTTGGCAGTGCGCGAGGCGGTGCAGCCGCTGGCTAGTTGGCTCACCGAGCGCCGCGCCGCGATCGAGACGTGGTGGACGACGCCGCGTGACATGGCGGCATTGCAGAATCGCGTTGCCGAACTCGAAGCGGAAAATGCTCGCCTCAACAGCGAAGTGTTGCGCCTCGAACAAGCGCGGGTTGAGAATATCTTTTTGCGCCAACAATTGGCCATCACGCGCGCCTACCCGTGGACGATCCTCGGCGCTGAGGTGATGGCGCGCCCGTCTGATGCCGCGCGGCGGGTCTTGATCATTGCGCGCGGGGCTGAGGATGGCGTGCAAGTAGGGATGGCGGTGATCGGGCAGCAACCGGGTGGCCCGCCGGCATTGATTGGTGTGGTTGAGGCTGTGGGGCCACGCACAGCCGATGTGTTAATGATCACCGACATTAGCAGCCAGCTTAGCGTGCGCCTGTTGCAGGCCGATGGCGCGCCGCTGGGTTTGATGCAAGGGCAGTGGCAGCGCGGCTCGCGCTTGCGGGTTGAGTTGATCGATCGCAAGGTGACGATGCGGGCCGGAGAGCACGTCGTGACCGCCGGCTTGAGCGGCGCGCTCGATCTGCCACTCGATCTAGCGGCAATGCCGGCAGCCGTGCCGATCGGCACCGTTGAAAGCGTGCAGCAGGAAGGACAGCGCCAGATCGGCCAGATTCGGCCCTTTGTCGATCCGGATCAGGTGCGCTACGTGTGGGTGATTCTCAGCCAAAACGAATAGAAGAACGGCTGGCGCGCGAGTTGGGGCTGGCCCTGATCTTATTAGTGTTGGCGCTAGTGCAGGTGACACTACTGACTGGCCCGGCCGGCTTTAGCATCCCACTGTTATTAGTGCTGGCGATTGCCCGCGCGTTGGTTGGGGCCGGCACAGCCGAGCCGGTGCGCGGGCTGATGCGTGGGTTGTGGTGGGCCTTTTATGGTGGGGTTGCGTTAGATCTGCTGGGTACCATGCCGCTTGGTAGCCACGCGCTAGCCCACCTGCTTGCAGTGGCAGCCGTTGGTTTAGCAGCGCGGCGGTTTGCCGTTGAGCGGCCATTAGTGCCATTGCTGGCAGTGGCCTTCGGCACGGTTATCTATGAGGCGACGCTCGCGCTCATCGTTTTGCCAGCAATAGGTGATTGGCAAACGTATGCACTGATTGTGGTATTGCCATCGGTGTTGTTGGCGCTGATTCCAACCCTGCCGGTCGTGGCGATGATCCACCGGCTGGCGCGGGCAGGTGGCTAAGAGCGCGAGAGCGGAAAGGCGAAAGCGCGGCTATGGCGAGGCTGATTGCGTTACGGAGCGTCTTGTTGCTGGTGGTGGTCGTGCTCGTGGCGCGGCTGGCCCAACTGCAGCTTGTGCAAACCGAGGCGCAACGGTTTGGCGCCGATATTGAAGTCACGACTCGCCGTTATCTCACCAACCAGCCACGCCGTGGCGAGATTGTCGATGCGCGTGGTGTCTTGCTCGCTGAGAGCGTGCCCATCTACAATCTGGCTGTGGTTCCCGGTCAATTGCCGCCGGCAAGCCGCGCGCCCGAACAGCGGGCAGTGACCTTGGCCCGGCTAGCGCAGATCGCCGAACTGCCGGCGACATTGATCATTGATCCGGCTAGCGCGATCGAAACAACTCCCGGCTTGCGCGCTGAATTGGCGGCATTGGCTGAGATGCCGTCGCTGGATACAACTGAGGTCTTGACCCTCACCATCGCTCCGCCTGACACCTTACGCGCGCTAGCGATTAGCCAGACCTACCGTGAAGTGGTGAAGTTGGTCAATCCGGTAGAACAGCTCTTGCAGCAGGCAAATGCGCGCAGTT
>JANWYE010000064.1 GCA_025057175.1 Chloroflexus sp. | reverse complement strand
GTTGCAATTCCAAATTGATCAACACCAACTTCGAGCCAAGATCGTCATGCACCTCACGGGCCAGCCGCGCTCGCTCGGCAGCAGTGGTAATGGCTTGCATCTCGCTCGCTTGTTGCTGCATCTCGGCTTCGAGCAGTTTAACTTGCCATTCAATCTGTTGGCGACGGCGCAACTGATAGCGGGCCAGCAATAACGGTGTACTAACGAGCGCTATCGCTACAATCAAACTCACTGTTGTCGTTACGTCAAGAAAAACCGATTGCCAAAAACCTGCTACCACCAGCAGCAAAGGCAATAGAGCGGCAAAAAGCAACCACTGCAAGAACGACAACCGGCTAGCTATCTGCCAAGCGACCAGCAACAACCCCCACAACAAAGGCACTAGATTGGTGACAGCGGCCATCAGCGTAATCGTGAGCGTCTGCGCTGCCAACCCTAATTGGACAAAAACGGTGTGGCGCACCTGCTGGGTGCATGCGCTGGACACAATCAGTAGCCCGCCAAGCGCCAGCAACCAGAGCAATGCGCCGAGCGAAATCGGATGAGGTTGCAACAATGCCAACCCCAGCGATAACGAGACAAAGAGCGATGGCAATAGCCATGCCAACACATGATTCGGGCGCGGCGCGATCAGCGTCTCATCAACCGCACCAGCCAGCGCCAAGCGCGACGGTTGCGCGTCATTTCCCGGCTGGTAGCGCAGCGCCATCACCGTAGCGCGTAGACGTTCGATTGCAGTCGCCGCCGCAGCGCGCGGCAGATCAAGTGCGGCCTGCATTCTGCTAAGGTTGGTCTGCGCCATGGCCAAAGCGGCAGTTACACTCTGTTCGGCATTCGCTAGCGCTTGTTGCACTTCACTAGCCAGTAGACGCAACAGGCGCTGGCGTTCTTCCCACGCGGCGCGTTGTTGCGCATCACGCAAGAACGCGGAAAAGGCTGCATACCGCTGCTGCATCTGTTGCAGTAGCGATTGCATCTGTTCGCTGCGATGGACGTGGCGGGCATAAATAAAGGCGGCAATGATGGCACAGGTGGCCGGGAAGGCGATGGCCAAGTTGCTTTGCAGCCACCCGATCAGATCATTCGAGAGTTGATAACGTATGATTGCCCAAATCGCCCACACGCCAATCGCCATGATCGCCCACACCCATGGCTGGAAGAGAATGATGCCCTGTAAGACCAGCACCAAATAGATGTAGTCAATCAGTGGCGCAGCGGTTAGTAATTGCGCACCAGCGGCTGCGACCAACTCAAAACCAATCAATGCCAGTTGCCCCCAAATAGTCAAAATGCGCAATGGGGTCAGCCACGCCAGACTTAGCATTGCGCCAAGACAAGCCAGCATCCCGACCAAACGCGGCCATTCAGCGCGCAGCGTCGCATCTCCCAGTGCGCTCAAGGCAACAACCAGCGTCACCAGTGAGAGGAGAACGAGAAATGCCAGCGCAGCGCGCTGGTAGCGTAAGGTCATAGTTTGGATGAGCGATGATAAGCGACGGTTCATAGCATGAGTGTATCACATCAAGCGAACGACACGAACATCCTCCTATTTGATCACGCGCCGCACCGCTGCCGCTACATCGAGAATGCCGGCGCCAACGCTATTGCCATCACCGCAGCGATTGCCATCATCAAAAGTGTATGGACGGGCGGTTTCGCGCAGGATGCGCTCTGTCTCATCAATATTGCCAATCAGCGCCGGGTTGGCCGACCAGAGCAGCGCTACCGCGCCGGCGACGTGTGGCCCGGCCATCGAGGTGCCATCGGCGCGCGCATAACTCTGGTTAGGATAGGCTGACAGGATCGCCACCCCCGGCGCAACCAGATCGGGCTTGGCGCGCCCACTGCCATCGCTCTGCACCGGGCCAACGCTGCTAAACGGCGCAAGCTGGCCGTCAGCATCCACTGCGCCAACCGTCATCACCTCGTCGTAGATGGCTAACGGCGCGTTGAGCGAATGGCACGCCGGGCCATCATTGCCGGCGCTCGCCACCACAAACACCCCGGCGACGCGCAGTGCCCGCACCGCCGGTTGCAACGCATCTGGCGCGCAACCTTCGAGGTCTTGCGGGCAACCCCACGAGTTGTTGAGCACATGCGCGCCGCGGGCCGGATCGCCATCACGCAATGGATCGCCATTGGGCGGGTAAGGCGCAAACAGAAATTGCATGCAGTCGAGGTAGCGGGGGGCGTTGCCGAGATTGCGGGCCAAGTTGACGCAGCCAATCCATTGGGCATCGGGTGCGACGCCAACGCTATTGCCGAGCGCCGTGGCCAAGGTATGCGTACCGTGCCCGCCAAGATCGTACGGCGCAGTTGCCCCCGTCCACGGATCGAGCCAGTGGTAAGCGTGCTCGACGCCATTGACCGTGCGTCCGGCATAAGCGTCACTCAGTTCGGGATGATCAGCCGCGACGCCCGAATCGGCCTGCCCGATAATAATCCCGGCGCCACGCGCGCCCAATGCCCACGCTTCCGGCGCGCCGATCATGGTCAAATTCCACGGCGGTTCATCTGGCGGCGGTTGGTCGCCCGTTGCCGGTAGTGGCGCAACTGGCAAGGGCCGCAAGTGCGGCGCGGGCATCACCGCCGCCACTTCTGGCCGGCTCTGCAACCAGAGGCGCAACGGGAGATCAGCCTCGACCTCTAACCCATTGACGAGGTAGTAGGGCGTATAACGCACACCTAGCCGATCTAACGCAGCCCGAAGATCGGTCTGTGTTGCCTCGGCATGCGCAGTTAACTGTTGATAGACGGCCACCCGGCGTTGATTGTAGCCGGTGATCGCCGCCAACCTGCTCACATCAGCTTGGTCGCGCAAGACGACGAACAAGCGGTCACCGGCCGGCGCGGCCCGGCCACCGGCGATCAAGAGCGCCAAGCCGGCCACTGCGGCAAGGCCAGCGCCGATACCATGAACCCGCTGATCGGCAACAAAGAGGGCCAGTGGCGTTGCCAGCAAGGCCAGCACGGCCTGTCCGGCAGCGGCCAGCATGGCGAAATGAAACCCTTCAGGAAAGCTGCTGAACAGCAGCAACGTCACCAGCGCGTCTGGATCGGTCAACCCTATTGGCAAGCCAAAGAAAAACATACCGAATAGGGCTGAAACCGGCGCAGCAGCGGCGAGGCCCGCCTGCCGGCCTAGCGCCAGCCACAGCCAGCCACTGGCTGGCGCGCAACAGAGGAAGACGAACGCCGCGCCGTTCGGCCCAAGCGCCCGGCTCAAGATTAACAACAGCAGGCTGAGCGCAGCGCCTTCGGCTAGCCACACGCTGGAAGAAACGCCGGCTTGCTGCCAACTCAGCGGTGGTCGCCACGCCAACAGTTGCCCGCCAGCCCAACCCACGGTAGCGCCGAGCAACAATGCCAACGCCACATCGAGCCACGAACCGGGCGCGCCAATCGCCAACCACGGCAACGCCAAGAGCAACCCTGTGCTCGCGGCGATGGGCGTCCATCGCCACTCCACCGTCCGGCGCGTCAACCCAGCCAGCGCAAGCGCATAGAGCAGGCTTAGGCCAAGCTGGGCCAGCGCGATCAATTGGCTTTCCGCCGAGGGGATCAACACCGTGAGCGCGAGCAATGCCGGCAGCGGTAACGCCGCCAGCCAGCGCACCGCAGCGACGCGCATCGCGCCGCGCCCTAGACCGGCCCAGATCGCAAAGGCCACCGCGCCTACGCTCAGGCCGATCCAAATCACAACTGCGCGCCCAATGCCGCCCGAACCGAAGAGGCTCAGGCCAATTTCCACCAGCCGCAAAAACCCGCCAATGCCCAGCGCAATCAGCAACAAGGCTGCTAACAGGCAGCCCATCCCCCACGAGAGGCCAGCCCGCGGTGTCGTATGGTCGAATGATGACATACCGATCCGTGTTATACTTTCTATAGATAGCAATGATGCAACGAGTCCCCAAACCTGCGCGCAGGAGGATCATTTTCCATGAACGATCAATCGCTGTCAGGCGTAGCTGATCGTAATCATACCATCTCCGGTGAGACGGGTGAACCCGCCATACCTGATGACAAACCGGGTCACGAGTGCGGTGTGTTTGGCATTGTCGCCGCTGACGCTGATGTTGCCCGCCTGACCTTCTTCGGTCTCTACGCTCTCCAGCATCGCGGCCAAGAGAGCGCCGGTATCGCTGTTAGCAACGGACGCAGCATTCGCTACTATAAGAACATGGGGCTGGTTGCGCAAGTCTTTGATGAAGAGAAGCTGCGCCCGCTCAGTGGTTATATGGCAATCGGCCATACGCGCTACTCGACCACCGGTTCCTCGAAACTAGAGAATGCGCAGCCTTTCGTTGTTGAAAGCGCATTGGGGCCGCTGGCAGTCGGCCACAACGGCAATCTCACCAATGCTTCCGCGCTCCGCCGCGAGTTGTTGCAGCGCGGGGTTGGGCTGACCAGCAGCAGTGATAGCGAAGTGATCACCCAGATGCTGGCCGGCGGCGAGGGGCGGACGTGGGAAGAGAAGCTGAAGGTCTTTATGGTGCGGGCGCAAGGCGCTTACTGTTTGACGGTGCTCACCCGTGATGCGCTCTACGCGGTGCGTGATCCGTGGGGATTGCACCCGCTCTGTCTCGGCCAACTCGGCGAACAGGGCTGGGTGGTCGCTTCTGAAAGCTGCGCCCTTGGCACGATTGGCGCTGAGTTTGTGCGCGAGATCGAACCGGGCGAGATTCTCAAAATTACGCTCGATGGGCCGCAAGTCGTTGCCCGCCAGCCATCGCTCCACACAGCCGCTTGCCTGTTTGAATACATCTACTTCGCTCGCCCCGACAGCGTTTTGCACGGGAAGGTGCTGCATGCGATGCGGGTGGCGCAAGGCCGCGAATTGGCCCGCGAAGCGCCGTGCGATGCTGATGTGGTGATCGCCGTGCCTGACAGCGCAACGCCGGCAGCGATCGGGTATGCGCAAGAGTCGGGTATTCCGTACTCGGAAGGGTTGATCAAGAATCGCTACATTGGCCGCACCTTCATTCAACCCGATGACCGGCTGCGCAAGTTAGGCATTGCGCTCAAGTTCAATGCGCTGACTGACAATTTGGCCGGCAAGCGAGTAGTGTTGGTTGATGACAGCATTGTGCGCGGTAACACCAGCGGCCCGATTGTGCGCTTGCTGCGCGAGGCCGGCGCGCGCGAAGTGCATGTGCGCGTCTCGTCACCGCCGATCCGCCACCCCTGCTTCCTCGGCGTCGATATGGCGACTTACCCTGAACTGATTGCTCACCGCTTGACGATCGAAGGCATTCGCCAACATCTCGGCGCCGACAGTCTAGCGTACCTGAGCCTCGAAGGCCTGATCCGTTCGACCGGGCGCGACCCGGCGACCTTCTGCACCGGCTGTTTTACCGGCCAATACCCGGTTGAGATCGAGCTTGTTGATAAAGAAGTTTTCGAGGTTCGGTAGTAGCGGCATCGCGTCGCTATGCTTGTGGAGGCATAGCGGCGCGCTATGCCGCTACGTATCCCCTACAATCCGCTCGCGGTAGGCCGGCGGGTGGCGGAAGCGGGTGGCTTGCTCGAAGGCATACGCCAACCGGATCAGCATCGGTTCCGACCACGCGCCGCCGATGAAGTTGATACCAACCGGCAAGCCAAAGGCCATACCGGCTGGCACCGTGATGATCGGGTAGCCGGCCCGCGCAGGCAAAGAGCTGCTACCGCCAAGGTAGCGATCGCCGCCGATTAGGTCGATCGGCCACGCCAGCCCAGTCGCCGGCGCAACCAGCGCATCGAGTTGCTTTTCATAGAGCACCGTATCTAGTGCTTGCCGCGCCGCATCACGGCTGGCCGCCAGCGCCTGCCGGTAAGCCGGATCATCCAGATCACCGACCGCTGCTGCTTGCAACAACAGCTCTTGACCGAAAAACAGTAGTTCGCGATCGGCGTGCTGTTCGTTAAAGGCAATCAATTCGGCCAATGAGCGTGGCGCTGGAACGGCTGCTTGCGGATCGGGAACACGCTCGGCCAGATATTGATTCAGCGTCGCCTTAAACTCATAGAGCAATACCGTTAGCTCAGCCTCACTGAAAGCCACTAACTCATCAGGCAGCGACACCGGATCGACAATATGCGCGCCAGCATCACTCATCGCCGCCAACGCCGCCGCGAAGACTTGTTCAACGTGGCGACCAAAGCCGGCAAAGCGATCACTGCGCAGCGCTCCGATGCGCGCGCCACGCAGCGCATCAGCTTGCAGACAGGTGCGATAGTCGGGACGCGCGTGGCCGGCTGCTGCCGCCGTCGCCGGGTCACGCGGATCGGGGCCGGCAATGATGCTGAGCACCGTGGCCGCATCGGCGACGCAGCGGGCGTGCGGCCCAACGGTGTCTTGCGTCAAGCTAATCGGGATCACGCCGGCCCGGCTGGTCAAACCTACGGTGGGCTTGATCCCAACCACGCCGCACAACGCCGAGGGGCACGAGATCGAGCCATCGGTTTCGGTACCGATCGCCGCAACGCACATGCTGGCGGCAACGGCAATCGCCGAGCCTGAACTCGACCCGCAGGGGCTGCGCGTCAGCACGTGCGGATTGCGCGCCTGCCCGCCGCGCGCGCTCCACCCGCTCGACGAGGAGGTGCTGCGAAAGTTGGCCCATTCGCTCATGTTGGCCTTGCCCAAAATCACTGCGCCGGCAGCGCGCAGACGGGCCGCGACTGTCGCTTCCGCCGCCGGGCGCGAGCCGAGCAGGGCCAGCGATCCGGCAGTGGTAGCGGTGTCATCAAGGGTGTCAATATTGTCTTTGAGCAAGATCGGAATGCCATGCAAGGGGCTGCGCGGCCCGCGCGCATCACGCTCGGTGTCGAGCGCGATCGCTGTTTCGAGCGCCGCCGGGCTAACCTCGATCACTGCGTTGAGGCATGGCCCCGCTCGATTGAGCGCTTCGATCCGTTCGAGGCAGGCCATGGTCAACGCTTGAGCAGTGATTGCGCCGCTCTCCATTGCCGCTTGTAGCTCGGCAATGGTCGCTTCGTAGGCGATTGATCCGATCGATTTGGTTGGGTCGTTGGTCGTCATGGCCTCCTCCGTTCAAGAGTACGGGTACCCCGCCCGCTACGCGCCGATACGGGCGCACAGCCGTGTTGCCATATGGGCGCACAGCCGTGCTGCCCTACATGGGCGCACAGCCGTGCTGCCACATGGGCGCACAGCCGTGCTGCCCTACGGGGGCGCACGGCCGTGTTGCCCTGCGGGGGCGCACAGCCGTGTTGCCCTGCGGGGGCGCACAGCCGTGCTGCCCTACGGGTCACACGGCCGTGTGACCCTACAGGATTTTCACCGGCGTTAACAATCCGGGGCGTTCGCGGTTGGCCGCCTCAATCGCTTCGGCCGAACCCAACACTGCTACCTGACCGTGATCGCGCAACGCCGCCGCCGCTTCGGCAAAGGCAACGAAATCGGCTGGCGTGGTCGCCAAGACCTGATCGCGGATCTGCTGGCGATACTCGTCGCTCACGCTGGTCAAATAGCGCACCAATGCTGTGTACCCCTTCGCATCCGGCAACTGGTAAGCGTCCATATCACCGATCGTCCCGATAATCGCCCGCTCGACTGTCGCCGGATCAAGCGCCGTCTCTTGCAAGAAGGTCGCCATCTCGTCATAGACATCAAGCGTGCGCAAGAGGTTAGGGTCGCGGTACGAAGTTGTGATGAACAGGCCAGTGCTGCGATCGTAGCTGCCGCCGGCGCCATACGCCCCTCCCTGAATGCGAATGCAGTCGAGCAGGTAGTCGATCCGCAGGTGGCGCAACACGACCATCGCCGCGCCGCTAGGCCGGATTCCAAGCGCGTGCAGATTGACCCCCTTAGCGACATAGTTGACCTGCGCCGGAATGATCATCCCTTCGCCACCTTCGGCGCTGCGCACCGGCCAATGCGCTGGTGTGTACGCGGCATCGGGCAGCTCGGAGAGGAAGGCAGTCAGCATCGGCAACACTGCTGGCTGATTACCGTCATCGAGGGTGAGATTAGCCACCAACCCGCGCCGGTTGATCAGCGCTGTCCGCACTGCTTCTAAATCGGCCAACACTCTCGGCCAGTCATGCTGTACCCGCTGTTCAAGCTCGCGCAGGAAGAAGATCGCCGAGACGCCGCCCATCTGCTCGTCGGCCCACTCGGCTGGGGCGAAACGGGCAGCGAGGCGCTGGCGAGCATAGGCATTCCCTGCCGGCACCAGCGACGATTCCTTGTTGGCGCGGGCACGCAACACGATTTGGCGGAAGCGGTCGCGATTGTCGAGCTGCACCGTTAGGAGAATCTCGCTGAGCAGCCGCAGCAATTCGGTCGCTTGGGCCACTGTGCTCTTGCCACGCACCATGAGCCGGCCCACCGGCGCTGTGGTCACGATGTCGGTAGCTGTCATCGTGGCCGCGTAAATGCCACCCGTTTCCCGCCCGATGCGCTGCAACAGGCGCACAAAATCCGAGGTCGCGGTGCCCATCTCGGTCAGGGCACGGGCAAAGAGCGGCACGTAGGGTAAAAGGTGCGGTGGCAAAGCCCGCAGATCGAAGGCCAGATCGAGGTAGACGATGCCGTTAGTGAAGAGGTTATGGCGCAAGAGTTTCACCCCGCCGCGCTCATCAATTTCGGTCGGAATATGCTTGACTGCGCGGTCGAGATCGGCGAGGCGCAAGGTCGGAATTGCGGCAATCGCCTCCGGCGGATCGGGCGTCTGCTGCCACTCAGCCAGCGCCTGCGTCTCAGCGACCAGCGCCGCTCGCTTGTCGTCATCGAGGGTCGCGGCAAAGGCATCAATCCGGGCCTGCTCGGCGGCGGCTAGGCGCGCCGCGTGTTCGGGATCGGGACGCAGCGTGACGCGGGTGCGGTGTGGATTCGTGAGCAACAGCTCACGGATCAGGCGCTCGAAGAGGCGTTCGCCATTCGCTACCGCCGCGCGCACCGCTGCCAGCGGAGCCTCGAAGCGCAGCGGCGCAATGGGGTCGTCGTCGTACAGCCACGTGCTGAGCGCGCGCAGCATCAGCACCAAACCGCGCGGGAAGCTGCCGGTGTTGTTCTCGCGCAAACTAAACTCAAACGTGTTGAACGCTGCGGCAACTGTTTCGGGATCAATGCCTTGCTCGGCAAGTTCGGTCAGCGTGCGCAGGATCAACTCCTCAACCTGCGCTGCATTGGCCGGATCAATCCCCTTCATGCCCACCGAGAAGGTCTGCTGGAGCAGATCGCTCTCGTAGCCGCCAACCACCTCTTCGCCGAGACCCGAATCGATCAACGCCTTGCGCAACGGCGCTGCCGCGTTCCCCAGCAGGATATAGCTCAGCAGCTCACGCGCCATCAACTCGGCTGGGTCACGATTATCGTCGATCAACCAGTTGAGCATAACCATGCCCTTCTGGTTGTCTTCATCGGCGCTAAAGGTATACTCAAACACGCGCGGTTCGCTAAAACGAGCCTGCTTCTCGATCTGCGAGGGCGGATCGAGCCGCTCGAACTGGCTGAGGTACTCGTCGAGCTTGCGCAGCCGCTCTTCCGGTGGGTCATCGCCGTAGAAGAAGATGCGCGCATTCGAGGGATGGTACAGCGTCTCGTGGAAGCGCTTAAACGCCTCGTAGGTAAGATCAGGAATAACCTGCGGGTCGCCCCCCGACGAATGGCCGTAGGTGGTATCAGGAAAGAGCGACTGTTGCGAATAGCGGTAGAGCAAGCCATCGGGTGACGAATAGGCTCCCTTCATCTCGTTGTAGACCACGCCCTTGATAGTGAGCGGCGCGTCAGGCGCCGGCAGCTCGAAGTGCCAGCCCTCTTGCTTGAGCACTTCAGGGGTAATGCGCGGGAAGAAGACCGCATCGAGATAGACATCAACCAGATTGTAGAAATCTTTCAAATTGGTGCTGGCCACCGGATAGGTTGTCTTATCCGGGTAGGTCATCGCGTTGAGGAAGGTATGCACCGATCCCTTCACCAGTGTAAAGAAGGGGTCTTTAACCGGATACTTGCGCGACCCGCAGAGCACCGAATGCTCAAGAATATGGGCAATGCCGGTCGAGTCGCGCGGCGGCGTGCGGAAGGTGATGCCAAAACACTTATTCTCGTCATCATTTTCGAGCGAGAGAAGCTCAGCGCCGGTCTTGATATGGCGATACAGGCGAGCGCGCGTGTTTATTTCGGGAATGAATTCATCGCGCAGCAGCTCAAATCCGTGCAGATCAGTCATGACAACCTCGTCTGGTACAATAGCGCATAAGTGCTTATAACGTATTGTACCAGAAGCCCTTCTGCAATGGCGACAAGCGAACATCAATCTGTTTCGATCATCTGCACTGCGCGCGACGAAGCTGACAACATCGCCGCGCTGCTCGACTCGATGTTGGCGCAGACTCGGCCCGCCACTGAGATTGTGATCAACGATTGCCAGAGCGTTGACGAAACGCCGGCCATCGTCGCCGCTTACGCCGCGCGCTACCCGCAGATCAAGCTGGTGCGCGGCGGGCACAACATTTCGTCGGGCCGTAACAACGCCATTCGCCATGCCCGCGGCCCCATCATCGCCAGCACTGACGCCGGTCTGACCCTCGATCCGCACTGGCTAGCCCGCATTGTGGCTCCGATCGAGGCCGGCGCAGCCGATCTGGTAGGAGGCTTCTTCCACCCCACGCCGCGCTCACTCTTTGCGCTGGCGCTCGGCGAGACGAATTACCGCCGCAGCAGCGAGATCGATCCGGCCAGCTTTTTGCCCTTCGGTAAATCAATGGCGTTTCGCAAAGCGGTGTGGGAAGCGGTGGGCGGGTTTCCCGAATGGGCCAGCCATTGCGAAGACCTTCTCTTTGATCTGGCAGCCGAACAAGCCGGTTTTCGCCGCGTCTTTGTGCCAGAAGCAGTCGTACATTTCGCGCCACGTTCCACCCTACGCGCCTTCATCCGCCAGTACTACACCTACGCTCGCGGCGATGGGCGGGCCGGCTTGTGGCCACAGCGCCACGCGCTGCGCTATGCGGTATACCTGACCCTCAGCGGGCTGCTGGGCATTGCTGTCAAACAACCACGCCTGCGCGCGCCGATCGGCGCACTGATCGGGCTGGGAGTGGCCGCCTACACCCGTGGCCCCTACCGCCGGCTCTGGCCCAAGTTGCGGGGCAGGCCACTGGGTGAACGGCTGGCCGCATTGGCGCTCGTGCCGCTGATCCGGCTGACCGGCGACACCGCCAAAATGGTTGGGTATCCGGTCGGCGTATGGCGGCGGTGGCAGGAGCGCAGGCAACCGTGATGAGGAGGCTCAAGCGTAACTGGTTGGTCAGAGGGGTAAATTGGCATGGAAAGAACTGTTTTATCTAAAACTGTTATCTTCACGACTTTCACGGGATGATCTTTTGTACTCTTTATCTCATGAACCGACCCATAATTAAGATCTCTATCCATCTTGACGACTCTGCCGCTCGTGTGTAAACTACTAAGCAATTCCAAAACTCATCCTTGCTCAAGACTTGATCATAACGCAATACTCAAGCTCGGCGGAGTAGCCGCAGTTTGTGTCTACGCTGAACCTAATAATTGTTGCCCTGTCTCACGAGAGGCAGGGAGTCTTGCGGTTTTTCGCTGCCGACAATCAACGCTGCAATTGACCACTGATGCTCGACCAATATGTTCCCTAAGACGTGCCAAGTGGTATGGGTGAGTGACAGACCAAACCATAACGCAGGGTGACACCTTCGCCTGAGCGTGAAGCTGCGCGAACGCAGCCAGAACGCCACTCTAGAACCTCTCTGCTCAGCCTAGCGGCTGCTTTTCGATAGCACAGGCACAACAGATGATCCAAGGATGGAAAGGAGAAGGTGCATGGTCGCGCGAATGGTGCTTCTCTGGTTAGCGTTGGCCCTTGCTCTAGCGGCATGTGGGCAAGGCCCCGGCACGGCGCCTAGCCAGCCCACGGCGGCAGCGCCCACCCAACCCACTGCCGCCCCCAGTGGCAAACTCCGCCTCATTATTGGCACTGGCGGCACTGGTGGCGTCTTCTTCCCCTATGGTGGCGGTCTAGCCCGTATTTTGACTGAAAAGATGCCCAATACCGAAGCCACTGCCCAAGAGACTGGCGGCTCGGTCGATAACTTGAAACTGCTCCAGAATGGTGAAGCCCAGATCGGCTTTACCACCGCCGACTCAGCGTATGACGCGATCAACGGCGTTGCCGCCTACAAAGACACCGGCAAAGTGCCAGCAGCGGCAATCGCCGTCCTCTACCAAAGCTTCATCCACGTGGTTGCCCGCGCCGATGCAGGTATCACCAGCGTGGCCGACATGAAGGGCCGGCCGGTCTCTATTGGTTCAGCCGGCAGCAGCACCGAAACGGCGGCAATCCGCCTGCTCGAAGCCGCCGGGCTGAGCGTGGCCGATATTACCCCCGAAAATCTAGGTGTGGCCGACTCGGTGGCCGCCATGAAAGATCAAAAGATCGACGCTTTCTTCTGGATCGGCGGCTTGCCGACGGCAGCAGTGACCGACCTTGTGACGACAGAGAAGGTCGTCTTTATTGACACCAGCCCGTTGCTCAAGGCGATGGTTGACAAGTACGGCCCAATCTATGTCGCGACGGTGCTGCCTGCCGGCACCTACAAAGGCACTGATAAAGACGTGCCGGGCATCGGCGTGGCAAATCTACTGGTGGTGCGCGAGGATATGCCAGCCGATCAGGTCAAAGGCATTCTGAAGACAATCTTCGACAACCTCACCGAGGTGCATCAGATCCATCCCGCAGCCCGCACTCTGTCACTTGAATCGGCCGTGAAAGGATCGTCCATACCGTTCCACCCGGCGGCCATCGAGTTCTACAAAGAACGGGGCGTCTGGAAAGAGTAAGCGAGCAGACTCGGCTCACTTTTTCGGATGAAGCTACATCGAGATACGCCGGATTCGCGCAGAGTGCGGCAGCCAAACTGCCGCACTCTAACCAGTGACTTGGGTATGGCACTGCTCGTTGGATCAGGCTTAAGACCGAGCGCCAATAGGTAACAATTTCGGATCAACGAGCTGACCGCCGTTGCCTGCACAGATTGACGGCAGGCAACATGATGTAATCACAAAGGGGTGACAACAATGAGCACCGCAATCAGCGCGCCCAATCCCGACTCGCCTGATGCGGAAGAGATCAGCCGCGAAAAGGTTGAGCAACTCATCGAAGAATTCGAGAGCGAGTCGGCGACCCGCAAGCTGAGTGGCCCATGGGCATGGATTGCGGGAATCATTGCGGCGTCGCTTTCTATTTATGCGCTCTACTGGACGCAGGCGATCATCACGACGCAGGTCTACCGGGCCACATTTTTGATGCTGGTGCTGGTCTTGACCTTCTTGTACTTCCCGTTCCGGGCTAAATCGCGTGCTAATGTGGCGTGGTATGACATCGTGCTAGCCGCGCTGAGCGTGGCCAGTATGGTGTACCTCAGCCTGCATTTTCGCGAGGCATTGCAGCGCGTCACCCAGCCCACCCCCATCGAGTTGGCGATGGGGGCTATCATGCTCGTGTTGGTGATCGAAGCGACCCGGCGCACGACCGGTTTGGCGCTGACACTGGTGGCAATTGGCGCGATTTTATACGCTTTGTTCGGCTATCTCGTGCCTGAACCGTTTGATCATCGCGGCATTTCGCTCCAGCGTTTGATCGGCACCAACTACTTGACCTTACAGGGGGTTTTTGGCGTTCCGCTCGATGTCGCTGCGACATTCATTGTCCTCTTTACCATCTATGGCGCAGTGCTGGAATATAGTGGCGCTGGCAAGTTTTTCATCGATTGGTCGTTTGCCGCTTTGGGTAAATCGAAGAGCAGCGCCGGCCCCGGCCGCACGGTCGCTGCCGCTGGCTTCTTGCTCGGCACAGTGTCAGGTAGCGGCGTCGCGACAACTGTGACCCTTAGTTCGCTGTCATGGCCGATGCTGCGCAAAGCCGGCTATGATCGGACGGTCGCCGCCGGTATGTTGTCGGCGTCGGGCATTGGCGCAACGCTGTCGCCGCCTACCCTCGGCGCTGCCGCCTTCCTGATTGCCGAGTATCTTGATATTTCGTACCTCGATGTCTTGATTATGGCCATGGTGCCAACTGTGCTCTACTATCTGTCGATCTTTCTTATGATCGAAGCCGATTCACGGTTGTTGCACACAAGGCCAGTTGATATTAAAACTGAACCGTTGTGGGATTTGACCAAGAAATTTGGTTATCACTTTTCATCGCTCTTTGCGGTTGCTGTTTTGATGGCGATTGGCTTAACGCCATTCATGGCCGTCTATTGGTCAATAGTTATCGCCTTCCTGCTCAGTTTTCTGCGCCCCGAAACTCGGCTCACTTCACTCAAGGCGCTCGCCGCCGGCGCTGCACTGGCGGCAATCTTGATGTTACTGGAAGTGACCGGCGTCTTGCCGCGCATGCGCCCCTCGGTTGCCATCTTTTGGGGCATGATGCTCACGATTGGGATTGCGGCGGCGATTGCGCTCTACCGGCGGGTGCGCAACCTGCCGGGTGAAGACGAGAATATGCGCATCTTGCGCGCCTTGGAATATGGCGGCAGGAGCGTGATCTCGATTGCGGCTACGACCGCATGCGCCGGGATTATTGTGTCGGTCGTCACCCTGACCGGTTTGGGGTTGAAGATCTCTGGGATGATCGTTAATCTCGGCGGCGGCAATATCTTCTTTACCATCTTTTTCGCCGCGCTGGCGGTATGGGTGCTTGGCTTGGCCGTGCCGGTCACAGCGTCGTACATTTTGGCCGCAGTGATGATTGTGCCCGCGTTACGGCAAGTCGGCGTGCCTGAACCGGCCGCCCACATGTTTATCTTCTACTACGCCGTATTGGCCGATGTTTCGCCGCCAACCGCGCTAGCGCCGATGGCCGCGGCGGCGATTACCGGCGGCAAGCCATGGCCGACGATGTTTATGGCTTGGAAATACTGTATGCCGGCTTTTTTGGTGCCGTTTATGTTCACGCTGACAATTGACGGCGCCAGTCTGTTGCTCCTGCTGCCGAAGGTTGGGCAAGCTGCCTCTGAGGTGGCGCTGGCGTTCCAGCCGGCTTGGTATGAAGCCTTGGCGGCAGGAGGATGGATCACCATAGCCATCACCTTCCTCACCAGTTGTGTCGCCGTCGGCGCGCTGGCCGTCGCGTTCGGTGGCTGGCTCTTCCAGCAAGCCAACCTGATCGAGCGGGTGATAATGGCTATTGCCGGCCTTGCGATGCTCTATGCCGACTTGGGATCCGATACCATCGGGTTTGGCCTCTTCGTGGCCGGCTTAATCATCCACGTTGTGCGTGTGCGTTATCTGCGTAAGGCGCAATCAGTCGTTGTGAGCGAATCAGAAACGATGCCCCAGATTGGCGATACGCGACAATGAACTACTCTGGTCATTGCCGCATGTCACAGTCTAAATTGGCGCAGCCCTCTGGCGCTGCCGGCGCTTGGCAAACCGGGCAACTTGGTCAATGACGAACACGATCAGCGTAATCAGGCCAATTTTGATCAGCGTTCCCACCATCTCGGTTGCCCCGGCTAACGACGGCCCCTCGCTGTGATGGTCGCCACGCTCGCCAAACGGGCCATCTTCTGAACGAACGAACCCTGCGCCTCGTTCTGGCCGCCAAAATGCCGCACCCTGCTCTCGCTCGCTAAACCCTGCTGCCGGCAGAGCACCCTGATTGACCGGCAGCAGGTTATTCGCCCGCAGCCAATTCATCCCCATCACAATCAACCATGCCACACCCGCAATTATCAGAATGCGTCCTATCATCTTCATCGCGCCACCTCCTCAAACTGAGCTGGGAGCGCCGGTTTGCGCTGCGGCCAGAAACGGCGCACCATGCCTACAATCCAGCTCCAGTGAATGGCGACATGCAACCCAAGGATCAACACGGTCAGATCTGATGCCTGATGGTGCAAGAGTTCGAGGGTGCGATCGCGGGGCATGGTTAACCCCAACAACGGCAACGCTTCCCGCGACATGAGCACACCGGTGGCGATCGTGACCGTAAACGCGACAAAGAGCAGCGCGTTGAGCAGATAATTGAGCCGCGATCGCCACGTTGTCTTGCCAAACAACCGCTTGCCGATCGAAACAATCCACTGCCAGTGCAAGAGCAGATGGGTGATAATCGCAGCCGCCAACGCCAAACCCAACCACTCGTGGATGGCCAGCCCGCTGAAGCGCGGCGCGGTCGAGACGAGAAAAACAATGAACATTGCGCCATCAAGCAGAAAGTTTCGCCAATTCTGATTTACCTGTTTCATGTCACACCTCTGTCACAATTGTTGTTTACACTTCT
>JANWYE010000063.1 GCA_025057175.1 Chloroflexus sp. | reverse complement strand
CGAGGGGGCGACAGCCCAGTTGTCATTGCGAGGGGGCGGCAGCCCCCGAAGCAATCCCCTGCGCTGGCGGGACGCATTCCCCTGCACCGCACCTCACCCGGCCAGTGCGCGGGCGCGCAGCCCCACAGCCATCCCCTGCGACCACGAGACGGCACCTGAGTGGTCGCTGTCCGTGCTCGCGGGAGATTGCTTCGCCGCCTACGGCGGCTCGCAATGACAAATGGCCCCCTGTCAGTGCGAGGGGCGCAGCCCCCCTGTCATTGCGAGGGGGCGACAGCCCCCGAAGCAATCCCCGCTCTAGCGGGACGCATCCCCTGCACCGCACCCCGCCCGGCCAGTGCGCAGGCGCGCAGCCTCCCTGTCATTGCGAGGGGGCGGCAGCCCCCGAAGCAATCCCCTGCTCTGGCGGGAACGATGTCCTTAATAGAAGATCAACCTTCCGGCTAACGAACAAGCTTACAGCCCTTTGATACTTCCTAGGAATTGCTTTCATAGTCTAGAGCAATTTTCAAAATTTGTCAAGTACTTTCGAGATTTTACGAATTGAAAGAAAAATTGAAAGACGTGGCTGCGCCACGCCTTGTTTCTTACCTATGTGCTGAAAATTGCGAATGATCCCGAACAGCCAAGCAGCGTTTGCTGCTCACCTGCCGCTGCTGGAAACCAGCCCAACCTAGGCGGTGGGTTAGGCTGGTGTGGCCGGCCCTAAAGCACAAGCGGGCCGCAGCATCGCTACGGCCCGCCCGCACCGCAGGAGGGGATGAGGTGATTGGTGGAGCGAAGGGGATTCGAACCCCTGACCTTCTGCGTGCAAAGCAGATGCTCTACCAACTGAGCTATCGCCCCAAAACAAGAGAGAATAGAGAATGTCGCTCATTCTCTATTCTCTCAATGTTGGTGGGCGTAGGTGGACTCGAACCACCGACCTCGATCTTATCAGGATCGCGCTCTAACCGGCTGAGCTATACGCCCTCACAACGCGGAGAAGTATAACACAGCTTGAGGGGCATGTCAAGTGAGACTACGCCCAAAAGCTGGTTAAGGTCGCCTATCCACAGTTAGCTAGTTTTTACGGTTTTTGGTTGACAAACTCGTAAAATTAGTATATTCTAATTGCGTCGCTTAGCACGTCCCAAAAGAGATCCCATCATCGCTATGGAACTGTTGGTTGCCCATGATATCGGTTATCACATCGGCGGACGCTGGCTGGTGCAGGCGGTCTCGCTCTCGCTGTCTGCCGGCGAGGTGGTGGCGTTGGTTGGTCCGAACGGGGCCGGCAAGAGCACGCTGCTGAGTCTGCTGGCTGGTGATGTGCCGCCGGCCAGCGGCGAGATCTGGCTAGGCGGGCAGGCGCTCAGCCGGATGCCGGCGCTGGCGCAGGCGCAACGGCGCGCCGTGTTGCGCCAGCAGATCGCCGTGACCTTGCCCTTTACCGCGCTAGAGGTGGCGCTCATGGGCCGCGCGCCACATCTGCGCGGTCAAGCGGAAAGCGAGCGCGATGTGGCGATTGCGCAGGAGGCATTGGCGCAGACCGAAACAGCGCCGTTCGCTGCTCGCCCCCTGCCAACGCTCTCTGGCGGTGAACAGGCTCGCGTGCAGATGGCGCGTGTCTTGGCCCAGACCACGCCTATCTTGCTGCTTGATGAGCCAACTGCTGCGCTTGATTTGCGCCACCAACACCGGGTGTTGCAATTGGCGCGCCGCGTGGCCGATCAGGGTGGCGCCGCTCTGATTGTGCTGCACGATGTTAATCTGGCTGCGCTGTACGCTAACCGGATCGGGGTGATGCATCAGGGCTATCTGCGCGCTATTGGCGCGCCATGGGACGTGTTACGGGCTGAGTTGCTGAGCGATGTGTACGGCGTGCCGATCACGGTGCAACCACATCCACGCGCGGCCACGCCGCTTGTGTTGAGTTTACCGGAAGATCATGCAGGGAGTGTATAGACCTATGTTACTCAAGCTCAATAACCTGCCAATTTTGCTGCTGGCGCTTGCGTTCCTGAGCGCGTGCGGCGCAGGTTCAACCGTCAATGCGCCCACGGCAGCTCCGGCCCCCACTACTGCCCCAGTGGCCACTGTTGCCCCTGCGCCCACGGCAGCTCCGGCACCTACTGCTGCCCAAGTTGTAGCCGCCACACCTGCGTCTGCGGCAGGAGAACCTATCTTGCCGGCAACCGTGACCGATTATCAGGGTGAGACCGTCGTGATCGAGTCGATCGATCGGATTGTCAGCCTATCTGGCGATATAACCGAGATTATTTTTGCGCTGGGGATGGGTGATTATGTGGTTGGTGTGGATATCAGCGCCACCTACCCTGCCGAGAAGACTAAGGCGTTGCCGAGCATCGGTTATCAGCGCCGGCTCAACGCTGAAGGCATTCTGTCGCTTAATCCTACACTGGTGATCGGCAACGAGTTTGCCGGCCCGCCGGAAGCGTTGGCCCAAGTGCGTTCAGCCGGAGTGCCGATCGCGCTGACGGCTAATCCGCCAACGCTTGAATCTCCTGCCCAGAAGATTATCTTTGTTGCGCGCGCCCTTGGCATTCCGCAACGCGGCTACGAGTTGGCCGGCCAAGTTGAGGCCGAGATTGCCCAAGCGCGCGCCGAGGCCAGTACCCTGCCTCGCCAGCCGCGCGTGCTCTTCCTCTACCTGCGCGGCACTGATGTGCAGCAGGTGGCCGGCGCTAATACGGCTATTGATGCAATGATTACTGCTGCTGGCGGGATCAATGCTGCCGCCGAGGCCGGCGTTGTTAATTATGCGCCGATCAGCCCGGAAATAGTGATTGCCGCGCAACCCGATGTGATCTTGGTTCTGACCAAAGGCCTCGAATCGGTCGGCGGCATCGATGGCCTCTTGAGCATCCCCGGTCTGACCGATACGCCTGCCGGCCAGCAACGGCGCGTCGTCGATTTTGACGATCTCTACTTGAACGGCATGGGGCCGCGCACCGGGCAGGCATTAGCTGATCTCGTCTCCGCCTTCCGCGCTGCTGTGGCGCAAACGGGGGGATCATGAGCGCAGCAACGATGCCCACTAACCAACGCTTGGCTACCGTTGGCCGGGGCTGGTTGCTGCCGGTGTTGGCGATGGCGCTGATCGGCGCGCTCTTGCTGGGCGCGGGGATCGGAGCCGTCGCCATCCCCCCTGATGTAGCGCTAGCCATCATTCTCAGTAAGGTTGGCATCAACCTTGAGGTAGCCTTTACCCCCCAACAACTGGCGGTGCTTTGGAATATCCGCTTGCCGCGAGTGGTGTTGGGCGGGTTGGTGGGCGCTGCCTTAGCGGTGAGCGGTGTGCTCTTGCAAGGTATCTTCCGCAATCCGCTTGCCGATCCCGGCCTGATCGGCGTGAGCAGCGGCGCGGCGCTAGGAGCTGTCTTCACGATTATTAGTGGCGTGGCTGTGTTCGGCATCTATACCTTGCCCATTGCCGCCTTCCTTGCCGGCAGTGCAACCACGCTGCTTGTCTACCGGCTGTCGCGCCGCCATGGCCGCACCGATGTCGCAATGTTGTTGCTGGTTGGGTTGGCACTGAATGCGCTGGCCGGCGCGACCACCGGTTTGCTGACGTATCTGGCCGATGATGCCCAATTGCGTTCCATCGTCTTCTGGACACTCGGCGGGCTGGGTGGCGCACTGTGGGAGACAGTGCTGGCCGCGGCGCCCCCAATTCTACTAGTGTTATTCAGCGCGCCCCGGCTGGGCTTCTACCTTAATCTGTTTGCTTTGGGCGAGACCGAAGCCCGTCACCTTGGCGTCAACACCGAATGGATCAAGCGAGCAGCGGTCTTGATGGCAGCGCTGGCTACCGGCGCCGCCGTCGCCCTCGCCGGCCCGATCGGATTTATCGGCCTGATCGTGCCGCATATCGTCCGCCTCGCGATTGGCCCCGACCACCGCTGGCTCATCCCAGCTTGTGCGCTCGGCGGGGCGATCTTGCTGGTGTTGGCCGATCTGCTGGCCCGCACGCTGGCCGCTCCGGCTGAGATTCCGGTCGGGCTGTTTACCGCCTTTGCCGGCGGCCCCTTCTTTCTGGCTCTGATCCTGCGTACCCGGCGACAGTATGGATTCGGTTGATAAGGAGCACCTATGATTACGACCGCGAATCGTATTTACGTTCACCCCGATTATGCCGATCTGTTCGAGGAAACCTTCCGCAATCGCGCCCGGCTAGTTGATCGCATGCCCGGTTTTATCAGCAATCAACTGCTGCGCCCAGTGAATCCCGGCGATCCCTACATCGTTCTCACAACGTGGGAGAGCCGCGCCCATTTTGAGGCATGGGTGCGCTCAGATGAGTTTCGCCAAGGCCATGCCCGTTCAGGCACGTTGCCGAAAGAGGCGTTTACCGCGCCGAATAAGCTTGAGCTACACGAGATCATTCAGGATACCAGCCGGCCCGATCTGCCGGTCGAGCCGCGTGGCAAACCGTTTCATGCCCATCACGGTTGAGTGATAGGTATAGATAAGGCGCGACGGGGATGGTATGGTGACAACGCCTTCGTTATTCTTGCCGCCAAACCTTGCCATGCATCTTACAACGCCAGAATCGGCTTGCCTGCTAGCGTTGGCCGATCTGGCCGAAGATCAAGCAGAGGTTCACGCCCTCCAATTGGCATACTCGCTCTACAGTGACAGCGAGGACATCTGGCCGGTGTTGCGCAATCTGTTCGCGCGCAATCTCGTGACAGTGGCAACCAGCGGGGCGCTGGAGTTGACAGCCGCCGGCAGCTTCATCGCGCGCCATCTGCAAATCCGGCATCGCTTGCTTGAGCGGTTTCTGCTTGATGTGCTTGGCGTGCCGTGGATGTTTGTGCATCGCGAGGCAAGCCGCCTAGCGCCGGCTGTGTCACCGTTGTTTATCGAGCGGGTCATCGAGCTGACCCGCTCTGCGACAGTGTGCCCGCATGGCAACCCCATCCCCGGTCGCGGCGCGCCACCTGCCCACGAGCAGCGCTTGACCGATGCGCCCCTCGGCCAGCGCTGCCGGCTTACGCGCATCGCCGAATGGGTGAGCTATGAGCCACACCGGTTGCAGCGGCTCTGGAGCCATGAACTCTTGCCGGGACGCGCGTTGATTCGGGTGCCCGACCCGTTCCACCGCTGGGTCATTCGCCTCGATCAACGCTCGCTCGTGCTTGGGCAGCGCATAGCCGCAGCGCTATTCGTAGCGGTGGAATAGCGGGAGGGTAAAAAAGAATGTTGCCCCTTGCCCCAACCCGGCGCTTTCGACCCAAATCTGCCCGCCGTGCAACTCGACCAGCGCCTTGCAGATGGTCAAGCCGATGCCAGCGCCGCCGGTGGCGCGCGTCCGCGCCTTATCAACCCGGTAGAAGCGCTCGAAGAGATGGGGCAGATGCTCGGCAGCGATGCCGATACCGGTGTCGCGCACAGCCCACCGCACTGTATCGCCGGCTTTCACTGCCTGCACCACTACTTCGCCCCCTGCCGGCGTGTAGCGCAGTGCATTGCCGAGCAGGTTGATCAACACTTGCAACACGCGATCGGGATCGGCGCTGACCGGTGGCAGATCGGGCGCAACGTGGATGCGTAGCATCACTCCCTTTTCGGCAAACTGCGGCTCCAGCCGGGCCAGTGCTGCCGCGCACAGCGCCGCCGGCGCGACTGCCGTGGTGTTAAGCGCCACCTGCCCTGCTTCTACCCGCGACAGCTCTTGCAAATCGCCGGCCAAGCGGCGCAAGCGGTTCACCTCATCCAGCACTAGTGCCCATGTTCCTTCATCCGGTTCTACCACAGCGTCAAGCATGCCTTCAACATAGCCGGCAATTGTCGCTAACGGCGTGCGCAATTCGTGAGCGACATCGCCGATCAAGGCCACCCGCCGCTGCTCAGCGTTCTCTAGCGCTGCGGCCATCGTGTTGAATTGGGCCGCTAGCCGGGCCAATTCGTAATCGCCTTGCACTGGCGCTCGTTCGCGGTAGTGGCCGGCAGCAATCCGTTGCGCCGCGACTAATAGCCGTTCGAGCGGTTGAGCGATCTGGCGCGAAGCTGCCAGACTCACCATCACTGCTACCAGTATCGCTACGCCGCTGCTGATCGCCAGCGCTTGTGCCATCGCCAAGGTAAAGATCGCATTCGTCGCCCGCTCCATCTCAACCATGCCAGCGTCGGCTGTCATGCTCCAGTGTGGCCCCAGCCACGCAATCATCAGGCGATCGTGCAGACTCGGCGCAAAGAGCAGCGTTGTGCCCAGCAGTGTGATTGCGCCGGCAGCGATCGTCACCAAATGAGCGCACAGCAACCGCCGTCGCAAACTGCCCCGCGCCCACCACCCCTTCATGGTCGCTCTCCGAATCGATAACCAACGCCGCGCACCGTAAAAATAAAGCGGGGCCGGCCCGGATCATCGCCCAACTTTTTGCGTAAGTTGGCAATATGCACTTCTACCACGTGATCATCGCCGAAATAGTCGTTGCCCCATACCCGATCGAGCAGTTGGGCGCGGGAAAAGACTCGTCCCGGCGCAGTGGACAAAACGAACAGCAACGAGTACTCTAGATGGGTCAGCGTAATCGGGGTACCATCAAGCCAGACCGCATGCGCCGCCGGATCAATCACGAGCGGGCCGTAGCGGATGCGCTGCGCTTCGTCACTGCTCAGATGGCGGGGCCGGCGAAACATCGCCTGCACGCGCGCCACCAATTCGCGTGGCGAGAAGGGTTTGACCAAATAATCGTCTGCGCCGGCCTCAAGCCCTATTACCCGGTCAATCTCCTCTGCCTTCGCGGTCAACATCAGGATGTAGGCGTGCGAGAACGTGCGCAACTGCCGGCACACCGCCAGCCCATCGAGTTCCGGCAGCATCAGATCAAGAATGATCAAGTCTGGTTGCAGATCGCGCGCCCGCGCCAACGCACTCTGGCCATCAGCCGCTTGCGCAACCCGGAAACCAGCTTGGGTCAGGTAGCGCTGCACCAGTTCGCGCAGGCGCGTTTCGTCTTCGACGATCAGAACCGTAGGCATAGGCATCATCACCCGTAGCGACGACCCACTGGGCCGCCGCTCCTTGACCGTAGGTTTCCTGTTAAAGATATCGCTACGGGGCTAACCACGCCCGCATCTGCGCGATCTCAGCCGCTTGGGTGGCAATAATGGTCTGCGCCAGCGCCTTGATTTCAGCGTGTTCGGCCTTCTGCAAGGCTTGGCGCGCCATTGCGATCGCGCCTTCGTGATGCGGGATCATTGCCGCAAGGAAGCGTTGATCAAAGGGCGCATCGCCATCCGGCACCGCCATCGGCCCCATCTCCATTCCCATCCCACCGGTTGGTGGTAGATCAGGATACCATGCCTGCCGCCACTGCCGCATCTGCGCAATCTCGGCTTCCTGAGCGCCAATGATCGCCTCGGCCAATTGGCGAATCCGCTCATCTTGACTCGCCTGCAATGCCTGCTGCGCCATCGCAATTGCGCCCTCGTGATGTTCTATCATACTATCAATGAAGAGCGCGTCATACGGCGCGTCACTGCCATGCGCCGTTGCATGATCCATGCCGGCCATCGGGCTAGGAGCCGCAGGTTGGCTACACGCCGCCAACGCCACAAACAAAAGCATAAACAAACGCTGCATACTGGATACCTCCGTTGCACGTGATCATCTCACCGGCGCCAGTATGCAGCGTAAAGCTCAAGATTCGCTCAAGCGCAGCTCAAGCAACGCTGAGAAAATGAGGCAGGTTGGCAAGCCGCGCTCTCAAACTCTGGTATGATGAGGACGACCAATGTTGTCGCTACAGGCTACAAAAGTAAGACAGCATGGCCGCTTACTCTCAAACCCTCTACGGTCTTTGGCTCATGAGCCGCCCGCTGATCTTGCCGAGCGGCGCGCTAGCCTATGCGGTTGGCGTCGCGCTGGCCTTCGCTGCTGGGCCAATCGACTGGTCGCGGCAGGCCATTGGGCTGACCCTCACAATGCTGGCCAATCTCGCTGCGCATTACGCTGATGAATACGCCGATGCCGACACCGATGCGTTGGCCAATCATACCGGCGTTTCGGGCGGGAGCGGCGCGATTGCCGCCGGCTATGCCAGTCGGCCCTTGGCGTTATGGGCTGCATTCGTGGTCAGCGGGATCACCCTGATCGGCGGCGCATGGGCAACGCTGAGCGGCGCAATCCCATTCGCAGCGGGGGTCATCTTGCTGATCGGTCTGCTCGGCGGCTGGGCCTATTCGCTGCCACCCATCGCGCTTGAACGGCGGGGCTGGGGAGAATTGGCCAATGCCTTGCTCGGCGGGTTACTGATGCCACTGATGGCCTACGCCTGCGCCCACGGCCTGCCGCCGCTGCGCGTTTACGCCCAGCTCGCGCCCGTCGTTGCCGCTGCCCTCGTCTGCATTATCGGCGTGCATTGGGCCGATCGCCACGCTGATGCGCAGGTCGGCAAATATACGCTAGCAGTGATGTATGGCAAGCAGGTGCGCTGGTGGTGGTGGTTCAGCCTTGCCCTTGCCTACGGTCTGCCGGTGGCGCTCGCAGGCTGGGTGCTACCCAACGAAGTGACTATCGCTTGTCTCCTCACCCTGCCGGTTGGCCTCTACACCGCCATTCGCCTCACCCGCACCGATTCGCCCGCCCCCGGCGCAACGACGATGGTAGTCTTGATGCTTGCCCACATTGCCGGCTATCTGGTGGCCACATTCACTGGTTAAGAAATTTTATCAGTAAATGGTTTACAAATTGATTTTATTGCGGTATACTATGTCTCACGAGGTTAGCATATACTTAATACCAAAGTAAGTACTATCTTATCTCAGGAGACATAACTATGGACATGGCCGGCTTGATCGCACTTGCCCAAGGGATTGGCGCACTGGCGATAACTGGACTAGTATGGCCGCTGATTGTCATCGCCAAACATACCCGCCCACGCCGATCGCAACGGGTTGCGCCGCCTGCGCGACCACGCCGGCCAGCGACGTTCCAACCGCATCACGAAGGGTAGTGACGCGAGGGGCGCAGCCAGCCGGGCCGCCCCATCCCACCGGAATACCATCCCACTTCCTCACCCTGCCCCTGCCGCAAGTCCCCTCGCTCCTACTTTGCGCGATCATGGGCAAGGGAAGGAGGGCCAATCCCCGCAGGCATCGCGCGTCAAACAATCTTCCCCCAACGCTTTCTTCCCCCACGGTAAACGTCTCTTTCGCCTATATCCGCACCACCGGCGCTATACTGCGATCGGTTATTGATCGCGTAAAGGGGGATGTATGCGCTGGCGCAAGATCGGTACCGGTATCGCTATCGGCTTCGCGCTCCTCGCCGTGGTCGCTGTAGCCGGCTGGCAATTGCTAGCCAACTTTTTTCTCCGTTTGTACTATGAAACGACCTACCAGCCACGCCGGGCGACGATGGCTGATGCCAAACCTGCACCATCATCATGGATGCTTAGCAATGTGCCGTGGATTGCCGCCGATGGCCCGCTCTGCCAATCAACCAGCCTGCAAATGATCGCCGCGCAGCATGGCCATCTCCAACCACGACCGGCGATTGACCTGCTGATGTCCTTTACCTACGGCTTTATGATGAGACCCGGCGGCAATGATCTGATGCCATTCGGACTTGATCCCGAAGTTGGTATGCGCAATGCCGCGCCCTACCTCGGTTTACAGCGCCAGTATTATGTCACTGATGAGCCTGATGTCTTCATTGCGCTGGCTCGTTCGTTTATTGCCCAAGGTTATCCGGTGCGGGTGGCGCTCGATATGGGGGCGCTCTACGGCTCCACCGAGTTTATTGGCCATAGCGATGTGTTGATCGGCTATGACGAAGAGCATTTCTACCTTTACGAAACGGTCTGCCTGCCGCCGGCTCCCTGCCAACCCGGCCAGCTCCCTGCCGGTGAGCAAGGCATCAAGGTCAGCACTCAACAACTGCTCGATGCGATAGCCAGCCAAGCCCGTACCTTCCAATATCCATGGCGCTATAACCTCACCATCTTTACCCCAACTGAGCCGGCCACCGATCTGCGCCCGGTCTGGCAACAACTTGCCCAAACCATACTCGGCGCTAGCCAGTACGGCCCGCCATCGGGCGTAGCTGCGCTCGAACAGTGGATTGATGAGATTGAAGCAGGCCGCGTTACCCCGGCCCAAATCCAAGCTACTATGCCGCTTGCGGCCCGCCTGCGCCGCGAGAATGCCGCCTTCCTCGGCGAGCGCTTCGCCACCGAGCCAACCATTGCGCAGGCAGCCTCGCAGCTTGCCGCCGCCGCCACCTATTACGAGCAAGCTGCCGCCGCGACCGATCCCATCCAGATCGCCGCGCTCCTCCGCAGCGCTGCCGCTGCCGAACGCGCCTTTGGCGAGGCGATCCGCGCCTACGCTCCCTGAGGTAGGGCCGGCCCGGCGGGTTGCCTCCGCCAATTGCGTGACCTGCCGCATCCCGCTGGGCCGTTTCCGGGCTTGCTAGCTATGCGCCGCCTCACCCACGCACCGGCGCATAGACCTGCTGCATCGCCGGTGTTGCCGTTGTCCATTGCCGGTAGCCGACCGTCCACAGCGTGACGTTAAGACTAGCCAACAACCCGCCCAGAATGACCGCAAAGATGAGGTTAAACAACACGGTGATCACCAGCCATGCGCCAAAACTCGTTACCGGGTTGGCGCTCGTTGCCAACAGGAGGCTGGCGGCAATCGCTCCCACTGGCAGGCTGTAAACAATCCCAATCCCCAACGTCAACAGCCAGACGATGATCGCCTGCCCCAGATTGCGCCGCAAGATTTGCCAGCCCCGCTTGATGCTCGCCACCGGCCCGTACCCCTCTAGGACACAGGCCCGCGCTGCCAGTGGGCGGAAGACGGCCAGAAAGAGGCCCCATATCGACAGAGGGATGGCCAAGCAAATCATGCTGGCCAGTATCACAAAGATCCCACTGACTAACATCGAGGCGGCTGGGCCGCTGTTATAGACTTCGAGAGTACTGGCAATCAAGGAGGCAAATAGGATCAAGATACCGATAGCGACTACCAAGCTTGGCACTGCCAACAGCAGATCCATCAGCGCTAGCGGTACCATCCGGCTCAGGCCGGCGGCGAAACTGCTGCTCAGATCAAATTGGCTCCGCTGATCGAGCAGATCGGTCTGCACGATCGCCGCCCCTTCCACAATGCTCCCCACAAAGAGCATCACCAGCCAACCCACTAGCAGGATCAACCCCAACGACAACACCCAACCGGTTACTGTCTCTGGCGTTAGATCATCTGGAATAAAAGCCAGCAATATCTGGATTGCCTCTTGATCAGGGGGTTGCCCCGGCTCGGCCACGCCGAAATTGACGGTCACGCCATAGCCGCCCCGCCCGACTAACGCCAACAGTATGCCCAGCGCCCACAACACCTTGTACCGCCACCAGACCGCGAATCCCCGCTTGAGCAGCGCGCCGATGTCCATTGTTCCCTCACTTGCTTCAACGATAGCCTTCGGCCTGCATATTGAATAGGCGAGCATACAACCCGCCGCGGGCTAACAACTCCTGATGCGTCCCCATTTCGGTGATCCGGCCATGTTCGAGCACCACAATCCGGTCGGCCATGCGCACGGTCGAGAAGCGGTGGCTGATCAGCACCGCGATCCGCCCGGCAGTCAAATCGCGAAAGCGCTGAAAGATCTCGTACTCGCGTTCGGCATCGAGCGCCGCTGTCGGCTCGTCGAGCACGAGCACTTCACTTTCACGCATAAAGGCGCGCCCCAGCGCAATTTTTTGCCACTGCCCGCCCGACAGCTCGGCCCCGTGCTCAAACCAACGACCTAGCATAGTATCATACCCGTGAGGCAGTTGCGCAAGCACCTCGTCGGCCCCGCCTCGCACCGCCGCCGCGTGAATGCGCGGTTCGTTCGCTAGCTCGTCAATCTGGCCGAAGCCGATATTCTCGCGCGCCGTAGTCTGGTAGCGGACAAAATCCTGAAAGATCACGCCAATCCGCTGCCTCAGTTCGTTGATATTGTAGTCGCGTAGATCGATTCCGTCGAGGAGAATCTCGCCTTCTGTCGGATCGTACAACCGGGTCAGCAACTTGATCAGGGTCGTCTTGCCGGCCCCGTTCGATCCGACCAACGCGATCTTTTCGCCCGGCGCAATCCGCAGATTAATATCGCGCAAAGCCCATTCCTCGCGTCCGGGGTAGCGGAAGCTCACGTTGCGAAACTCGATCCCCTGCCGGATGGCGCGCGGCACGGGCAGGTTGCGCCCGTTGCTCATGCGTGGCTCAATCGCCAGAAAATCGAACAAGTTGGTCAAGAACAGGCCGCCTTCGTAGAGTTGGGCCAAATTGCCGAACAATGTCTCGACGACCGATTGGCTCTGGCGGAAGAGGGTGAGGTAGAAGGTCATGCCGCCAACCGTAATCACGCCGGCCACCGTCTGCCAGACAATCCAACCGTAGGCGGCATAATAGCCGGCGCTCGAAACGATGCCCCACCACGTGCTGATCAGCGAGCGCCGCCGCGCTAATGCGGCATCTTCGTGAAAGAAGCGGTGGAATTGGGCTTGGTGGCGCTCGATCAGCGGCTCGCCAAGCGCGAACAGCTTCACCTCTTTGGCTGCTGTATCCACCGTCAACAGATGCTCAAGGTACTGCATGCGGCGAAACTCTGGCGCCCGCCACGTCAATAACCTAAACCGGAGCCGGCTGAAGTGGGTCTGGGCCAGAAAGGCCGGGATGGTCGCGCCAAACAGGAGCAAGGCGATCAGCGGGCTAAACCAGAGCAAGCTGGCGGCAAACGACAACAAGGTCAATATCTGTTGGATGGCGCTAAACACGGTGTTGACCATCGCCATTGCCCGCCAGTTGGTTTCGCGCCGGGCGTTTTGCAATTTATCGTAGTATTGCGCGTCTTCAAAGTAGTGGAGGTCGAGCAGCAACGCTTTGCGCATGATCATCACGTTGACCATGTTGCTCAACCGGGCATGCAAGATATGTTCGCTCAATGACCGGCCTTGCATGAGCACTGCGCCCAACGTGATCAAGCCAAACTCGCTCAACAGCCACGGCAAGGTCTGTTGCAGGCCAGACAGCGCGCCCACCTCGCTCTGCACCGCCGCCACCACCGTATCAACGATCAACTTGCCTACATACGCCTGCGCCAGCGGCAACCCTGCCGCCAACATTGTAATCACCGCCATCACTATCGTATGTTGCCGGTCAGCCTGCCACACGAGCCGGAACGCTGCCGGCACATTCCGCAACGCTCGTCGCGTTTCAAATACCCATTGCCGCAGCGTCTGCGGGCGAGGCGGAGTTGGGAGCGGGCGCGGGCGACCGCGCGGAGGTTCTGCCATACATCGTCCTTACTACGTGCTGCCGGAACGTGGTAGCATGATATGCGATCTGACGCGCAACCTTTCGCGCAGGTTGCGCGTCTGATGGGGAAAAGGAGCCAATGTGCGCCGCGGCAACCCATGCCATTCGTGCCCGGCGCGAGAGTATTGAACGCGGTTGTTCCGCAATCCATCCGCCACCGGAGTAGTGCCATGGAGACAATCATCGCACTGGCTAGCTCACTTGGCCTTGCCACCGCCACCGGCCTAAACGCTTATCTGCCCCTGCTCACTGTCAGCGTCCTCTCGCGGTTGGGGCTGATCCAGCTCAGCGAACCATTCGACCTGCTGGCGCACCCGATTACCATGGTCGTGCTGGCTGTGCTGGCGATCATTGATTTTATCGGCGACAAAGTACCCGCAGTTGATAGCGTACTCCACATTATCGGGCTAGTGATTAGCCCCATCGCCGGCGCGATTGTCGCTCTCGCCGCTGCCCAAGATGTCGTCGCCATTCACCCGGCAGTCGTCGCGGTGGCCGCAATCATTGCTGCCGCCGGCACCCAAAGCGCGCGCGCCAGCATCCGGCCTGCCGTCACCGCTGCCACCGGCGGCACCGCCAACTCCTTCCTCAGCTTCCTCGAAGACGCGCTCTCGTTTGTGCTGAGCCTGCTCGCCATCTTTTTGCCCATCCTTGCCCTGATCATCGCGCTGGTGCTGGCCTTCGTCGCCTACCGCTTCATCCGCGGCGCGGTGCGCGTTTGGCGCGAAGCCAACCTGCGCCGCAATGGCGTCTCACGGGTGCCATGAGGAGCATAGAATGCGGTGGCGCTAAGGCGAGGTCATGCCATTTGCGCAAAAAAACGCTATAATATGGCACGAACGATACGGTAGCGCGCGGCAGGTTGATTGCCGCGCGCCATGCGAGGTCAGCATCTATTGATGAAAATTATGCCAACGCCACAACCGCTCACCGATCTGCGCAAGCGCGTACCCGAAGCCAAAAAGCTGATCGCCGAGCTGCTCACCGGCCTGCTCGGCCCGGTCGAGCTAGACTACGACTTCTACCGCGAATGGAACGGCTGCTGGAAGGTGCGCGTCACCGCGCGCGGCGCTGCCAGCGGAACCCTCGATTTCACCCTGCTCAGCACCCCCGCCGGCGGGATGCTGGCTATGCCGCGTCCCCTCCCCGAACGCTGGCGCACCCAGACTGGCATCGCCGCCAACGATGGCACAGTGTGGACGTTGGACGAAGCCGGGAATTTGATCCCGTTTGCCGGCGCGCGGTGAGGTCAAGCTGCGTGGCCGCCAGATTGCTATCCCGTCCCAGCGCCATTTAGCGGCCACTGATCTTAATTGCCGGGCATTCCTCTCTCCTTAACTACGATCAATCCAAGCCCGGCAGCAACTTCATTGGCCTAGCGACCCAAAATCGCGGTATCATGGAGGATGCCGATAACTTGAGAACCTGAGGATCATGATGCATCCGAACGGCCACACACCACGAGCAGCACGCAACGTACTTGGCGGCGCGCTTGCGCCGTGCAGCAGGCAGCCGCTCACCGGCTTCTACCGTGATGGCTGTTGCAACACCGGCCCCCACGACGTTGGCCGCCACGTTGTCTGCGCCCAAGTCACTGCCGAATTTCTTGCCTTCAGCCGATCGCGCGGCAACGATCTCATCACTCCGCGGCCCGAATACAACTTTCCCGGCCTCAAGCCGGGTGACCGCTGGTGCCTCTGCGCCCTGCGCTGGCTCGAAGCCTACGATGCCGGCGTCGCCCCACCGGTGATACTCGCCGCCACCCACGAAGCGGCGCTCACCGTCATTCCACGCGAAACGCTGCTGCGCTATGCGCTCGATGTGGCCGATACCGGCGAGACCGCGTGATGGCGATGATCGTGCTGGCGGCCATTGCGCCGGCAACAGCCTGCCAAACTTGCCGCCAAGAGACGGCTATGCGCGCAAAGCCGCATTCGCGCTAAAGCCATCTGGCAAGCAGACACCACAGATATATGAGGTATCTTTTTGCTCTATTTCTATGCGGAACTTGAACCGCTGGGCATCATTAACAGGTCTGCATTCGAGCAATTGCGGTTGCCGGTTCGCTATCCAGCCCATCTTCAACTATCAGATAATCGCATTCCATTCGGATATATGCGTCTCTTTGCGATACAATATGTTATGGCCTTGCCTTCATATTCGATGTTGCGCGCGCACCACACGGAGGAACCATCGTTCGCGTTGTGACCGGCATAATGACCGGCGTTACTCACGCCAACGGCATCGCCTACATACTAAACTTAGGTGACAGCCACGCTTTCAACAGCGCCGTGCAGCCGCATTTCATGGCATTGGTATGCCAAAGATGTGACCCATGCCCGACCCGCAGACCATTCGCGCCTACGACGAATTAGCCCGCCAGCAGGCCGAGTTTCAGCGCCACCAGCGCCCAGAAGCGATCTACCGCCTGATCGAGGCCTTCTTCCACCGTGGCCGCCCCACCGCTGATATTGGCAGCGGCAGCGGGCGCGACGTGGCGTGGCTCGCACAGCACGGCTACCCTACCATCGGCTTTGAACCATCAGCGGGAATGATCAACGAGGCTCGCGCCGCCTACGCCGGGATTACCATCCAACAGGCCGCCCTGCCCGATCTCGCCGGCGTCGGCGATGCCAGCTTCGACAACGTGCTCTGCGTCGCCGTGCTCATGCACCTCCCCGCCGCCGAACTGATCGGCGCAGCCGTCAATCTCGCCCGCATCCTCCGCCCCGGCGGGCGGCTCATCGTCTCGTACCGCACCCCGCCACCCACCGGCGAACGCGCCCCCGATGGCCGCCTCTACACCGCCATCCCGCCCGCGCGCCTGACCCTGCTGCTCGAATCGGTCGGCCTGCGCGTGCTGTTGGTGGAAGAAGTTCCCGACCAGACCCGGCCCGGCATCCAGTGGATCAATGTGGTGGGAGAGCGGGGGGAACTCAATGCGGCGCGCGGTCTCGAACGAATTGAGGCAATTCTTGCCCATGATCGCAAGACTGCCACATAC
>JANWYE010000062.1 GCA_025057175.1 Chloroflexus sp. | reverse complement strand
GAGCTACATAACAACCAAACAATTGACCCTTGCTTACGATCAGTCGATCATTATCGACAGCTTGGATATTGCCATTCCCGGTGGCCAGATTACGGCATTGGTCGGGCCGAACGGCTGCGGCAAGAGCACGTTGCTGCGCGGGTTGGCCCGCTTGTTGCGGCCCCGGCATGGAGTTGCGCTACTCGATGGCAAGTCAATTCACCATCTACCGACGCGCGAACTGGCGAAGCAACTCGGCATTTTGCCGCAAAGCCCGGTTGCGCCGGAAGGGCTGACTGTGCGCGAATTAGTAGCGCAGGGACGTTATCCGCACCAGTCGTGGTTTCAACAATGGTCGGTTGACGACGAAACTGCAGTCCAGCGGGCACTAGAGCTGACCGGCATGGTCGAGCTGGCCGAACGTCCGGTCGATGCCTTGTCGGGTGGGCAGCGCCAGCGGGCATGGATTGCGATGACACTGGCCCAAGCAACACCGGTGATCTTGCTCGATGAACCAACCACCTTTCTCGATCTTGCCCACCAAGTCGAGGTTTTGCAGTTGCTCGAACGGCTCAATCGGGCTGAGGGGCGCACAATTGTGATGGTTGTCCACGATCTCAACCACGCTACTCGCTACGCTCATCACCTCATTGCGCTTAAGGCCGGCGCTGTCGTGGCCTCCGGCCCGCCGGCAGCGATTGTCACCCCGGAGCTGCTGCGGATGGTGTTCGGCGTTGAAGCGGCGGTAGTGCCCGATCCACGCACTGGCGCGCCGCTATGCATTACCTATGGGTTGGCCGAACCGGTGTTGACGGAGCAAGTGGTGGCGTAATGAATTTTTTGGCGTCTCTGCCGGGCAGGAGCTGCCGGAGCATATAGCCGTGACGCTAGCAATCCTATGCTTGGCGCAAGGCGAAGCGCGGGTGACACGTGACCCAGAGGTGATCGAAACCAAGCCCAACACGTGAGTGTTGATGCGGCATGTAGACGCACATACCGGCAATGATGCGCTTAGCGCTGGAAGGAGCGCAGGGAGATGTTGATCGATGCAGCGCGATGATCGAGTGACAAGCGTGCAAGCCCCAGCCGTGCGCTTGCGCCCGATTGCCTTGCCGGTCGAGCATGGCGGTTGGGGGTTGTTGGCCGCACCGGTTGTGCTAGGGCTGTGGCTGGCTCCATCGTTGGCCGGCGTCTGGTTGAGTTTAGCCGCGTTGGGCGTGTTTCTCACCCGCCAGCCGCTAAAGGTGGCGCTCGGTGATTACCGGCGTGGCAAACGATACCCACGCACCATCTGGGCCGAACGCTTTGCGCTTGGCTATAGCGCGATTGCGCTGCTTGGCCTGAGTTTGGCAATCAGCAGTGCAGCAGCGCCCTTTTGGCTGCCAATTGCACTCGCTGCCCCCTTTGCGTTAGGCCAGTTGTTCTTCGATCTGCGCAAGCAGAGCCGTGCCCTCGCCGCCGAGTTGTGCGGCGCAGTCGCAATCTCGGCGCTGGTCGCGGCGATGCTGCTGGCAGATGGCTGGCCATTGCCTCCAGCGTTGTTGGCATGGTTACTGTTGGCTATGCAAGCCGTTACTGCCATCATCTATGTCCGCACCCGGTTGCGATTGGCGCGCAGTGAACCGGCGCGTCGCGCGCCGGCATTCCTCTGGCATAGTGTGGCGCTGGTGGTCGCCGGCGGGTTCGTCGCGCTAAGATGGGCTGGCTGGCCAGTAGGGTTCGTTTTTGCATTGCTGGCGCTGCGCTGCTGGATCGGTTTGCTGCCGCGCAGCCTTGCCACCCCGACGCCATGGGTTGGCGCGCAAGAGGTGATAGCCAGCCTGATCACCGTAGCCGGGATTGCGCTCGGCATGCCGCCTCTCCCGTAAGTTCGCCACTGAACCCACGCCACAGCAAACTGGCCGGTGGCGCGAGCTAGTTTTAAAAGTATTTGGTTGACAAACTAACTTTATTAGGATATACTACATTTAACAGTTCGATACATCGAACACAAGCAACTCTTTCACTAGTGCTCAATGCTGGGCCTCCTCATTGTTTAACATTCCACAAGGAGTTCGGCCATGATTGCCGTGGTGTATGGCAGCTCGACCAACAACACCAAAGATGCCGCGACGCTGATTGCCGAGACGTTGCGAGCCAAAACCACGTTGCCGGTCGATCTGATCGATGTAGCAACCCTCAAGCGTGATCTGCGCCCCCTACTTGCCTATTGGATCTGGATCATTGGTTGCCCAACGTGGAATATCGGTGAGTTGCAAGATGATTGGTACGACGCTTTTCCTCAACTTGATCAGCTCGATCTGCACGGAACCATTGTCGCTCTGTTTGGGTTCGGCGATCAGCAAGGCTACCCCGATACTTTTCAAGACGCGCTTGGCATTATTGGGCGCAAAGTGCGCGAACGCGGCGCAACCATTATCGGGCAGTGGCCAACCACAGGGTATGACTTTTACCATTCGCTCGGCGTCGAGAATGGGAAGTTTTTCGGTCTTGCGCTTGATTACGAGAACGAGGACGAGCTAACAGCACCTCGCATTCACACGTGGATTGATCAACTACTCAAGGAGCTTATCCCACACGCCGAGCGCGCTGCTAGCAGTGGCGCGGCTGCGGGCTAGAGCTGGTTGCTTGGAGTAAGTATTTAGAAATTCTAAATAGTTTTAGGAGTCGCGGCCATGCCTGCTTCGCTTCGTCTAAGCCTTTTGCTAATGCTATTGATGGCACTCGTGGCGTGTAGTAGCACGCCAGCAGCACAGCCTACGCCTATGCCGGCCACTGTTCCCTCGGCGCCGGCGGCATTTCCAGTATCGATTGAACATAAGTATGGGGTGACAACCATTACTTCGCCACCTACACGCATCGTGACAGTTGGGCTGACCGAGCAAGATGCTCTACTGGCGTTGGGAATTGCACCGGTAGGCACAACTGAATGGTTTGGCGGCTATCCGGGCGCGCTGTGGCCGTGGGCACAAGCCAAGCTCTCTGGCGAAACGCCGGTGGTCGTTGGCGATGCTTCGCGAGTGAATTTCGAGCAGATTGCTGCGCTAAAACCCGATCTGATCTTGGCAATTTATTCGGGTATCTCCGAAAATGATTATCGCTTGCTGTCGGCGATTGCGCCGACAGTTGCCCAGCCGGCAGGCTACGTTGATTACGGTGTGCCATGGCAGGAGCTGACGCGCATAGTCGGCAAAGCGGTAGGCAAGACAGCCGAGGCCGATGCATTGGTGCGCGCTGTAGAAGATCGGTTTGCCCAGATCCAAGCTGCCCACCCAGACTTTGCCGGCGCTTCAGCATTGGTGGCCACTCCCTATCAAGGAATCTATCTCTACGGCCCTGAAGATGTGCGCGGACGCTTGCTCACTTCACTTGGTTTCACACTGCCAGATGAGCTTGTTCAGATAGCCGGCAACAGCTTCGGAGGCAATCTCAGCATGGAGCGACTTGATTTAATCAATGTTGATGTGTTGATTTGGCTCGATCTCAATGCCGACAATGAGCTGTTGAGCAACCCGCTGTACACCGCACTGCCGGTGCATCGCGAGGGGCGCGAGGTCTTTCTATCGAGCAATGAACCACTCGGCGGCGCGACATCGTTCGTGAGCGTTCTTAGTCTGCCGTATCTGCTTGATGGCCTAACGCCATTGCTTGCAGCGGCGATCGATGGCGATCCAGCGACGAAGTAATCGAGATGTGAAGCGGGCAGGAAAGCTCTTCCTGCCCGCAGCCATTATCGATGGAGATGACCGGTGTCACGCAATTTCATCCTCCCTTTGCTCGCAATCATCCTAGTGCTAGCCGCCTGCGCCGGCAGCGCGCCGGCCGGCCGGCCACTGCAACTGGTGGAGACAACAGCCTCGTATCGCCTCATCAGTCACGCTTTTGGTGAAACCCGCGCACCGTTAGCGCCACAACGGATTTTGGCATTGGGTGAAGAAGGTCTGTTGGCCGATCTGCTCGATGCTGGGATTCGCCCGGTGGCATCGAATGTGAATGTGCCGGATAATGTACCATTACTAGATGCGGCGGAACTAGCGGGGATTGCCCTATTTCCCTCAGCCGGCGACATCTCGCTGGAAACGCTGAGCGCCTATCAGCCGGATCTTATCATTGGCACCCGCTTTTTCATTGAGCAAATCGGCTATCAGCGCCTTTCCAGCATTGCACCGACGATTGTGCTTAGTGGTGCGACACCACTTGACAACTATATCGAGACCTTGACTATCTTTGGCCGGGGTGAAGAAGCGCAGCAGACGGTTGCAGCCTTTCGAGCCGAGGTGCAAGCAGTGGCCAGCCGGCTGAATGCGGCTGAGCGACAGGTATCGATGGTAACGATTTACCCCGGCGCGAATATTGCGCTTTGGTTTGATGGCCCCTCGCCGATCCCACTGCTCGTGCGTGAGCTTGGTTTGCAGATCCGGCCGGATCCGGCAACCGTCAATGGCCTCAATATTCGCAATGGCCGTGCCTTTATTAGCCTAGAACAGTTGACGCTGGTCAGCGGTGAAACGATGTTGCTGTTGCAAACCAGCGGTGTCGAAGGTGAAGCGCAAGCAGTTGTCGAATTACAGTCTAACCCGCTTTGGCAGCAATTGCCGGCCGTGCAGGCACAGCGGGTAGTGCCCCTCGATCGCATTGGTTATCCGGGCTTGCGTGGCCAGCGCGCATTGTTAGCGGATCTTCAACGGGCATTGTCACCCTGAAACGTAAGGAGCAGCTATGTGTCGCAAGCTTACTATTCTGGCGCGCGACAGCTCGATGCGTATGATCGCGCAATGTGAACACGGAACAATCCAGCTCTACTGGTCGCGGGCGGCGCTCTTTTTTCATCCCGCCGAGTTGCTGCCTTTACTCGCGCTGATCCAATGCTGGAAGCCGGGGTTTGATGAAGCGCGCAGTGAAGGATTCGCGATCACCCGCCGGCCTGACGGTTCGCTCCAACTTTGGAATCAAGAGGTTGGCTTGCGTCTCAGCGAGGGCGAACTCTACGATCTGGCCGCGCTGCTCTGGCATGCAGCGGGCCGTCTGCAATTGCTAACCCCTCATCCGCCGCCAGCACCCACTCGCTTGTTCGAGCCAAGCCGGCCTTTGACGTTCGTCCCTATGCGTCCCGAGTGGCGGAATTAGCCTCGCGCCCCATCGCTTGGATCATCGCGCCGGTCGAAACTACTCGTAGCGCGAAAATATGTTGCAGCCGGCAATGTTGCGTAATCCCCTCCTTTTCGCCCCTCTTCCTGCTCGCAGGATGAGGGGCGATGTTGATCTGGCCGGTAGGCAGTACAACATCAACAACCGCAAGTAAAGCAAGCGTACCGACCAGCTCGATCGCTCCATAAGCGCCATTAGAAGCGGTATACTTTCCTTGGAACGACTGCGCTACGGTTTCTAACACATTGTTAGCGCCCTGTTGACCGCCGGCTAATATCACTTCATCATAATACCAAAGCAGAAGAACATCAGGGCGCTTGTCTGCCTGTAGTGAGGTGCAGCTATGACCGAGCTAGGACGTTGGTTAATCGGCGCCGGCGTGGTTCTGATAGTGATCGGGCTAGTGGTGCTCGCCGCCGGTCGATTGCCATGGCTGGGCCGGCTGCCCGGCGATATTCTGATTGAGCGCGATAATTTAACCATCTTTATCCCGCTGGGCACTATGCTGGTGGTGAGTCTGGTATTGACCGTCATCGCCAACCTGATTGCACGTTGGTGGCGATAGCGGCCGGAAAGGAAGAGGCGTATGATCGATCGCGAAATGGTGCAACAGTTGCGAACCGAGCTGGTTGAGTTGCAGCCGCCGGTACTCTCGTTGTATGTTGAGGTCGATCCGTCCAAGCCGGAAAATGCGCGGCGGGCGTGGGCATTGCGCGCGCGCAATGCGGTGAAGGCGCTGGCCGTGCCGGCTGAGGTTGAGCAGGCGGCGCTGGCGGCGATCGAGTCGGAGATTGCGCCGGAAGCGCGCACCTTGGCGCTCTTTGTTGCCGCGCCCGCCGCCGACCGCAAGAGCGCAACAGTTGCGATCACTCGGTTGCCGTTGCACATCACATTGCCACTGGTTGATCTCACCAATGGGCAGGTCGAAGCGCGCTGGGGCGAGCCGTACATCGCGCCGCTGATCTACGCTCTCGATCAATACGAGCGGACAGCCGTGGTTTGGCTGCGCGGCGAGGGTTGGCGCTTCTTCGAGGTCTTCCTCGGTGAGATTGTTGAGCACACTGATGTCTTCCGCAGTGTCGAAGCCGATCTGTGGCAGGAGGTAGCCGCGTTCGATCCGCGCCGGTTGCGCGATGAGCTACGCGCGCAAGCGATGGGCAATCGTGATCGGTTTGCCCGCCGGATGGAGAATATCGCGGCGCGCTATCTGCAACGGCTGGCCGGGCTGACCGAGCGGGCACTGGCGCATTTTGGCATTCGCCGATTGGTGTTGCTTGGCCGTGAAGAAGCGACCAAACAGTTCGCGGCACTGCTACCGCGCACCATCCAACAAATGGTGGTGGCGCACGTATCAGATTTGCCTCACCCTGAAGCAGCGCCGGCCCATGTGCTGGAGAAGGTCTGGCCGGCGATCGAGCAGGCCGAACAAATACATGAGCACGATTTGCTCAATCAGGTCACACGCCAGCCCGGCGTATGGGGGATCGATCCCACGTTAATGGCGTTGCAAGAAGGCCGGCTAAGCGTACTAGTGGCGCCATGGCGGCTTAATGAACACGTTTGGCTAGCTGGGAATGGCCTGTTGGCCAGCAGCCGTGAACAAGCGATGTTGCTGGCGCCTGAAGCCGAACCACAGCCGGTTGCCTTGCGCGATGTGCTGGTTGATGCTTGCACTACCTTCGCGACGCGGCTGGAGTTTGTATCCGGCGCGGCGGAAGAGCGGCTGTTGCGTGATTTCAGCGGGTTGGCCGGTATCTTGCGCTGGTAAGCCAGCGCAACGGCACGACTGGTCTGGTGGCGCGCTGGATCAGCTCAATTCGCGGCAGTGATAATGCATGGAATGGTTGCGGGAGATTGCTTCGCCGACGAACATGGCGAAGCAATCTCCGCCGAACGCGAATTGAATAGCGTCGTCGCGCTAAACCTATTACCTTCTGTACGGTAGAAACACTATGGAATTCAAGGATTACTATGCCATCTTGGGCCTTAGCCCAGATGCCGACGATCAGGCGATCAAGCAGGCCTACCGCAAACTGGCGCGGCAATACCATCCTGACGTCAATCCGGGCGACAAGCAGGCCGAAGAGCGGTTCAAAGAAATAAATGAAGCCTATCAGGCGCTGAGCGACCCGGAGCGGCGGCGCAAGTATGACGAATTGCGCTCGTACTATCAGCGCTGGCAGCGCAGCGGTGGGCGCGGTGATTTCAACTGGAGCCAGTGGCAAGCGGCGCCGGGCCAGCAAGTCTATACCTATAATGTTTCGCCCGAAGACCTCGAAGACCTCTTCGGGGCCGATAGTCCCTTCTCTGACTTCTTTAGCTCGATCTTCGGGCAACCGCAATTCCGCCGGCCCAACCGCCCGGCGCGCGGGCGCGACCTTGAAGTGGCCGTGACCGTCTCGCTAGAAGAGGCATTCTCCGGCACGACCCGCTCGCTGCAAGTGGGCGATCGGCGAATCGAAGCGCGGATTCCGCGTGGTGTGCGCACCGGCACTCGTGTCCGACTGAGCGGGCAGGGCGCTCCCGGCATTGGCGGCGGGCCGGCCGGCGATCTCTATCTGGTGGTCGAGGTCGAACCGCATCCGCAGTTCGAACGCGATGGCGATGATCTCACCACCACGATTGAAGTTGACGCCTTCACGGCTGCGGTTGGCGGCGAGGTGCGAGTGCCGACGATTGACGGCACGGTGACGCTCAAGATTCCGCCGCGCACGCAGGCTGATAGGGTCTTCCGCTTGCGCGGCAAGGGTATGCCGCGGCTGGAAAACCCGGCTGAACGCGGCGATCTGTTTGCGCGGGTGAAATTGGTGTTGCCTGAACCGTTGAGTGATGCCGAATTGAATACGTTGCGCGAATTGGTGCGCAATCGCGGGCGGCGACACGGATGATGATAGTGCCATGAGGTTTTTTATGACACACCAACCCGGTCGTGGTCGCTGGATCGTGCTGTTGATCGAGCTGATACTGTTGGCTGTGATTGCCGGCGCATTTGTGTGGGCAGCAGTGGTGGGCAACCGTTCGGAAGCCGTCGCGATTCCACCCTCGCCAACGCCGGTCACAGTGATTGCACCCACAGTCATCCCGCTGACCGCGACCGATCTGGAAGCGCAGATTGCCGCTGTCTATCGTGAAGCTGGACCGAGCGTGGTCAACATCACGAGCCGCTCGATTAGCTACGACTTCTTCTTTAATCCGGTGCCGCGCCAAGGCAGCGGATCAGGCTTTTTCTATGATACACTAGGCCATATCATCACCAATTATCACGTGATCGCCGACGCTGATGAGTTGCAGGTGACACTGGCCGATGGCCGCACGCTGCCGGCCCAAGTGATCGGGACTGATCCATCGAACGACTTGGCTGTGATTAGGGTTGATCTGCCGGCAGCCGCGATTCGCCCGTTGCCGATTGGCGACTCGACGCAGGTCTACGTCGGCCAGTTTGTGCTTGCCATCGGCAACCCGTTTGGGCTAGAACGCACGCTCACCTTCGGGATCGTCAGCGCGTTGGGCCGGGTGATCGAAAGCCCTAACCAACGATTCATCGGCGAGGTGATCCAGTCGGATGTGGCGATTAATCCCGGCAATTCCGGCGGGCCGTTGCTCGATCTATCAGGAAGGGTGATCGGGGTCAATTCGGCCATCCTCAGTCCGAGCGGGGCCAACGCCGGCATTGGCTTTGCCATCTCGGCGCGCACAGTGCAACGGGTGGCGCCAGTCTTGATTCGCGAGGGGCGATACCCGCATCCCTCGCTTGGCGTGCGGGTGATCGAGCTAACACCCCAACGCGCCGCCCTTTTTGAGCGGGCCGGCATGAAACTGCCGGTGACGCAAGGACTGCTCATAGCCGAGCTGATTGACGGTGGTCCAGCCGCACAAGCCGGGTTGCGCGGCCCCGACCGGCTGGTGCGGGTAGGTAACTGGAATCTGCCGGTTGGTGGCGATGTGATTGTCGCGATTAACGGCCAATCGATTGCCACCAGCCAAGAATTGTTGGTGTACTTAGAGACAGAAACACGAGTCGGCGAAACCGTGCAGGTGACGTTCATCCGTGATGGCCGCGAACAGACCCTGCCGGTAACATTAGCCGAATTACGATAACTCGTAGGGACGAAGCGGTGCTTCGTTCCAACAAGGAGACGCCGCCTATGTTAGTGCGACGCATGAGCTTGGAAGAATTGGCGCTGGCGGTTGGGTTGCCGGTGCCGGTGTTACAACGGTTAGTCGATTTGGGATATATCCACCCCATTCCGCAATTGCCAGCAGCCGAATTTGATGAATTGCGCCGGATTCGCCGGCTGATTGACGATCTGGAAGTGCCGTCAGACGCCATCGATCTGATATTGCACATGCGCCGGCGCATGCTGGCGATGCAACGGGAAATTGCCCGGCTGCGGGCCGAGCTGGCTTACCGGCGCGCCTTTGATCGCGTCACGACGTGGGTTGACGCGGATTGGTATGAATGAATAGAACCACGTGGCTCGCAGTGCCAACCTAAGAACGGAAAGGAGGCTGAAATATGCCTGTCTATTCAATCGATTTTCGCCCGTTTGACTATATTACCGCCGAACTCTCGGCGCTTTGGTGGTTCTATCTCTCGCAGGGGATCGCGCTGATCGCACTTGGTGTAGCGGTCATCGTTTGGCCTGAGCTATTGGCGTTTCTCGCGGCAGCCTTCTTCATTGCGATCGGCATTGTCTTGCTGGTGCTGGGCTGGCGGGTGCGGCAGGTTAAACGGCGTTACGAACTCTTTAAGCGCTCGTTCTTGATCGAGCCATAAGCGTAAAGGAATTGAACAATGAGTGATTCGTCGTACATTCGCATTCTGCGCAGCCGGTTGCCTTATGCCCAGTTCGATAGCCGGCCATGGTCACCGCCGCTGAATGTGTTCGAGACCGATCGTGAAATGGTACTGGTGATCGAGTTGGCCGGCGTCGATCCGGCAACGTTGCAGATCGAAGCCTACCCGGAAGTTGTCCGCATTGCTGGCGCGCGCCAATTGTCGCTGCCGGCAGGTCTCCGCCGCTTGCACCGCATGGAAATTGCTGCCGGCGTGTTCCAGATCGAGGTACCCTTCGAGCGCCCCATTGATCCTGAACAAACTAGCGCCCGCTCGGTGCATGGCCTGCTCGAAATTCGCCTGCCCTTCGCTGGGAGAGTGCGGCGGCAGGTGGTTATTCCGGTGGCAGAGGGAGAACGACCGTGAGCGAACCTATTTCTATTCCTCGTCCGGCAACCCCGGAAATACCGGAGGTTTTGCCAGTCTTGCCAATTAACAACGCTGTGCTCTTCCCCGGCATGTTTCTGCCATTGGTCGTCAGCGGCGATGCTTGGGTGCGCCTCGTTGACGAAGCGGCCCTCTCGACGAAGGTGATCGGTGTCTTTCGCCGCGTGCAAGCCGGCGAGGAATTCGATCCGGCGATGCTGGCGCCAACCGGTACCGCTGCTTTGATCGTGCGCATGATGCGCTTGCCGCAGGGTGGCGTACAATTGCTGCTACAGGGGCAAGCTCGGATCAAGGTGCAGCACTGGGTGTCAATCAAGCCCTACCCGCAGGCAAGAGTCAGCATCTCGCGCGATCCGGTCGATGTGCCGGTAGAGGTATCGGGTTTGGCGAGGGCAGCGCTGGCCGGTTTCCAGCAGATCGTCGAACTAAGCCCGAATCTGCCCGATGAGTTGGCAATGGCGGCGGCCAATGCCCCTCACCCCGGCATGCTGGCCGATCTGATTGCGGCCAATCTCAACCTGAACCTCGACGATCAGCAGGCGGTGCTCGACATGCTCGATGTGAACGAGCGCTTGCAGCACGTGTTACGCCTGCTCGAACGCGAGCGCGAAATTCTCATGATCGGGCGCAAGGCGCAAGAAGAGGTTTCAAAGAATCAGCGTGAATATGTCTTGCGCCAGCAACTCGAAGCGATCAAGCGTGAGTTGGGCGAGACCGATGATCACGCCGCCGAGATTGCCGAATTGCGCCGGCGGCTGGAAGAGGCCAATTTGCCCGCCGAAGCCCGCCAAGAGGCCGAGCGTGAGTTATCACGGCTTGAGCGCATGCCCCCCGGCGCAGCCGAGTACACCGTGGCCCGCACCTATCTCGACTGGATTCTCGATCTACCGTGGCATGCCAGCACGGTAGACAATCTCGATATGGCGCGGGCACGGCAAGTGCTCGATGAAGATCACTTCGATCTTGAGCGAATCAAGGAACGGATCGTCGAATATCTGGCAGTGCGCAAACTGCGGCAGGAAGAGGGAGCCGGCGGCAAAGAGGCACGCGGCCCAATCCTCTGCTTCGTTGGCCCGCCCGGTGTCGGCAAGACGAGTCTCGGCGCGTCAATCGCGCGCGCGCTTGAGCGCAAGTTCGTGCGGGTCGCGCTAGGCGGCGTGCGCGATGAAGCTGAGATTCGCGGCCACCGCCGCACCTACATCGGTGCGTTGCCCGGCCGGATCATTCAGGGCCTCAGCCGGGCCGGCAGCAACAACCCAGTCATCTTGCTCGATGAGGTTGACAAGCTCAGCATTGGCTTTCAGGGCGATCCGGCAGCGGCGTTACTCGAAGTGCTCGACCCAGAGCAGAACGTCGCCTTCGTCGATCGTTATCTCGATGTGCCCTTCGATCTCAGCAAAGTGCTCTTTGTCTGCACTGCCAACCGCGCCGATACCATTCCACCGGCCCTTCTCGACCGGATGGAGCTGCTCGAACTATCCGGCTACACCGAGCAAGAGAAGCTAGAGATCGCGCGCCGCTATCTCATTCCACGCCAGCGCAGCGAGCAAGGAATGGCCGCGCGCGGCCCAGAACTGACTACTGCCGCCGTGCAACGGCTCATCCGCGAGTACACCCACGAGGCCGGCGTGCGTGATCTCGAACGGCGCATCGGCGCAGTCTATCGCAAGATGGCGACCCGGCTAGCTGAAGGCAAAGAGTTGCCGGCCCAGATCGACGCAACCGATCTCGACGAGCTGCTCGGCCCGCCTCGCTTCCGCAGCGAGACGCTGCTGGGCGAGAACGAAGTGGGTGTTGTGACCGGCTTGGCATGGACACCCACCGGCGGCGATGTGCTCTTCATCGAGGTGAGTGTGATTCCCGGCAACGGCCAACTGATCCTTACCGGCCAACTCGGTGATGTGATGAAAGAATCGGCTCGCGCTGCGCTTACCTACGCCCGTTCGCGCGCCGCCGAACTAGGCATCGACGCTGAGGTCTTCCAAAAGAGCGATATTCACATCCACGTACCCGCCGGCGCAGTGCCCAAAGACGGCCCCTCGGCCGGCATCACCATCGCCAGCGCCCTCATCTCGGCGCTGACCAAGCGTGAGGTAGACAAGCGGATTGCGATGACCGGTGAAGTGACATTGCGCGGTAAAGTTTTGCCGATCGGCGGGGTGAAAGAGAAATTGCTGGCGGCGCAACGGGCTGGGGTGCGTAAAGTGCTGTTGCCGAAAGAGAACGAGATCGATCTGCGCGAAGTTCCCGCCGAGACCAAAGAGCAGCTTGAGATCGTGCTGGTCAAACACATGGACGAAGTGCTGCGCGAGTTAGGGCTGATGGCTGTGCCGGTAAGCGGGTAGGAACGTAGTTGGCCCGTGCTGTGGTGGATACCCTTGCGCGCCGCCAATGGCGGCGCTGCACCCTCTCTCTCCATGTCCTTACGCGCTGGGCGCGGCGAAACAATCTCTATGCTCTATGTCATTGCGCGCCGCGCTGCGCGCGGCGCAGCAATCTCCGCCGACCACGGCACGCGCCTGCCCCCACCCCTCCCGCAGCAACGACGCCGGAAATTGCCACTATAGTATCTAAACTACAACGGTTTGCCACCACTGCCGCAATGACAAACAAAGGTTTGCGCAATGACTTGCTATGGGCAGAACCCCATCAGATCGAAGCCTACAGTCCACTCATCCCGCTCACGCGCGATTGCGTACATCATCCTTGCCTGCCTCCTCTGCTGCACCGGCTGCACGGCAGGGCCGAATGTTCCTACCCCGCCACCCACCATCGCTCGCCTGCCGACCGTCACCCCTGAACCGCCAGCAGCTCTGGCGCCGACAGCGCGCATCATCCGCTTGGGCGGAACACCCCTACCCACGCCCTCGCTGACCGCAGTGCCGACGCCGGCCATCACCACTGACGGCGTGATCACCGCAAGCATGGCCCAGCTTGGCCTCAGCGCCGAACCCTACGCCGTGCTCGGTGATCCCGCCGCGCCGGTGACTATCGTCGAGTTTACCGACTTTGGTTGCGTCTTCTGCCGCCGCCACCACCTGCTCACCTTCCGCGCCTTAGTTGAAGAATACATCGCAACCGGCAAGGTTTTCTATGTCGTCAAGCACCTGCCGGTCAGCAGTCCGCAAGGCGAACGAGCCGCGCTCGCCGCAATCTGCGCCGGCGAACAGGGCCGCTACTGGGAGATGCACAATGCCCTCTTTGCTGCCGGCGAGGCGTGGCAAAGCGACGCTGCTACTGCGCAGCGCCGCATTGATGCCATTGCCGCCGAGCTTGGCCTCGATACAGCGGCACTGCGCGCTTGCAGCGAACGCGCCGAGACCAAAGCCATCATTGGCCGCCATGTTGGCGAAGCGCATGCCTTGCGTGTCTTTGGCACACCAGTCTTCTTCATCAACGACCGGCTGCTGGCCGGCGCGCAGCCAATTGAGGTTTGGCGGGCGGTGTTGGCCGGGAGCGAGGAGTAGCTGGCGCCATCATAGGTTGCGGTGACGCCAGCGATCGCTGCATTCGCGATGCCAACACTGTGGGTTGTTGATGATGTGGCGTCAAATGGTATTGAGCGCACATCGGTCGCGCGCGATTCGTTCGTTGTTGTTGCGTTGCCAAACCGGTTTACCGGTACATTCAGGCAATGATGAACCCTCGATTAGGGATACCGGCGAAAACATCGAAAAGTTGCGCCCAACACAAACCCATCCTGACGCAACTATCACTCTAGCAATCAGTTACTCGTTCGTGTACAATAGCAGCGAATTCAGCGCTTGCCGGTGTTTACAATGACAAGGTACCTGCCATCAACGAATCCTGAACCAACTATGCGCCTCTTTATCGCGCTCGATTTGCCGGCCGAGATTCGGCAGGAGCTGCGCGATGTGCAGATGCGCCTTAGTATGCATAGCCGCGCAGTGCGCTGGAGCGATCCGGTTGGCATGCACTTGACCTTGCATTTTCTCGGTGAGACGCCGGAACGGTTGGTCGAACCGTTGCTTGCCGGTATGCAGGCGCTGGCTACACCACCATTGCGCCTTCACCTCGACCGGCTTGGTTGCTTTCCTGCCACTGGATCGTTGCGCGTAGTCTGGGTTGGCCTCGGCGGCGAGTTGGCCGGTTTAGAGGCGCTCTACCAAGCTCTCGCCGGCATGCTTCAGTCAATCGGCTTGCCTACTGATACCCGCCCGTTCACGCCCCACATTACACTTGCCCGCGCTCGTCCCGAAGCAACGCCGGCAGAGCTGCGCGCGCTCCGCGCAGTTTTACCTGCGGTTACTCCACAGCCTCTTGCATGGCAAACTGAACGCCCGATCCTCTTTCGTAGCCAACTGACACCGCGCGGCGCGATCTATACGCCGTTGAGCTAAGTTGCGTAATTGGCACTCATTCATTGGGTGGTTCGCGCTATTCACCGGTCGTGGCAACCAATACCATGCATGTAGCGCTGAAAGGAGGTTGCCATGGCTCTGCGCCGTTTCTGGTTCGCGTTATTGGTGCTGATCACCCTGCTTGGCATATCGCCAGCGTTTGCGCAAGCACCGGTTGCTCGCGCTGTGCTCTTCTATTCGCCTACTTGCCCGCATTGCCACGTCGTGCTCGATGAGGTGTTGCCGCGATTGCAGGCGCAGTATGGCAGCCAGTTGCGGATTCTCACGGTTGATGTGACGACGCCTGCCGGTAAGTCACTGTACAGTGCTGCGCTGCAAACTTTTGCCGTCCCTGCTTACCGGCAGGGTGTGCCGGCGCTGTTCGTTGGGCAGATACATTTGGTGGGGAGCGACGAGATTCCAGCGCGCTTGCCCGGTCTGATCGAGGAGGCATTAGCCGCCGGCGGAAATGCATGGCCGGCGATCCCCGGCCTCGAACCATTCACAGCCAGCCTTGATGCCGGCGCAGCGCCGGTATCGCAAGCGGCATCATCGCCATTTAGCCGCGATCCGCTGGCTAATACACTCGCGTTGTTGGTACTGACCGGAATGGCCATCGTCTTCTTTATCGCCATCACCCGTCTCCGCTGGCCTTTTGCCCGCCCGTTGCCCGCCACCCGCTTCCGCGTCATCCCCGTCCTAGCTGCGGTGGGTCTGGCGCTGGCCGGTTATTTAGCCTTTGTCGAACTGAGTCAGCAAAACGCGTTCTGCGGGCCGGTCGGAGATTGCAACGCCGTTCAGCACAGCCCGTATGCCCGCTTGTTCGGCATTCCAGTAGGTTTGATTGGTTTGGCTGGCTATCTCGCGATTCTTATGGCATGGCTGCTCGACCGCTTCGCCCACCTACGCCTCGCCCGGCAAGCATTGGTGGTGATGACGCTGGCCGGCACACTCTTCTCGCTGTACCTAACCTTCCTTGAGCCGTTTGTGATTGGGGCGACATGCCTGTGGTGCCTGCTTTCAGCCATCACCATGACAGCATTACTCTGGGTAGTGGCAGCGCCAGCCCCGCGCCACGTCACCCGCGGTCGCCGCTCGCTAGCTATGACAAAGTAGGGACAATGCGGGCATAACCTATTCCCCCTACTTCGTTGGTTGTTTCGTGTAACCTCCACCCAATCCATTGCATCTTATGGGCGAAAGGTCGAAATAATCATAACAAGGAGGAGGTTACACGCCCATGAGCCAATTGATCGGTCGTTTGACGGGACTGCGAACGCTCGGCGAGCGGTATGCGCCGGCCTATTTTCTGGCGGCGCTTGGTAATGGCGGTACGGCCATTACGTTCTTTATATGGCTGAATTTCCTCGTTCCTCATCCCAAGACGCCCATTGTCACGTTTGACAGCATTGCTGCTATGTGGGCGAAGTCGGATTTGATCGGGCAAGCGCCCTTGCTAGTGGCGATGGCCGGAACTGCCCTCTTCGCTATCCGCCACTTCCAGTCGCTGATCTGGAACCTGAGCGAGTTTGCGCGCTTCCGCCGCAGCAGCGCCTACACGCAATTGCGCGAGACCAACGGCGCAGTGATGTTGATGGCGTTGCCACTGACGCTAGCAATGACGATCAACGTCTTGTTTGTGCTTGGCGCGGTCTTTGTGCCCGGTCTGTGGAACGTGGTTGAATATCTCTTCCCCTTCTCGCTGACGGCTTTTCTAGCGGTTGGCGTGCTGGCGCTGCGCACTTTCGCTGAC
>JANWYE010000628.1 GCA_025057175.1 Chloroflexus sp. | reverse complement strand
AGTGGGGATGCTGGCGGTTGTGGTTCCGGCGTTGGCGGCGCGACCGTCTGCTCGGGCGGGGCCGGGGCCGGTTCGCGTTCGGCGTTGCGCCGAAAGGTCTCCGCTGCCGGTTCGCTGGTCGGCGGGACGGGGAGATTCGTGCGGCGCAGGGCGACCGCAGCAGGTGGCAGGGTTGCCATCACTGGCAGGGGCGGGCGTAACAGGGGTGCTGGCGGCTCACGCTGCACCTGCGCTGCCAGCGTCGTTGCCTCATGCTCAGCCGGATCGGCGGCGGCAACGACTATGTCCCCACCCCCTTCGCGTCTTTGCGTTTTTGCGTCAGATATGCCAGCGCCCATCTGCAGCGCATGCACCACTTCGTGGGCGATCAGTTCGAGCGGCGGGTGCGGGTTGGCAACGAAGATCGCACCCTGATAGGTGACGGCTTCGGCATGCAGCGCGGCCAGCGCCGCCTGTGCCAGCGGATTGGCGTAGACCGCAATCCGGTCGAGCCGGCGTCC
>JANWYE010000627.1 GCA_025057175.1 Chloroflexus sp. | reverse complement strand
AAAATCCCCGTGAGGGGATTGAAACTCCTGTGCGGATCATCGCGTCAATGCGCTCTTTCGCTTCGGTTCAAAAAACCAAAATCCCCGTGAGGGGATTGAAACGCAACATACACGTTGCGCGTCACGCCCGCCGTTGTCACCGGGTTCAAAAAACCAAAATCCCCGTGAGGGGATTGAAACTAAACGTGTTGACGCCGGTGACAGGCGTCATATCATACGGTTCAAAAAACCAAAATCCCCGTGAGGGGATTGAAACCTCCAATACTGTTTGTCAAAACCGCCGCTTACGCACGGATCGTGTTCAAAAAACCAAAATCCCCGTGAGGGGATTGAAACCGAGCCGGCTGTTCTCGCCCTAAAGGGCATTCCGTCAATCAAGTTCAAAAAACCAAAATCCCCGTGAGGGGATTGAAACCTACTCATACTATGATTACGCACATTTTATATGTAACAACCTGTTCAAAAAACCAAAATCCCCGTGAGGGGATTGAAACCTCTTT
>JANWYE010000626.1 GCA_025057175.1 Chloroflexus sp. | reverse complement strand
CACGATCTACGCCTGGTCAGAAATCCTTGACAAGATGGAAATTCCGGGGCGCTCCGACATTGGCGCGCTGCGGGTGCGCACTGTTGCTGCCAAGGATCGCGCGTGCCACAACTTCCCGTACCAGAACGCCGACGGAACCTACGACCCGGCAGTGGTGCTCGATTTCGATTACACCGTGCTCATGCCGCGGCGGACGTGATGATTGGTTTCACGGATGTTCAAAAAATAACGGTCATTTTTCCATTTCGCCGGGTTTCTGGCGATATAGCGGCGAACGATGCGCAGGGCGCGTTGATTGCGGATGATGCGATCATAAAAACGCGCCTGCCATCCAAATCCAGCGTATCCGTTGTGGTGACACCAATATGAGACGGCAGATTTGTACGAACGGATGATGACGCCCAATGAACCCGCCTGTGGGGATGTGTGCGCCATGGGGTTGTCGGGGGCGCGCGGCGCCGATGTAGAGACGTTGCATTGCAAAGGCGACGCCGATGTAG
>JANWYE010000625.1 GCA_025057175.1 Chloroflexus sp. | reverse complement strand
ATTCAAGAGCACACGGATGGGCCATCCCCGCCGATCCGCGCCCATCCGTCGCACCCGTGCCAATCCGTGTCCCATTCAAGAGCGCACGGATGGTCACGGCTCGAGACGGATTGTCCCATTCACAGCGCCACGGTCGCGTTGGGGTGCGCAAACAGGCTCTACGCCAGCCAGGTGGGATCGTCGGGCTGGCGGATCGCTGTGCGAGCGCGCCAGACAGCCTCGGCGAGCGTCGCCGGACCTTCCGGGCGGAGCAGCGCGCCGTAGAACGTCTGGCTGAACTGCGTCGCCAGCGTGTCGGTGACCGACCAGAGCGGCGCGATGGGCGCTCAATGACCATCATCATCCTGGCGCACACTCTGCGAAATTCGCCTGGCGCCTTCCCGAGTGTGGTATCATGCTCTTCGATGTGCTGCGCCGCTCGTAATGCCTGGCGCCAGGGAGGGCGGGCTTATGTCGCCGGTTACGATAGCCGAAATCAATGAGCGCCTTCAGCGCTTGCCA
>JANWYE010000624.1 GCA_025057175.1 Chloroflexus sp. | reverse complement strand
AGACCCCAAATATGCCAAGTTGGAGTTGTTGGATATTGTCTATGGCAACGACCAGTCGGAGGATTCGTATCGGCAGGCGCTGGCGTTGGTGGACAAGTATCCGGACATCGAGTTGATCATGGCGCCGACGACGGTGGGGATTGCGGCGGCGGCGAAGGCGATGCAGGATGAGGGGTTGTGTGACAAGGTCAAGGTGAGTGGCCTCGGCCTCCCCAGCGAAATGGTGTCATATACGCTCAATGGCTGTGCACCACAATTCGCGCTCTGGTCGTTTGTGGACCTCGGCTATCTGACCTACTATCTCACCTATGGTCTCGCCAGCGGTCAGATCAAGGCGGAAGAGGGTGTGACCTTTGAAGCGGGGCGGATGGGGACATATACCATCACCAAAGACCCGACGCGGCCGAACACCAATGCATTGCGCGTGTTGATGGGGCCCTTCTCGATCTATGACAAGAACAACATTGATAAAGAGGTCGGCGGTGCTGCCGCAGCCCCAGTC
>JANWYE010000623.1 GCA_025057175.1 Chloroflexus sp. | reverse complement strand
TTCAAAAAACCAAAATCCCCGTGAGGGGATTGACACCGCGATTCGCAGCGTCCAAGAGCATACGAATACGCTCTTCTTCAAAAAACCAAAATCCCCGTGAGGGGATTGACACCTTGCCATTCAGTGTTGGCACTCGAAGCATATAGCGCTTCGCTTCAAAAAACCAAAATCCCCGTGAGGGGATTGACACCTACCTTCTCTCAGCCCTTCTCAGCGCCTGTAGCGCCTGTAGCTTCAAAAAACCAAAATCCCCGTGAGGGGATTGACACGGGTCGCGTGTTGTCGGAAGAGTTGTATCAGGAGAGCACCTTCAAAAAACCAAAATCCCCGTGAGGGGATTGACACAAGAAGGATCGCTATTATCGCCGATCTTTCTTAGCATGCGGCCTTCAAAAAACCAAAATCCCCGTGAGGGGATTGACACTTAGGGTCAAAGATCTCTGGGGGGGGGGGGGGGGCCGCGGGGGGGGGCCGGGCGGCGGCCGGGGGGGCCGGGGGCCGG
>JANWYE010000622.1 GCA_025057175.1 Chloroflexus sp. | reverse complement strand
AAGGGACAGAGATGGCGTAGCCGTTGTCTTCAATGACGAACAGGTGCGGCAGCAGGAGGGTGGCGCTGATGTTGAGCGCAGCCCAGAAGCCGTTGGCGGCGGTGGAGCCGTCGCCGCCGTGCGAGAGCGCCAGCGCGCCGCGCCACTCCTCTTCGCCGAGCACGTCGCGGTGATAGACGATGGCCTGCGCCCAGCCGGCGGCAGGGGCATACTGCGCGCCCACATCGCCGGGCGAGGGCAAGAGAGTGGGGCCACCGCGACTGCGCATCGAGTGCAACACGCCGGCGTCGCGCCCTTCGGAGGCGCTGCCTGATTTCGCCAGGCTGCCGGCAAACGCTTCGGCGGGTGTCAGGCCAATGGTCAGCGCCAGCGCCCGCGAGCGGTAGTAGCCAAAGATGCCGTCGTGAGGATGGGTGAGCGCCAGGCCGAGTAGCACCTGCGAAAGCTCGTGCCCGCGCGTTGAGAACTGGTAGGCGACCTTGCCCGCCGGGGCCAGCTCCTTC
>JANWYE010000621.1 GCA_025057175.1 Chloroflexus sp. | reverse complement strand
CCGCCGCAGGCGGCGAAGCAATCTCCTTCTTTCCGCCATTCGCCCGGTTGCCGCAAGGTACCCTTCCCTCTTGTGTAGGAGATTGCTTCGGGCGCTCCGCGCCCGCGCAATGACAAGGTGGGCGCTGCGCCCCCTCGCGATGACACAGGGGCACGCGCCCCACGCGACAACATGCGGGGGCGCGCAGGAGATTGCCCTCTCCTAATCCCGGCAACCTAGCGCCAGCATCGCCGTATGGGTGGTCAGATGGATATGATCTTCGCCAATCTTATCGAGCAGCTCCGACTGCTTGAGCCGATCCATCACCGGCCCCTTAATATCGGCTAGATGGAACTCAACCCCCGCGTCACGCAACTCGTCGATTAGGTGGTCGAGAGTATGCAGCGCGCTTGAGTCAATGAAATTGATCGCTGAACCGATCAGCACTAGATGCTTCACCTCAGGCCGTTCGGCCACGATCCGCAGCAATGCTTGTTCGAGATAGCGAGTATTTGCGAAGTAGA
>JANWYE010000620.1 GCA_025057175.1 Chloroflexus sp. | reverse complement strand
AACCTAAAGTGAAAGCCGGCGAGGGCCAGTCGAAGCGTTAGCGCCACTCCTTCCGAACATCGCCCCCTCTGCAAAGCAACAAAACCGCCTGCGGTTACCGGCCGCAGGCGGTTTCCGTTATCGAGCCGGGGGAGGGTCTCACCTCCCAGCGCGCCGCGTGGTCACATCGAAAATCACGGCGGCCACCAGCACCGCGCCACGCACGATGTACTGAAGCGAGATGTCAATGCCCATCAGGTTCATGCCGCTCGTCAGCGAGATGTACACCAGCGCGCCGATGATGGACCCCATCACCTTGCCTACGCCGCCCGCCGCCGAGACGCCGCCGATGTAGGCCGCGGCAATGGCGTCCAGCTCGAAGAGCGTGCCCGCCGTCGTCGTAGCCGATTGCAATCGCGAGGCAAACAGGATGCCCGACAGGGCGGACAGCATCCCCATCGAGCCGAAGACGATGTACGTCAGCCGCTTGACGTTGATGCCGCTCAGCTCCGCCGCCTCCGGGTT
>JANWYE010000061.1 GCA_025057175.1 Chloroflexus sp. | reverse complement strand
GAACGCTCATCGTCGCCGTGGAGAATGCCAATGAGTGAACCAAATGCCGTTGAACAATATGAGACTATGCTGGCTGAGTTGCAAGCAGTAGTTGAACGGCTCGAGCACGGCGAGTTATCGCTGGCCGAGGCCTTGCGCCTCTATGAACGTGGCGCCGAACTCGCTGCTGCCTGCCAGCAACTGCTCGATACTGCTGAATTGCGCGTGCGCCAACTTGATGAGGCTTGATTGGAGCTTGACCGGCTATGAGCGTCTTGGTCGCAGAAAAAGTCTATAGCTATCCAAGAAGGCGACTATTTTGGCGTTCTGCGCTCGGTAATGTATTAGTGATTGCTAGTCTATTCGGGGTCTTGTACCAGCTCCTTCGCGGAATGGTGACGGCCAGTGAACCACTTGCTCTCTGGCTACGCCGCTCGCCATGGCTGCGCCTATTGTACGATTGGCTTGCACCACTGCCCCGCGATGTAAGCGCATGGCTGCCAGAGGCACTGACCACATTGCTGCTAGCCGTTGCCGGTCTTGTCGTTGCGTTAATACTGCTAAACACCTTTCCTGCTATCCGCGTGAGCACGCGCGGCCTATTGATCGAGTTTGCCGGCGGTTGGCTACCGGTCGCTTGGGGAGAGCTGCAACAGATTCACGTCACGAGCGATGAAGCAGGCCAACGCTTTGTGCTGCTGGTTATCCCGGCCAAAACCGCGAAGCGTCTGACTGGCTGGCATCGTCTCTACGGTCTGTTGTATGGCACAACGTTCCAGCCATCCTTCCTGATTTCATCATCAATCGAGGGATTTGACCATCTGCTCAATACTATTTTGCAAGAGAATGCGCGCGCTATCCGCGCTATCGAGCATGCACAACCGGTTGTTGTTGATGAACAACGCCGTTCTCTCCTCTTTGGCCTATTTCTGCGCGGCGCCACGATTGAGACTTCAACCAACATCGATTTGCCACCTGCAACCGGGCCGGATGTAACGGCGTTTCTGCCGGCATGGTCATTGGCTCGACTTGCCAATCTTGGCACAGTGATTTTCGTGCTCTTCTTTGGCCTGTTACACTATCGCAGTTATTGGGAGCGGGCTTTAGCGCTCTTGTTTCCAAACTTGCGCAGCAATCCGTCATTGTTGTGGATCAGCCGAGACCCGCTCTATAACGCGATCTTTACTGCCTACCAAGGCGTCAGCGTATCGTTCTTCGGGATCGCCGGCCGGCCCGATCTGCCGGCCCCGGCATGGCTGTTGATTGCTGCCCATTTGTTGCTCGTCCTGATCATTGTCATTGTGATAGCCCTGCTAGCAGCGATGCCCTTATCTGTTATTGCCGGCCAAGTGGGGCTAACACTGCGCTTTCTCCCCCGCCCTTTGCCCTACGAGCGATCGATTTCGTGGGCTTCTGTCAGTGCGTGCAAGGTGATCGATCTGGGTTTTGGCTACACGATCGCCTTCGTGCAGTCGCCATCCCTGCCGTGGCTCAGCCGCCTGTGCGGATTAGTCGTGACCGGACAGTGGGTGCCGGGAACGATCTTGATTGGCACAATGAAGAACTGGTCAGCGTTGATTGAGCGCTGTGCCGAACGGCTGAGCCATGTGCCGCCGATTAACAATATGCCCCGCTTCCAGCCGGCTGCGTTTGCACCCAACTTACAACTCATCGGCCAGCCGGTAGCAACGATTGTCGCAATGCGCGCAGAATTGAATGCCTCCGGCGCTTCCACCCCCAGTTTGCTCTGGACGGCAGGGCGAGCCATGGCGGTTGTGGCATTGCCGCTAGGGTTGATGTTTGCTATTCCGGGATTGCTAGATGGTGATCGCTGGCCACATCTGGGCATCATCTTGGGCGGGCTGGGCTTTTGGTTGGCCGGTCTGCTCGAATGGCCACTGGTGGTGTTGGTTTCGATCATCATCCACGGCAACTTTGATAGTGACGAAGAGCAGGCTCGAATTTTTGCCTTCTACCCGCTGGTGCAAATGCCACGCCTCTTGCCGCTACTGCTGGCATTGATCAGTCTTATCGTAAACCTGCCATGGCTAGCCGCTATCTTCTGGCTTGCTGCGCTGACCATTGCCTACTGGGTAACAGCGGCGCTCTGGGTCGAAGTGTACGAGTGGGATGGTACGCAGGTTATTTTAGGTGGTTTATTGCCAGTGATCTGGCAGCTTTTTGTGATGGTGGCGTTCTGGTTGTTGCGGTAGTGTAGACGCTAAGATTTATCAGCCTCTGGCGTTGTTGACTTCTAGAACAGAGAGGATATACCCAATGGATCGCATTCAGATCGCAACTAGCGCTGCTCCGGCAGCGATTGGGCCGTATTCGCAGGCTATTCGCGCTGGTAATCTGATCTTTGTTTCTGGACAACTGCCGATCAACCCGGCTACCAACGAGTTGATCACTGATGACATCGGCGCAATGACCCGGCAGATCTTCGCTAATATCGCTGCTATTCTGCAAGCAGCCGGCAGTTCACTTGATCGGATCGTGAAGACAACTGTCTTTCTAGCCGATCTCAACGATTTTGCCGCAATGAACGCGGCTTACGCCGAGCATTTTGGCGACGCGCCGCCGGCTCGCTCGACGGTGCAAGTCGCTCGTTTGCCGCGCGATGCTCGGATCGAGATCGAAGTGATTGCGTTGGCGTAACGTTTCGACTATTTTTTGCCCACGCGAATCTTTTGCCGCTGTCGCGCGGTATTCATGTAGAACCGTATTTATTAGGCTCGGCCGTATGCGACAGCGAATTCCAATGATCGTTATCCTGATTGGGGCGTTGGCAGCCATTGCATGGAGCCAGCGTCCCGATCGCAAGTTGCATGTCATTCTGCTGCCAACCGCCGGAGACGCTATTCTTATCCAATCACCCGCTGGTTCCTTCACCCTGATCGACGGCGGGAGTGACCCAACCAATCTTGCGGTTGAGCTAGGCGCGTACCTGCCCTTTTGGCAACGGCATCTGGCGGCTATCGTCCTCACGCACGCCGGCGAACGCAATCTGCCCGGCCAGTTAGGGGTGTTGCGGCGCTATCAAACCGCATTGGCGCTCGCGCCGGTCGTGCCCAACGGGGAATGGCGCGATCTGTTACGCGCAACGGCAACACCAGTGCGCCAGTTGCAGGCCGGCCAGCAGCTCGATCTGGGCGGGGCGCGCTTGCGCGTGTTGGCAACGCATGATGGCAAGGATGGCGGCGCCGTGTTGCTGATTGAATATCGCGCCACGCGGGTGCTAATTCACACTGGCGGCAGCCGCGGCGATCCGGCCCTTGCGGCCTTAGCCGGGCAGAAGATTGATTTGCTGATCTATCCGTGGCAGCGGCCAGCTACGACGCCAGCGCTAAGTAATCTCCACCTGCGCGCTGTTGCCTTTAGCGCCGGCTTTACCGCCGCTGAACCGGCGCTGCACAGCTTCCATGACCGGAAGCAATTAGCGCCTAACCTGTATCATCCGAAACTTGACGGCGCGATTCACTTCATCAGTGATGGCCGCCAGACTACTATTACCACGCGACCACCATGAACGAGCGTCTCATAGTTGTGTTCCTCTTAATCGGCGCTGCGCTAGCCACGCTTGGCGCAGGCGCATACCTCTGGCGGCGCTTCTACCGCGATGATCCGGCCAATCCGGCCCGCCGCATCTTCAAGAATAGCGCTGTCACCTTTGGCTTGCGCTTGTTTGTGCGCGGGCTAGATACCATTATTCTGTTTTTGCTGGTCGGAGCGCTCGATCCGGCAGCGCTCGGCGCGTACAACACCGCCGCGTTGCTGGTGGCGCAATACCTCGCCACCTTCACCGAATTCGGCCTTGGCATCTTGCTTACCCGCGAGGTGGCGCGCCACCCCGATGCAGCCCGCCGCTTGTTTGGCGTCACACTGGCACTGCGCCTGCTGCTGATCATTGGCGCTGCCGCGCCAGTGGCATGGCTGGTCATCGCCGGCTACAACGTCATTGGCGCATTTGGGCTGAGCGAACCGCTGACCGCCGATGGCCAATTGGCGATCTGGATCTTGCTGCTGACGCTTGTGCCAAGCGCCTACAGTGGCGCGGTCACTGCGCTCTACAACGCGGCTGAGCGCATGGAAGTGCCGGCAGCGATTGAAGTGCTGACTGCGCTGCTCAGCTTTCTGGCCCGCATCGCCGTGCTCGCGCTGGGCTGGGGTGTGATCGGGCTAGCATGGGCCGCAGTGCTGGTCAGCTCAATCACTGCCCTGATCTTCTTCGCGCTGCAAGTACGCACCTTCTTTGCGCCTACCCTCAGCTTCGATGCCACCGCGATCCGCGCGCTCGTCCCGCAGGCGCTACCGCTGATGCTCAATAATCTGCTTAGCGTGATCTTCTTTCGCTTCGACCTCTTCATCGTGCGCGCCTTCGGCGGCAGCAACGCCGATCTGCTGGCGCAGCAATACGTTTTGCCCTATCAACTGCTCAACATCGCGCTCGTGCTACCGCCGGCAATTACCTTCGCCGTCTTCCCGCTCCTCGCGCGACGCGCTGGCGGCGCGCGCAGCGATTTGGCCAACGCGCAGCGACGAACCTTGCGCCTCTTGCTCTTGATTGCATTTCCGTTAGCGATGAGTATGACCCTACTGGCCGATGATCTGGTCTGGATCTTTGCCCGCCGCCGTTTCACCGAGTATCTCCCATCGGTAACAGTGCTGGCCGTACTAGCGTGGTTTCTGCCGCTTTCGTTTGTCAATGGCTTGTTGCAATACGTTCTCATTGCCATCGAACGCCAAACTGCCATCACCCGCGCCTTTGTCATCGGCGCCATCTTCAATCTGACCGCTAATCTGATCGCGATTCCGCTGGCCATCAGGCTAGGCCGGCCCGAAGACGCCTTGCTGGCCGCGGCAATCATCACTATCTTGTCGGAAGTAGTGCTGTACGCTGTTTTCCGGCCCGTGCTGCATCAAGAAGGCTTGCCACCGGCCATACTGGGGCTGATGTGGCAACCGGCATTCGCTAGCCTTGCCATGGCTGCCGCCATGTTGCCGGCCATCCTCTGGCTACCGGGATGGATCGGCAGCCTGTGCGCAATCCTGATCGGCCCGCCGGTGTATGGTGCTGTCTTATGGCTCAGCGGCGCGATCGGCGCGGAAGAAGTGGCGCTGGCGCGGCGGATTATGGGACGGGCATCGTGATAGTAGAATGGTATTGGGCTAGCAACAGATGATTAGGTCTTGGTTATGTCAAAAACATTGACCATCGACAAATCAGATCAGGCACGTCGCGCCACCTTGGGGCAGTTTTTCACCCCGCCCCACATTGCTGATGTGATGGTGTCGTGGATTGATCCATTGCCAGAAACCATCTATCTCCTCGATGCCGGCGCTGGAACTGGCTCCTTGATCGCGGCGCTCGCGCGCAGGGTCTGCCGAGAACAGGGCGTTACCCGCCAGATTCACGTCACGGCCTTCGAGATCGATCCGGAGCTGGCCCAGCCGCTTGCCGGCTGTATCGCTGAATGCCAACGCATGTGTGATGCTGCGGGAGTGTTCTTGACAGCTAACATCCATCACACCGACTTTCTGAGTGTCGCCGTTCCAGCCATTCGCCGCGAACTCTTTGCTGAAACGCTTCCACCATTCAACATTGCGCTGGTCAATCCACCCTACCGCAAAATCCGCAGCGACTCGTCCTACCGCCTGCTCCTACGCTCGGTAGGTATCGAAACCAGCAATCTGTACGCTGGATTCCTCGCCCTGATCATCCGGTTGCTTGCTCCCGGCGGCCAACTGGTATCAATTACCCCACGCAGCTTCTGCAACGGGCCGTACTTTCGACCATTCCGCAACGATCTCCTCGGCGCCATGGCGATCCGGCGGCTGCACGTGTTTGAGTCACGATCAGCAGTGTTCCACCACGACGACGTGTTGCAAGAAACCGTGATGATGCATGCAACCAAATCGACGCAACCACACCCAACGATCTGGATTTCGCGCAGCAGCGGCGCCGTTGGGCACACGATCCACGAACAACCGTTGCCACGCGAGACGATCATTCGCGCAACGGGCGATGATCAATGGATCTACATCCCAGAGCATGAGGAGGTTCTGTGGGCGCATGAACGGATCCAACAACTGCCAGCAACGCTTGCCGATCTTGGATTAGCGGTGTCAACGGGAAGAGTAGTTGATTTTCGGGCAAAGCCATTTCTCCGTGATGAGCCAAACGAAGAAACGGTTCCCCTGATCTATCCGCATCACTTCCAAGAGGGAGCCATCCGGTGGCCCAAAGCGGGAATCCGCAAACCACAAGCGATCCGGCGTTGCGCAGAGACGGCTCATCTCTTGATACCATCTGAGGTATACGTGGTGATCAAGCGATTTACCGCTAAAGAGGAACGTCGCCGTTTAGTAGCGGCGCTCTATGAACCATCGCGGATCCCATGCGATATGGTAGGGTTTGAAAATCATGTCAACTATATTCACGCCTTTGGTCGTGGTCTGAACCTTGCGCTAGCGAGAGGTCTCACCCTGTTTCTCAACTCAACGTGGGCTGACCGTGCATTCCGCGCATGGAGTGGCCATACGCAAGTCAATGCCGCCGATCTACGCGCCTTTTCCTATCCAAGCCGCGCAGCACTGGAAGAAGTTGGCGCCAAAACGCCAAACCTTAACCTACTACAAGCCGAGATCGATGCCCTGATAGAGGAAATATTGTATGGATGACAACCAGCGTGGATTCAACGCTAGCCGCAAAGAAAAACTCACCCAAGCTAAGACAATTCTCCGAGAACTCGGTTTTGGCTCACGCCAATCGAATGATATTGCAGGCTATACATTGCTTGCTCTCGCAAATGTGCGCCCAAATCTGGAGTGGAGTGAAGCAACCGCCCCATTATGCGGCATAAAAGGAATTATTGACTTCATTAAAGAATATTACGGCGTAGCATACGCACCGAATACGCGCGAAACGATTCGCGATGAAGCCGTTAAATATTTCGTTGCCGCAGGCCTTGTGTTGGCGAACCCTGATCAACCAGATCGAGCGACAAATAGCGGTAAATTTGTATATCAGCTTTCAAATGAAACGTTGGAACTGATTAAATCTTTTAACACTGATCAGTGGGAATCGAAGTTGCATGACTACTTGGTAAAGCTTGCCCACATCAGACAAGAACTGGATCGAGCGCGACGCGTAGCGGATATATCGATCACCATTTCACCAACCAAAACCATACACGTATCTCCGGGTGGTCAGAATCCGCTGATCAAAGCCATCATCGAGCAATTTTGTCCACGGTTCGTGAAGGATGGGATCATTATTTATGTTGGTGATGCTCGTAACGAATATAGGGATGAGAATTACATGAAACAACTTGGCATAGTCCTCAACCCTGCCTCCAAGATGCCTGATGTAATCGTATACGACCAGCAACGCAAATGGCTCTTGCTTATCGAAGCGGTAACTAGCGCCGGCCCAATTGATGGCAAACGACGCCAAGATTTGAAAGAAGTATTTAAAAACAACTCTGCTGGTTTAGTTTTTGTCACTGCTTTCAAAGATCGGAAAACAATGCGTCGTTTTTTAGACCAGATTTCTTGGGAAACCGAAGTTTGGATTGCTGAGCATCCCGATCACATTATTCATTTCGATGGTGAACGTTTTCTTGGCCCATATCCTGACACCCAGCCCAGCCACAGCTAGACTTCTGTCTTCTATCCAAACATGTTCTATTTCATCATCTTTACCAACCCCGCTAGACCTGCATGCCGGTTGAGGCGAGATAGCCCGCTAGTGTGCGTAACCGCGCAGCCGCTATAGCAGTTCTGTTACGCTCGCACCATCTAAACATTGGCATGATCGAGCGCAACTCTTGCCCAGCCCAGATTTCTCATTATTACATGCGCATAAATCGCACTAAATTTCACAATTCATAAAACAAAACTCTTTGTTCACTCATTTTTAAACTTGTTATCTGCCAAAATTTGAATAAATCAACCACAAAATACAACCAAATAATCATTTTGTTATCAACTATCACCTCATTATCATCATATTTCTACGATTTTCTCAGCAAAATATAGGAACTTTTTTCATCTTGGTGTCGTATCCTATACGTAACAGCAGCACCGGCAATGAGCGAAGGAGGCTTATATGAACCGGCTGCGTATCCTCTGGAGTGCGTTCACCCTGATGGTTGCGCTGATGGTCAGTGGCGCTACACCACTGATGGCAGCGCCCTTCTCTGGTCGCACTACCTTTGCTGACCCACGCTTCGCCACAATCTGGACGCGCACCGACAGCGAGGCGGTGCGCGGCGGGCGCACGTGGTATTGGGGACCGGGGCCGTGGTTTGATTACGGCGAGTTTTACCGGCAAAGCCCGAACGGCGCGCGCACCGTGCAGTATTTTGACAAGGCGCGCATGGAGATCAACAATCCGGCTGAGGGCATCGTTACCAACGGCCTGCTGGTGAAAGAACTGATCAGCGGGCGCATGCAGCTCGGCGACGATCCTTTCGATGTGAGCTATCGCGAGGGATCAGATGTGCCGGTAGCCGGCAATCCGCGTGCCGCTAACACGATCGCACCCGGCTATCGTGACTTCGCCGGCATCGCCACTATCGACAATGGCTACCGCGATCCGTCTCGGCTCAACCAGCGGGTGAACACGGTCATTTCGCGCAGTGGCAATCTCAGCGTGCGCGATGATCTCGCCAGACCCGAAACGATCATCGTTCAGTATAACAGCGTCACCGGCCACAACATTCCGAAGATCTTCTGGGATTTCATGAACCAACGCGGGCGGGTGGTCGAGAATGGCCGCGTGGTGACAGCGCCGATTGTTGACTGGCTGTTTGCCATGGGCTACCCGATCACCGATCCCTACTGGACGCACGCGGTTGTCGGCGATACCGAGCGCGATGTGCTGGTGCAGCTCTTCGAGCGGCGCGTGTTGACCTATACCCCCGACAACCCTGCCGGCTACCAAGTCGAGATGGGTAACGTTGGCCAGCACTATTTCCAGTGGCGTTATCCGCACCTCGGTATGCCGTGGGCTGCGCCCGACCCGGTCATGCCGCTGATCTATGCCTCGAACATTGACACCGGCAGCCATTGGGAACTGTACCGGGCCAATTTCAACGGCGGTGGCCAGCGTCTGACCTTCAACAATGGCGAGACGGTTGCCTTCTCGTGGCGGCGCAGTTGGGATCCTGCCCAACAATACCTGATCGTCGACTCGCGGCGCAATAGCCCAGACTATCGCCAGATCTACGCCCTCAACTCGATTGCTGCCGACGCGGGTGAGCGCGCGCCGGGGGCTGGCGTGCTCCGCATTAGCTACAGCAATAACGATGGCAACTTCCCGCCATCGGAAAACGATTTCTCAACGATCGCCGGCAGCGAGTATAATCCTATGGTTTCGCCTGACGGCAATCTCATGGCGTTTGTCTCTGAGCGGCAGGGCAGCCCGCAACTCTTCCTGCGCCGTTTGAACATCCCGCTACGCGGTTTTGCCCAGCAGATCACGTATTACGCCATAGCTTGCAACGTCGAGACGCCAACGTGGTCGCCTGATGGCCGCAATCTGTTCTGGGTTACGAACTGCGAGGGCAACTTCGAGATTTACCGGGCCGATATTCGTTACTACTACATCGATACGCTCTATGCGGGTATTGAGCTGGCAAACGTTCGTAACTTGACAAGCAACACCGCGAACGATCGTTTCGCCCGCGTCTCGCCTGACGGCAAGCTGATTGCGTTCAGCAGCGATCGCGACGGCAACTGGGAGATTTACGTGATGAATGCTGACGGTAGCAATGTGCGCCGCCTGACCAACCACGCTGCCACTGACGATAGCCCCACGTGGTCGCCTGACAGCAGCCGGTTGGCCTTTGCCAGCGACCGTGACGGCGACTTCGAAATCTACCTCCTTACCGTCAGCGACGGCGCCATCACCCAACAAATCACCCAAAACACTGCCCAAGACCGGTGGCCGTTGTGGACCCCGTAGGGGCACTGCGTAGGGGCGGATGGCAATCCAACCCATCCGCCCCTCACCTCACCCCATAGGAGCAGACGGTCATTCGCCCCCGGCGGATGGCCATCCGCCCCCTCTTAAAACACGGAGGCACACCATGTCTAACGTCCGCCCCAAGATCATCACGCTTATCCTTATCACCCTCGTGCTCGCCCTCGCCACACCCGCAGCCGCTGCGCCCTTCGCCAACCGCGGCGAATTTGCCGATCCGCGCTTCGCCGCAATCTGGACCCGCACCGACAGCGAGGCGGTGCGCGGCGGGCGCACGTGGTATTGGGGGCCGGGGCCGTGGTTTGATTATGCCGAATTCTACACCGATAGCCCCAATGGCTTGCGCACCGTTCAGTATTTTGATAAAGCACGCATGGAGATTAACAACCCAACCGACGGTGTTGTCACTAATGGCTTGTTGGTGGTTGAGATGGTAAGTGGGCGGGTTCAGCTAGGCGATCTCCCCTTCCATTCGCGCCAGCGTAACTGTTCAGATGTGCCGGTAGCCGGCAATCCCCGCAATGCCAACCCCATTGCGCCCGGCTATTGCCAATTCATCAATCGCGCGACCTTCCCCGACTTGTACCGTCCTCCTTACCGCGATCCGGTGCGCCTCAAGGAGCGCGTCAGCACGACTATCGATGCCGGCGGCAATCTCGGCGAACGGCCTGACTTGGCCCGTCCCGAAACTACGATTGTGCAATACAGCACCGTCACCGGCCACAACATTCCGCAGATCTTCTGGGATTTCATGAACCAACGCGGGCGGGTGGTTGAGAATGGCCGCGTAGTGACCGGCCCCATCGTTGACTGGCTGTTTGCGATCGGTTATCCAATCACCGATCCCTACTGGACGCGCGCGGTTGTCGGCAATGCCGAGCGTGATGTGCTGGTGCAGCTCTTCGAGCGGCGCGTGCTGACCTACACCCCCGACAACCCCGCCGGTTATCAAGTCGAGATGGGCAACGCCGGCCAGCACTACTTCCAGTGGCGCTACCCCCATCTCGGTATGCCATGGGCCGCGCCTGATCCGGCGATGCCGCTGATCTACGCCTCGAATATCGACACCGGCAGTCACTGGGAGCTGTACCGGGCTAATTTCAACGGCAGTGGCTGGCGGCTGACCTTCAATGATGCCGAAACGGTCGCCTACTCGTGGCTCCGCAGTTGGGATCCTGCCCAGCAGATGTTGGCGGTCGATTCACGGCGCGCGCAATCTGCTTACCGGCAGGTGTACCTGCTCAACAGTATCGCTGCTGGTATTGGAGAGACAGCGGCAGGCGCGGGAACGATTCGCGTAAGCGCAGTGGATTTTCGTGATGAGCGCGAGCAACCGCCGGAACAAGTTATAGAATTCAGCACAAAAATCGTCAACGAATTCAATCCAATGGTGTCACCCGACGGCACGCAACTCCTTGTCATCTCCGAACGCACCGGACGTCCAGACCTCAATCTGTGGGCTGTTCCACCAGCAAGCAGCTTAGCTATTGCCGTGCGATTAACTCGCGACTTACCGGCTTGCCGCTACGAAACACCGGCATGGTCGCCAGATGGACGCATGATCTACTGGGTCAGCGACTGTGATGGCAATTTCGAGATCTACCGCGCTGAGTTGCATTACCGGCCACTCGTTATGCGGCAAACGACTGTCCGGCTCTTTGCTGAACTTGTCAATATTCGCAACTTGACCAACCACACCGCCAACGATCGTTTCGCCCGCGTCTCGCCCGATGGCCGGCAGATTGCCTTCGCTAGCGATCGCGACGGCAACTGGGAGATTTACGTGATGAATGCTGACGGTAGCAATGTGCGCCGCCTGACCAACCACGCCGCCACCGATGATAGTCCCACGTGGTCGCCTGACAGCAGCCGGTTGGCCTTTGCCAGCGACCGTGACGGCGACTTCGAGATCTACATCCTCACCGCCAGCGACGGCGCCATCACCCAACAAGTCACCCAAAACACTGCCCAAGACCGGTGGCCGTTGTGGACCCCGTAGGGGCGGATGGATAATCCACCCCTACCATGGCGGGGCGGATGGCAATCCGGCCCACCGCCCCGCCTCCGCCGCGTTTACGACACCGTTTTCCCCTCCGCATCCGGTTCGCGCGCGATCAACACCTTATCAACCCGCAGACCATCCATATCCACCACTTCAAACCGCCAGCCGCCCCAGCGCACCACATCACCAGCCGTTGGAATTTGACCAATTAAGCTAATCACTAACCCCGCCAGTGTCTCGTAGCGGTAGGTCTCTTCATCGGGCAATTCGTCAACGTCAAGCAATGCGCGCACCTCATCAATCGGCAATGATCCCTCGACTAAATACGAGCCATCTTCACGGCGAACAATCGGCGGCGGGGTGGCATCGTCATACTCGTCATCAATCTCGCCCACAATCTCTTCCAGCACATCCTCTAGCGTCACCACACCTTCAATCCCGCCCAGTTCACCCACCACTAACGCCATGTGACGGCGGCTGCGGCGAAAGGTAGTGAGCAATGCCGACGCTCGGCTATTTTCCGGCACATAGAGCGGAGGCGAGACCGCTTCGCGCACGAGCGCCTGTTCACCCTTCTTACGGTAGAGCAGCAGCAGATCTCGCACATGCACAATCCCGACAATCTGATCGGGCGTCTCTTCATACACCGGGAAACGCGAATAGCCACTGGCCAACAATTCGTCAATTACTTCACCAAGCGTCCGGTCAGCTTCTACCATCTCGACTTCGTGGCGCGGGGTCATAATGTGGCGCACCGCCCGATCGCTGAATTTAAATACCCGATCAATAAACTGCTGCTCTTGCGGTTCGACCTCGCCGGTCTCGGTGCCTTCCCGCACCAACGCCCGAATATCCTCTTCGGTCACTCGCTCTTCTTCTACATTCGCGCGCCCGATCAGGGTGAGGATCAAACGGGTGGAAACACTGAGCAGTGCAATAATTGGCGTACTGATCCGGGCCAGCACCAGCATCGGGCGCGCCATCAGCGTCGCAATCGCTTCCGCGCTTTGCAGTGCAATCCGCTTCGGCACCAGCTCGCCTAGCACGAGCGACAGATATGTGACCAACAACACAACCAGAAATTGGGCTAATTGGTCGGCATACGGCGCTAACAACGGATAACTGGCAATCCACGGCGCAACTTGACCGGTCAGCGTTGCCCCAGCAAAGACGCCATTGAGCGTGCCGATGAGCGTAATCCCGATTTGCACAGCCGAGAGGAAGCGATCGGGGTCATCTTGTAATTGTAACGCCACCGCAGCCCCGCGGCTCCCGTCCTCGACGCGCTGCTCAAGCCGTCCGCGCCGGGCCGAGACGACCGCTAGTTCAGTGGCGGCAAAGACGCCATTTGCCAGCGCAAGCGCAATAATAATCAAAAGTTCCTGCATGGGTTTGCTGAGAAACGGCATCACAAATCACATGTGATAACCATATATTGCCAGAGTATGGAAACGTGTCGAGCTATTCACTGTGAAAACAGCAGCACATTAAAGCGAATTTCCAAATCCCAACCACACTTTGCGTTAGCGTGCCTTTGCATCTACTAGTCCTCACACACAAGCGCAAACGGCGACGGTTGGGCCAACCGTCGCCTCGGTGAGCATTGAGCTGCCTACGTTCAGCTTCCATTACTGATAATTGATAATGCGCAGAAAACTGGCCGCTTGCAACGACGCACCGCCTACGAGTGCGCCATCAATATCAGGCTGCGCCATTAATTCGTCAATATTGTCCGGCTTTACGCTACCGCCATACTGGATCCGCACGGCTGCGGCAATCTCAGCGCCGTACAGATCAGCGAGGGTGGCTCGGATAGCGGCATGCATCGCTTGCGCATCAGCCGGGGTCGCCGTGTCACCCGTGCCAATTGCCCAGATCGGTTCGTAGGCAATCACCACATCGGGCATTTGCTCTGCTGTCACCTCAACCAACGCCGCGCGCACCTGCGCTGTCACAATTGGCTCGGCTTGCCCAGCGTCGCGTTGCGGCTTGCTCTCGCCAACGCAGACGATCGGGCGCAGGCCGTGCGTTAATGCCGCTCGCAGCTTGCGATTGACAAACGCATCGCTCTCGCCAAAGTACTGGCGGCGTTCACTGTGACCGACAATCACATAGCGACAACCAATATCGGCCAACATCACCGGTGACACTTCGCCGGTAAAAGCGCCTTGCGCTTCGGGGTAGCAATTCTGCGCGCCCAACCCCAATTGGCTGCCAGCCACCAGCGGGGCTACCGCAGCCAGCGCCGTAAACGGTGGGCAAACGATCGCTTCACGATCGATCAATGGGCCAAGGCCAGCGAGCAGATCGCGCACCAATGCCGTCGCTTCCCCAATCGTCTTGTACATCTTCCAATTGCCGGCAATCAACGGAGTACGCATTGCATCCTCGTCTAAAACATCTGGGCCAGCGTCCGCAACACCCCAAACAGCGCACTATCGCTGAGCAAAAAGGTCAAGCCGACGCCAATCGCCACCGTGACGGCAAAGATTTTCCAATCCCATGCCAGCACCTTCGCGCCGTCAAATGGGCCGGCTGGGATCATGTTAAACAGGCCAATCCATGCGTTGAAACGAAACCCAACGTAGCAGATGGTTATCCAGAGGTCAAACCCCGGCGGGCGCAACAGAATGACCGGAATGAACATGAAGAGAAACAACACCGACAGAGCTAGATTTGTCACTGGCCCGGCCAACGCAATGATTCCGCTTTGGCGCACAGTCAGCAGGCCACGGTGCCAAACTGCTCCGGGCGCAGCGATAAAGATGCCCAAGAAGCTGATAAAAATCGACAGCAGCAGCCAGCGGTCGTTCGCTATGAAATGGGCTTGCGCGCCATATCCGCGCGCCACAACGCGGTGAGCTAACTCGTGCAACACAAATCCGATCCCAGCAACAATTGCTGCCACGATCAGGTTGGTCACAAACTCGCCGCTGAGCAAATTTGACACGCCAGTCTGCATAATTGCAAAGGCCAGCGTCGTCCCTGCCCATGCTTTCAATAGCTCGAAGTTGTCGTTTGGCGGGCGGCTAAAGATATCGTCAAATGAGGTGAAATCACGCACAGCGATTTCCACTATTGTTGTTCGGATATTCCTCACAATTATAGCATATCGCTGCACGCCGCGCCGGAGGCAGTCTAGTGCGGTCAATTGTAGCAAACAGCGCCAAGTGTTGAATGAATCGTGATACGTCGCGCCGGCGATCAGCCTACCGCTCCTTCGGCTGGCTGCGATAGTTTTGCGCATCAACAAGCCATAAAATCACCCTCTCCCCACAGGCGGAGAGAGGGATGAGGATGCTTACTGTCGGCGGATAATCTCGACCAACTCTTCAAGCGATAGCTGTGAGAAGTGGCGTGGCGGCGCTTTCGGCGTGCCGCAGAGCAAGAGGCGATGGCTGGGGTGCAGATACCAGTCAGCCTGACTGTCACACTGGCGTAGCGTTTCATACACCGGTTGCAGATCGACATTCGAGCGGCGTTGGGCTGTCACTCCCATATAGCCGCGCCGGTCACGGTAGGCAAACAAGACGGCGCCATAACTAAACGCCAAGCGCGATGAACCGCCATCAGCACTTTGCACCGCAATCCCCAAACCCCACGGCGTCTCAAATTCGAGCCGGTGTTGGAAGGCTTGCTCAAACCGCAACTGGCGTACCTCATGCTCATACCACGCATCGAGATTTGATAGCATAGCCTGCGCGACATGATGGGGGCGATTGGGATAGAGCGCATTGTAGCCGGCGATCAAATCAGTGATATTGAAAAAGACATGCCCCGGCCGATAGTCGGCGTGATCGATCCGCGTCACCTGATCAACCAGCCGGCGCAAGGCTTCATCGTTAGGAGCCACAGCGCGCCGCACTAGCTCGGCTGCGCTGAGCGTCGGGTCAGCAGTCTGATGGTGATCGAAACGACCGCCGCCAGTGTCGACATGAATAATGCGCGGATCAGAGTCAACCGGCTGATCAAGCCATGTCCGTCCAGCCGGCACAAATTGCAGGTCGGCATCTTTCGCCGGGCCAAACCGCATCAACAGCCAGATTGCGGTGAGGCAGTCGAGATCAGGGGCCAGATGACCCACAATCGTCAACGGCGTTTCCACACGATGAACATTTCTAGAGCATTTCTCACGCTGCATGCCCGCCGGCCCAATCACGCGCCAAGTTACTGGCCATCACCTACCTAACTGCAACTCGAACGCGCGTCGCTGTTGTGCAGCCGAGAAATGCTATAACTTCTCTAAATGTCAAATCTTGTTCGTAATATAGCATAGCTAGCGCAGTTCCTCAAGTGGTCTGCGCCCGCTAATCAGCCTCATGATACACGATTTGTAGCTCTCTTGAATTGTGATGATATGCACAGAATAGCGAAGGTCCGGCGGGCAATCGCTACTCCTCGCTAATCGCCGCAATAATGTGATCACTGATCACCAACCGGCCGGCAACGACCGTCAGCGCAATCACGTCAATCCGCCAATCGGTGGTTGGGGGGCAGTCGTGGGCAATAAGGTAGTGGTAGGCAAGGGTTATCAAGCGCTGCCGCTTGC
>JANWYE010000619.1 GCA_025057175.1 Chloroflexus sp. | reverse complement strand
TGGGGCGTCAGGAGCGCGCCATCACTCCCGTCGATCTCGCCGCCGATGAGGTCTATGCGATCCTGCGCAAACGCCTGTTCGCCTCCCTCCCCGATGAGCGCGAGATCGTGGCGATTGCGGCAGCGTTCGGGCGCAAGCTTGCTGAGGCGGCAAAGGCGAAAACCGCGCAGCGCGGCGCTGAGGCGATTGCCGACGAAATCCGGGTGACCTACCCGTTCCATCCGCGCCTGAAGAACCTGGTGGCGCTCTTCAAAGAAAACGAACAGTTCAAGCAGACGCGCGGCCTGCTCGAACTCGCCTCGCGCCTGCTTCGCTCGGTGTGGGAACGCCCAACGGACGACGTCTACCTGATCGGTCCGCAGCACTTCGACCTCTCCATCCCCGACGTGCGCGACAAATTGACCGAGATCTCCGGCATGCGCGATGTGATTGCCCGCGACATCTGGGACGCGCAACGCGCGGCGCACGCGCAGGTGATCGATGCGCAGCGCGGCTCCGACGCCGC
>JANWYE010000618.1 GCA_025057175.1 Chloroflexus sp. | reverse complement strand
GCTGCCGCTGCCGCAGTTGTGATCCCGATGCGAATCGGAGGCGGTTCTCGGCTGAAGTTGCTCGAAGCGTTGGCAATGGCTGCGCCGGTGGTCAGCACCACGATGGGGGCCGAAGGCATTCCGGGCCTGCGCAATGGCGAGCACTTGTTGCTCGCCGATACGCCAGCGGAAATGGCTGCAGCGGTAGCGCGGCTGGCAACCGACCGGCCTTTCGCGCAGCGCCTCGGCCACGCTGGTCGCGCCTTTGTCTGCGCCGGCTATGATTGGGCGCAGATCGCGCCCAAGCTGGAAGCGGCATTGCAAGAGTAAAAACACCCCCACCCCTCCCTCCAGCGGAAGGAGTACCCCCCTGCCCTCCCTGTGGGAGAAGGGGGCAGGGGGGATGAGGGGAGTACCCCCCTGCCCTCCCGGTGGGAGAAAGGGGGCCGGGGGGATGAGGGGAACCCACCCCCCCTCCAGCGGAAGGAGTATCCCCCTTCTCCCCCGGTGGGAGAAGGGGGCCGGGG
>JANWYE010000617.1 GCA_025057175.1 Chloroflexus sp. | reverse complement strand
GGGTTCGCTCATACCTGTCTATGGATTCAACAGGCTGTTCTTGGGGTTGCCCCATTCGGAAACCTCTGGCTCTCAGCTCGCTTCCAGCTCCCCGGAGCGTTTCGTCGGTAACCACGTCCTTCATCGCCTCTGAGTGCCAAGGTATCCACCATCAGCCCTTGGGTTCTTGTTCATTGGTGATGACTATCTAACGCTATGCAGTTGTCAAGGTTCGGGACTGGCGCTTTCGCGTCCAGCAGTTTGCGTTGCCTCGCAAGTGCTGAACTCGAAACTGGTGGAGGTAAGCGGACTTGAACCGCTGACATCCTGCGTGCAAAGCAGGCGCTCTACCACTGAGCTATACCCCCAGAGTGGGCCATCCTGGACTTGAACCAGGGTCCTCACCCTTATCAGGGGTGCGCTCTCACCAGCTGAGCTAATAGCCCAAATCCCTCGACCCCAGTTCTAGCCAGAGGTTCCCCTTTTAAGGAGGTGATCCAGCCGCACCTTCCAGTACGGCTACCTTGT
>JANWYE010000616.1 GCA_025057175.1 Chloroflexus sp. | reverse complement strand
CAATCCCCTCACGGGGATTTTGGTTTTTTGAACCGGAACTCATTGGGGAATGGAAAAAACGGCTAAATAGCTGGCTTTCAATCCCCTCACGGGGATTTTGGTTTTTTGAACTTGACCTTGACCCACTCACCTCGCACTTGTACTTCCGTCTTTCAATCCCCTCACGGGGATTTTGGTTTTTTGAACCCAGCGCCGCGTCAGCGCCGCGTCAGCGTCAGCGCTAGCGTCCTTTCAATCCCCTCACGGGGATTTTGGTTTTTTGAACCGACAAGAAGTAAGCGGTAAGGGCGGTAAGGGCGGTAAGCTTTCAATCCCCTCACGGGGATTTTGGTTTTTTGAACGGCAGGCCGCGATTGCGGCCCTGCCGCCGGAAGTAAAGTCCCTTTCAATCCCCTCACGGGGATTTTGGTTTTTTGAACGCAAGCCGCAATCGCGGCCTTGCCGCCAGAAGTTCGAATGCGATTCTTTCAATCCCCTCACGGGGATTTTGGTTTTTTGAACGCACTA
>JANWYE010000615.1 GCA_025057175.1 Chloroflexus sp. | reverse complement strand
GAACCGCTTCAGGAGGCGATCCGCGCTGCCGGGCTGAAGGTCGATTTCAAGCCAAATTGGGGCAAGCAGGTCGATGAGCTATTCAGCGTTTATGTGCAACCAGAGTTAATTCAACCAACATTTGTGCTCGATTATCCGGTGGCGCTATCACCGCTGGCAAAACGGCGCCCCGATCAACCGCTGCTGGTCGAACGCTTCGAACCGGTGGTCGCCGGTATGGAGATCGGGAATGCGTTTACTGAGCTGAACGACCCGCTCGATCAGGAGCAGCGTTTCATCGAGCAGGGGCGCGCCTACGACGCTGGCGACGACGAAGCGCAACAGATGGATGTCGATTTTCTCAATGCGTTGATGTACGGCATGCCGCCAACCGGCGGGTTGGGCATCGGTGTCGACCGAACGGTGATGTTGTTCACCGATCAGCCGAACATCCGCGAAGTCATCCTCTTCCCGCATTTACGACCAAGGGATTGAGGATTCGGATGTTATAACGACGGGTGACGTGAGT
>JANWYE010000614.1 GCA_025057175.1 Chloroflexus sp. | reverse complement strand
AAGGCAATGGCCCGTTTCGCCCGGTTATTGGAGGGTTCAAAAAACCAAAATCCCCGTGAGGGGATTGAAACATGGCGTGTCGCCATCTCAAATCTGCCAGCCGATTCGGTTCAAAAAACCAAAATCCCCGTGAGGGGATTGAAACCGAGGAGCCAGCCGTTGACCGAGCCGGCCCCCTTCTGACGTTCAAAAAACCAAAATCCCCGTGAGGGGATTGAAACGCGCTATGCAATTGACTTGGCAGCGGCGCGCACTGGTCGTTCAAAAAACCAAAATCCCCGTGAGGGGATTGAAACGCTTTCGCCGCCAGCCACCGAGATACAATTTCCAACAACCGGTTCAAAAAACCAAAATCCCCGTGAGGGGATTGAAACCTTGATGCAATCCATCGAGCACAAGCAACCGGACACTCTTGCGTTCAAAAAACCAAAATCCCCGTGAGGGGATTGAAACTCACCACCACTCCTACTCCGAGGTATAGGTGATCTTCCATTGTAAAAAAAACCAAA
>JANWYE010000613.1 GCA_025057175.1 Chloroflexus sp. | reverse complement strand
GCGGCTCGCAATGACAGGGGGAGCGGCACCTGCTCTCTTAAAGCGCACCATTCCCGCCCCCCTTTGTCATTGCGAGGGTGCCGTAGGCACCCGAAGCAATCTCCTCCTCCAGCGGGACCAGCCCGCTTGCAGCGCATCGTTCCCGCCCTCTACTTGTCATTGCGAGGGGGCCGAAGGCCCCCGAAGCAATCTCCCGCTCCAGCGGAAGGCATCCGCTCACAATATCCATCCCGCTTCTGGGGGAGATTGCGTCGCCGCCGTTGGCGGCTCGCAATGACATAGGGGGCTTTGTCCTTGCGCGGGGGCCGAAGGCACCCCTTGTCATTGCGAGGGTACCGTAGGCACCCGAAGCAATCTCCCGCTCTGGCGGAAGGCATCCGCTCACAGCATCCATCCCGCTTCTGGGGGAGATTGCGTCGCCGCGCCGGGGGCGCGGCTCGCAATGACAGGGGGAGCGGCACCTGCTCTCTTAAAGCGCACCATTCCCGCCCCCCTTTGTCATTGCGAGG
>JANWYE010000612.1 GCA_025057175.1 Chloroflexus sp. | reverse complement strand
CGGCGTCGTGTTTTACCAGAAGGGCGCGGCGATCCATGAGAGCACGACAGGCCCTCACGGAACGGTAATGCAAACATCGTAGAGACGCGCGGCGGCGCAGAGACGCGCCACAGCGCGTCTCTACGGCAGCGTAACCACCCATCCCTCCGCATCATCTGGACGCGCGATCTCGCCACCGCCCAGCACCCTCACCACCACCGTTCGTGAAGGCGGCGCGTAGCGGCCCTCGCGCGGCGAGGCGCGCAGGGTCAGTTCGTTGCCCGTATAATGCAGCGTGTAACGGGTCAGACACCACTCGCCACGCTCGTAGGCGAAGGTGCGTCCGTCATCCTCGTACAGCGTGAAGTCGCCCTCGCCGGGGGCGACGAGCAGGGTCAACGGATTGAGCGGCTTCTCGGCGGTGCGCTGTAACTCCGGCCCCAGCGGGATTATCGCGCCGGCCCGCACGTACAGCGGCATCCGCTCCAGCGGCGCGTACGCCAGCACGTGCGCCGGCCCGGCGAAGCGCTC
>JANWYE010000611.1 GCA_025057175.1 Chloroflexus sp. | reverse complement strand
GACCGCGATCGCGGTCGCGCTGGACATGACGGCGTTTCAATCCCCTCACGGGGATTTTGGTTTTTTGAACTCGAGAGATCGGTCTCGGCGGGGAAGACAGTATCGAGGTTTCAATCCCCTCACGGGGATTTTGGTTTTTTGAACCCCAGATCAAACCCGCCAATGCCAGAAAAAAGACTAAGGGTTTCAATCCCCTCACGGGGATTTTGGTTTTTTGAACGCCGTCGCGACCTCCTGACGCTGCGTCATCCCGTAGGGCGTGGGTTTCAATCCCCTCACGGGGATTTTGGTTTTTTGAACATCATGGCCGTCCGGTCAGTTACAATACCGCGCAATACCATTTGTTTCAATCCCCTCACGGGGATTTTGGTTTTTTGAACCTATCATAGGCTGGCCGTCTGTAAAGACGGCCAATATGTTTCAATCCCCTCACGGGGATTTTGGTTTTTTGAACGTCGGTCTTGGCCCCGACCATCATCCGCTTCATCTTCCGGTTTCAATCCCCTCACG
>JANWYE010000610.1 GCA_025057175.1 Chloroflexus sp. | reverse complement strand
GTCTATTTCCAGAAGTGAGGGCGGCCCGCTAGGCCGTCGCTGAGTAGAGGAGGTTGAAGCTATGACCGCTCTTAGCATTGTGATCCCCGCTTACAACGAAGAGGACGGCATCGAAACCATTGCCCGACGTGTGCTGGCCGTTAAGCCAGAACTGGACAAGGTCGGCGTCGAGCTAGTCGAGCTGCTGGTAGTGGACGACGGCTCCAGGGACCGCACCGCTGAGATTGCCCGTAGTATCCCCGGCGTGACCCTGATCCAGCACAAGCAGAACAAAGGCTATGGCGGTGCGCTCAAAACCGGTTTTAGCGTTGCCAAGGGTGAATTGATTGGTTTTCTAGATGCCGACGGCACCTACCCGCCCGAATACTTCCCGCAGTTGTGTGTGAAGGCGATGAACGGCACCGACCTGGTGATCGGCTCGCGCATGGCAGGCGCGCGGAGCGAGATGCCGCCGATGCGCCGGCTGGGCAACTTCCTCTTCGCCAACCTCCTCACCCTTATCAGCCATCA
>JANWYE010000060.1 GCA_025057175.1 Chloroflexus sp. | reverse complement strand
GCTTTACGGCATGAGCATGGCCTTTGGCGCGGCGCTGAATGGGGTCAGCGGGGCAGCCAACATGAACGATCTCACCCGCTTTGACCGCATCGGTGCGTTCACGCCGTCGAGCGGCGGCCTAATCACCCTCGCCATGCTATTCATCGTCGCCGGTATGGGCTACAAGCTCGCGGTAGTGCCCTTCCACGGCTGGTCGCCCGACGTGTACGAAGGTGCGCCAACGCCGATCACGGCCTTTATTTCAACCGCCTCAAAGGCAGCCGGCTTTATCCTGCTCTTCCGCTTGCTTACCGAGACCTTCCCGGCGATGGCTGGCGCGCCGGTGTGGGGCGACGAAGCAGGCGGCTGGACGGCGGTGTTAGCGGTGCTGGCCTTGCTGACGGTAGTGATTGGCAATCTGGCGGCGCTGCCGCAGAACAATGCCAAGCGGCTGCTGGCCTATTCGAGCATCGCGCACGCCGGGTTTGTGCTGTTAGGCTTGCTGGCATGGGCGGCAGCGCAGCAATTCGACCGTGAGCAAGGCTTGGTTGCGCTGCTCTACTATCTGGTTATTTACAGCCTGACCAATCTGGGCGCATTCGGCGCGTTGGCGCTGATCGGCCAGCAGGTCGGGGGCGATGATTTCGAGCACTTGCGCGGCTTGTCGCAGCGCAACTTACCGTTGGCCCTCCTCTTCACCGTGTGCATTCTCTCGCTGGCCGGCATCCCGCCGCTAGGTGGTTTCTTCGCCAAGTTCTACATCTTTATGGCTGGTTGGCAAAGCGGCGCGACGTGGCTGGTGATCATCGCGGTGGTGATGACGATTGTCAGCCTCTACTACTACCTGCGCCTACTGAAGGTCATGTTCATCGAGCCGGCCACCGACCTCACGCCAGTGACTGTGCCGCGCGCGATTGGGGCAGCGTTGGCAATTGCGGTGGTAGGAGTAATGGTGTTGGGTGTCTTCCCGAACTTGATCCTGAGCGTATTAGAGCGGGCGTAGGGTGGATGTTAACCCGCTCTGGGCGAGGGGTGCGCCGGCAGAAGGGAAGAATTCTCCATTAGCGAGCGGGCGTAGGGTGGACATAGAATCCGATCCTACGCCCATCTAAGTTTCAAATGGCCGAATCATCGCAAAGACGACCCGCTGAATCTTACGCCTATTGCGCGATTAAGCCACCGTCAACAACCATGATGTGACCGGTGACATACGAGGCTGCATCAGAACAAAGCCAAACCGCAGCCGCAGCCACCTCTTCGGGCTTGCTGATACGGCCAAGCGGGATCGTGGCCAACATACCGGTCTCGGCGCCCGGTTGCGCCAACAGGCGGTTGAGCATTGGCGTATAGGTAGCGCCGGGGCAGATAGCGTTGACCCGAATGCCGGCTTTCGCATATTCAAGCGCGGCAGCCTTGGTCAATTGCACAACGCCGCCTTTAGAAGCGCAATACGCCGGTAGGCCCATCGTTCCCACCAATCCAACCACAGAGGCTGTATTCACAATCGCGCCGCCGCCTTGCTGAAGCATCTGCAAAATTTCATACTTCATGCAGAGCCATGTGCCCTTCAGGTTGACATTGATCGTTCGATCCCAATCCTCTTCAGTGTATGAGGCCGTTGGCGCTAAGGCTCCTTCAATTGCGGCATTATTATGCGCCACATCAAGCCGGCCATAGTGAGCAACGGTCTGACGCACAAGCGCCTCGACCTCGCTCGCTTTAGAGACGTCAGTCGCAATGAAGAGCGCATCACCGCCGGCATCCTTGATCATGCGCACTGTCTCTTCACCATCTGCGACCAATACGTCGGCAACGACGACCTTGGCGCCGTGCTGGGCGAACGCCAAGGCGCTGGCCCGCCCAATCCCAGATGCTGCACCAGTGACAAGAGCTACCTTACCTGCAAATGATTGATACATCGTGAAGGCTCCTTTTTGGATGGCAACGGTTTGGTGTCGCTATAATAGCACATACTACAGAAAATAGTGTTTAAAGCGAAGTGGAAGTACTAATTATTGTCAAAGCGCGCAGATCGTGCGTAGTATCTTGCTTGCCCAACACAGTGTGTTTCATGCCGAGAGGGATGACCGGTACACTAGGTGTGGATTTTTCTAGCAATCGTCTCGCGCTAGTTGTTTGGGCATCAGGATGTCTCACCCTATCCCTTCTCCCCCAGCGGGAGAAGGGATTGGGGGAAATGAAGAAAAGGCGTCAAGATAAGACAAACCTGCTTTACACCCGAAAAAAGCCTATCCTTGAGAGCGCCTTCTGCGCTTTGCTGCCACTACCGTTCCAACGGCTTATCGGGATCGTTACCCCACTCATTCCACGAACCGTCGTAGATCGCCACGCGGCGACCGCTGACTAGCTCGAAGGCGATTGCGGTCGGGGTGGCTGAGACGCCGCCGTTGCAATAGGCGACGACCTCGCGATCGGCGGCAGCGTCGGGATCAATGCCGGCGGCGAGGAAACGTTCACGAAGCTGATCGGGTGAAAGATAGGTCTGATGCGGCCCGCTGACTAGACTCTGGTAAAAGACGTTGCGCGCGCCGGGGATGTGGCCGCCGCGCGCGGCGCGCGACTCGAGGCCGCGATACTCCTGCTCATTCCGGGCATCGATCAATAACACATCGCTGCCAAGCGCCTGCAACACCTGATCGGCGGTCTTGCGCAAGTGGGGTTGCGGGCGCGGGGTGAAGGTCGCTGGCGGATAGTTGGGCACCTCGGTGGTCAGCGGGCGGCCCTCGGCCAACCACTTCACCAAGCCGCCGTTCAAGATCCGCACCTGCTCGAAGCCATAGTAGCGCAACACCCACATCAAGCGACCGGCGAACATCGAATACCAGTCATCGTAGGCGACGACCACCGTGCCATCGCCGATCCCGCGTTGGCCCAGCTCGCGCGCGATCTTTTCTGGTGGCGCGACTTGGACAGGGGTTGGATCGTCGAGATCAACAATGTCGCGTGTCCAATCAATATAGACCGCGCCGGGGATATGGCCGGCGGCGTAGTCTTCATGGCGGGCAAAGTAGTGGGGCTTAGGAGCAGTGGGTGGCAGTACCGTGCCGCGCATATCGACGATGCGCAGCAGCGGGTGGCCAAGATGGGCGGCCAGCCAATCGGTTTCGACCAGCGGCCCGGCGGGAAGATCAAGCGTCATGGTCATGCTCCCTCAGCGTGTTTAGATGATCATCCAATGCGCACCATCGCGCTCTTCGCATCGTTGCGGTTGAATTGGATGATCATCCAAACCAAACCTGTGCGCACCTTCGCGCTCTGCGTGCCTTTGCAGTTACAATCGCTGCGGCTTTGTGTTCCTTACTCAGACGATGATGTTCATCGGCGCTTCAAGCAGCTTGCGCAGCTCTTGCAGATACTGCGCGCCGACTGCGCCATCGACCACACGGTGATCGGCACTGAGAGTCAGGTTCATGACTTGCCCGATCACAATCTGATCATCACGCACGACCGGCACTTTGCGCACCGCGCCAACGGCAAGTGAAGCAGCTTGTGGCACCGAGATGATCGAGCCAAACTCGACAATTCCAAACATACCGAGATTGGTGACTTGGAACGTTGCGCCTTCGAGTTCGTTCTGCTTAATCTTGCCTTCGCGGGCACGCAGAGCCATATCGCGGATCTCGGCGCTAATCACGCTAATGCTCTTCTTGTCGGCATCGCGCACCACCGGCGCCACTAGCCCATCATCGAGCGCAACCGCCACCCCAATATTAATCTGGCTATGGCGGACAATACCGGGCTGGCCGTCGGCAGTTTGGCTAAAGCTGACATTGAGAGCGGGCACCTTAGCGAGCGCCTTAGCCGCCGCCTTGACTACCAGATCATTGACCGAGACGCGCGTGCCGCTGGCCGTAATCTGCTCGCGCAGCGCCATCAGGGCATCGGCATCAACCTCGATAGTGAGGTAGATATGCGGCACGCCGGGCTTGCTCTCGGTCATCGCGCGGGCAATAGCCTTGCGCATCCGGCTCATCGGCTCGGCGCCGGCCAGCGTAGGCGCGGGTGCAGGCGCTGGCGCGCGGGCTGGTGCGGGTGCAGGCGCCGGCGCGGGGGCGACGACCGGCGCAGGGGCTAGGGCCGGCGCGGGGGCAGTTGCGCCGCGGCGAGCGGCGAACTCCTCGACGTTCTCCTTGATAATCCGGCCACCGGGGCCGGTGCCGACCACTTGCCGCAGATCAATCCCTAGCTCCTCGGCAAGACGGCGAGCAACCGGCGAAGCCTTAATGCGACCGTTTTCATCACCGGTAACAGTTGGAGCAGGGGATGGTGGCGCGGCCACTGCGGCGAGAGCAGCCGCCGGCGCCGGAACAGCCGCCACTGCGGGCGCAGATGGAGCTGGAGCGGCAGCAACCGGCGCTGAACCGTCGCCAATAATCGCAATCGGCTGCCCAATCGGCACCGTCTGCCCTTCGGGCACCAAAATCTGCTGGAGCACGCCAGCCTCAAACGCTTCCAATTCCATTGTGGCCTTATCGGTCTCGATCTCGGCGATAATATCGCCCACCGCGATCGGATCGCCGATCTTCTTCAACCAGCGGCCCACCGTACCTTCCGACATCGTGTCGGAGAGACGAGGCATGGTTACTTCACCCATGGAGCCTCCCGTCGTTGACCATATCAGTTACTATATTCAGATGCCAGCATTGCTGACGACATTGCAGTAGTGGTATCCCCTCTCCCCAGCGCTGGGGAGAGGGTGTCGTTTGTTGGTTCATTGCATCTCAGCGCAGGCGCTTAGTGCCGCGCAGCACCTGCCGGATCGCGTAAATCAGGCTATTAGCATTCGGTTTTGAGGCTGCCGACAGCTCTTTAGCGTAGGGCAACGGCACCTCAAGCCCGGCGACGCGCTGCACCGGCGCATCGAGATAATCAAACGCCTCTTCTTGAATGGTGGCCGCAATCTCGGCAGTCACGCCATACGAATACCAATCTTCGGCGATCACTACGGCGCGATTGGTCTTCTTGACCGACTCGATGATAGTGGGGCGATCGAGCGGGCGCAGCGAGCGCAGGTCAACAACCTCGACGCTAATCCCCTCTTGCTCCATCCGCTGGGCAACCTGCAAAGCGACTGCTGTCATCCGCGAGTATGACACAACAGTGACATCGGTGCCCTGCCGCTTTACCTCAGCAATGCCAATCGGCACCACGTAATCATCGTCTTCGGGCACTTCACCTTTGGTATCGTACAGGGCCAGCGACTCGATAAAGATCACCGGGTCATCGTCACGGATCGCGGCGCGCAGCAGCCCCTTAGCGTCATAGGGAGTGGCCGGCGCCACCACCTTGAGACCGGGGCAGTAGGCAAACCAATTCTCGAACGACTGCGAGTGGGTAGCCGCCAATTGGCCAGTGCCACCCGATGGCGTGCGGATAACGAGCGGCACGCTTACCTGCCCGCCAAACATATAATGGATCTTCGAGGCATGGTTCACGATCTGATCAATCGCGACCAAGATGAAATTGATGGTCATAATTTCGACCACCGGACGCAGACCGAGCATTGCTGCGCCGATGGCCACGCCAACAAACCCTTCTTCGGCGATAGGCGTGTCAACCACCCGCTTGGGGCCAAACTCGGCCAAGAGGCCCTCGGTGACGCGGTACGATCCTTGGAAGACCCCGATCTCCTCACCCATCAAAAGCACATTTGGATCGCGGGCCAATTCCTCGCCAAGCGTATCGTTCAGCGCCTGACGATAGGTAATCACAGGCATAGCAACCTCTTACACTGTTCAGCGCAGCCGGCGTAATCACCGGCCACATCACCCATACTCCTTGCCGTACCCCCTATCCGGCAGCTAAAACTCGCCGTGATTAATCTTCACCGCGCGAATCGCGTCTTCGGCAGTCGGCGTATTGGGCACCGGCGTCGCATACATATACTTATAGAGATCTTCGAACTTGGGATCAGGGCTATTATTGGCGAAGTCAATGGCCTCTTGCACCTCGCGCTCGACTCGCTCGGCCACGCCCTTGAGCCATGCCTCGTCAACAATGTTGTGATCGAGCAGGAGGGTGGCAAACTTGCGGATCGGATCATACAGCTCGCGCCCGCGGCGCACAGATTCGGGGTCACGGTAGCGATCAGAGTCGATTACTGAGTGGCCGCGGAAGCGGAAACTGACCGCATCAATGATCGCCGGTTCGCCTTCGGCTTCGGCGCGCGCGCGCAAACGGCGCACCACATCGCGCACCGCTAGCACATCGGTGCCATCAACCCGTTCGCCATACACCCGGAACGAAGCCCCTTTCTTCCACAGATCCGGTTCTGACGAGCCGGCCTCAACCGAGGTTCCCATACCGTAGCCGTTGTTAACAATGAAGAAGAGCACCGGGCATTTCCACAGCTTAGCCAGATTTAACGACTCGTAGAATGCGCCAATATTGGTCGTGCCATCGCCCATTTGGGCAATCACCACACCCGGCTTACCCTGATAGCGCAGCGCGTACGCTGCGCCGACCGCCAGCGGTACTTGCCCGCCGACGATAGCATAGCCACCCATAAAATTGGTCTTGCGGTCGAACAGGTGCATCGAACCGCCGCGCCCGCCAGAGACGCCGGTCTCTTTGCCGAACAGCTCGGCCATTACCGGGCCGGGTGGCACACCGCGGGCAATAATGTAACCGTGCTCGCGATAATTGGTAAAGATGTAGTCGTCGGGAGTGAGGGCAGCCATCAGGCCAACAATCGTGGCCTCTTCGCCTAGATTGAGGTGGCAGTATCCGCCAATTTTTGCCTTGACGTACATTTCACCAGCGCGCTCTTCAAATCGCCGCAACAAGAGCATTTGATAGTAATAATGCTTCAATTCATCGGCAGTAGCGCGCTCAAGGAGGGGCTGAGCCGTTTCGGCTACTTCGGCCATAATAGGGTCTCCTCTCGTATGCTGGGCGAATCGCTCCGGCAGGGTGAGGATTCTCGCTGCCCGGCGCGACGCGCCATCTGGTATGTTCGCCACGCCCCCACGGGCGGGTGACGCGCTATAAAGAGGCCAGCCGTGATTGGTCTGGCAGAACGCAGATGTTTGGTGAAAGGCGGATCGGCGTGCTGCCCGTTTGCAGAGCAACAGTTCAGCCGATCAACCGGTTGAAATAACAGCGCCAGCGTGAGCGATGTTCATCACGCCAACAATAACAATACTCTACGGTTACATACCCGGCGGCACCACTTCGTGGGTAAACGCGCCGGCGTCAGCGCCGCAGCGGGGGCAATGCTTGGGTGATTCGAGCGAGCGCACGATCTCGCCGCACACGCCGCACACCCAACGCATCGCAATCTGGCGCACGAGATCTGACCGGCTGACGATGCCGACCACCTTGCCATTTTCCACCACCGGCACGCGCCGGATGCGCTGATTGGTCAGCAGATGCTGGATCTGTTCAACTTCGGTGTCGGCGCTGACGCTAATCACGCTGCGGGTCATAATCTCTTTGACCGTGCGCCCTTCTTTCGCAATCAGGTCATGCTCGGTGACAAGCCCGACCAGCATGCCGTGACCGTTAATCACCGGCAAGCCGCTGATGCGATTGCGCGCCATCAGGCGGGCAGCATCTTCGACGGAGGCGTCATCGGCGATGCAAATCACATTGCGGGTCATGATCTCGCGCGCTTTCATTCCCCTCCACCTTTCATTTCAATATGTTGCATTCGTGATGTTATTCACGAGAGTAGTTGCGCAAACAACTCTGTCTTAGTATAGCAGAGATTGGCAATTTAGCGGCGTGGCAGGAATGTTAGGCGAAGGTTGGTCTCAACGTCCGGTGCCGCGCACGAAGATATCGGGCCACGGCTGAAAGGTGGTTGGGAAGGTATCGCGCCGGATCACTTCGCCGTTGGCATAGACGGTTCGATAAACTTCAACGCGCAACCCGTCACGGGCCATATCGGTCTGCTGAATCACGCCGGCTGGCAGCGTAGGATCATCAACATAGACGGGCTGGGTAGGGGCAGGGGTACGTTCAAGAATGCGGTAAGCATATTCGACCCGGCGGTTGCTGGGTGGGCCATAGAGGATCATGGTTAGCTGCTGACGTTGCCGATCGACTTTGCTGGTCAAGAGCAACCAGCCACCGGTATCGTTAACAAAACGCAGATCGTGAACGCCAGTGAAGATCGCAGCGTCAAGGCCGGGTGGTTCGCCAAGTTCTTCGTACCAGCCGATACGGAACGAGTGCTCGTGACGTTCGGTGATCGGCAAGCCGGCGAAGAAAGCGGCGCGAAAGACGGTGGTGCTGACTTGGCAGAGTCCGCCACCCCACTCCTTTTGCGTGCGGTTGGCAACGATGGCTAGTCCCTCGACAAAGCCGCGTTCAGGGGTGACAGGGCCGAGGGTCGTGTTGAAGGAAAAGGTTGCGCCGGGGGGAATAAGCACGCCATCCATTTGGCGAGCGCCGGCCTGAATATTGGTGATACGATACTCGGCTGAATTGCGGAACGAGCTAACGCCAACGCCAACCGGTGCGGTGATGCCGAGCGCGGCAAGGTTATCAGCCGTGACCGGTGGCGGCAATTCGCGGAGCGGCAAACTCACGATGCGCTCGTGGCTGTAGAGTGCGCCGTTAATCCGGGCTAGCGCCTCTTCAACCGCCAGCCCGCGCCCGGGGGTGCCGGGGGTGCGGATGCGCAAGTTGCCATTATTCCAATCGACGCGGGGCAAGCCCCCCTCTTCGCGCAGGGCGACGGCAATTGGGGCCAGCGCAGCGCGGATGGCAGCCTGATCAATCGTGACCGCCATAGCTGGACGGCCATCAACTGCTGTGAGGTTGCGGAGCTTGATCCACGCAGCAATTTGGTGTACTGACCATTCCCAGCGGCAACCGGCGGGGCACTGGCCACCCCGGCCTTCCAACCGGATCGGGCCGCTGAGCAGGAGTTGCAATTCGGTGACAGTTGGGGCGATGTCAGCGTCACGCACCCGCGGTTCGAGCAAGCGTGTGCGGATGGCAACCTCTTGCGGTTGCAGGCTCTGAATTGCAGCGGCAATATCGGCAATAGTTTCATCGATCAAGGTCTGCCGGCCCCACTGTTCTTCACCCACGACGATCAGCCCATCGCGCAATTCAACGCTCGCATTGAGCGGCGCGCGGTCAATCTCAGCAGCGATAGCGCGCAAGGTTTGCTGGGCGACACGTTGATCGAAGCGGAGGCGCAGCGGCAGATCGACGCCATACTGCCATGTCGCGGCGGCAATGCGGGCATTGATCTCCCAATCAGGGTGATGGCCAAGCGCAAAGGCAGCATCGAGCGCCTCGTCAATGGCCAAACTCAGGCCGAGGTCTTCGGCAGCCGGACGCCAGAGTTGGCCCTCAAAGCGCAGCGTGACCGGCGCGGCGAGGAAATCGGCATAGCGCCGCTGAAGAACAGCGCGGGCTTCGGCACGGGTCATGCCACCGATCGGCAAGCCACGCACGCTAATGTTAGGATAGACCCGTTCAGCCAATGCCTGTTCGCCGAGTAAAATAGCGCCATATCCAAGCATGGCGGCCAGCCCGGCCAATGCTGCCAGCACCAGTAACCATTCCACGGCATGCCAGAACAATGATCGGCGCGCGCGGGGCATTCGGGCAGGCAGCGAACGATCCATGACAATCTCGCAACGGCATTCCAATGCGCAGAACGGTGTCTATAGCATCAGTCTAGCGCGCTGAAACAGCGCTGTCAAGCAGGGGCACAGCGGCGCTGTGCCCACCGTAGGGGTACAGCGCTGCTATGTCCGGACGTGCAGGATGAGGGCGCTATGCCCGGACGGGCGGGCGGGAGGCGCGTTGAGTGGCTTGCCATTCGCTGATCAAGGTGGCCGCTTGCTCGTTAGTAAGCTGAGCTACGGTGGTGTTGAACCGGCGTTGGGCTTCGGCGTCGGCGTCGAGCGCTAATTCGCGGGCCAAGGCGAGCAGGGCATTACGCTGCTTATCGGAGGCCGGTTGGTTGGCGTAACGGGCGCGCTCTTCAGCGACCGCTAGACGCTGTTGTTCATCTTGCACGCGCCGCAACTCGTCAATAAATGCCGAGGCTTGGCCTTTGTTAAGCGCAACCAGATCGTAGCCATGTTCTTGGGCAAAGGCGGCGAGTTTTTCGCTTGACCAACCGAGCGCCTGTTGGAGCGTCGCGATAAAATTGCGCTGCCGCTCGCTGGCTGGCGCATCGGGATCGCGCACGGTGATGGTAGTTGCCGCAGCGTGTTGTTCGCGGATGTGCGCGATTTGTTGCTCAACGGCTTCACGTTGGCTACGAAAGATTCGCCAGCCGAGATCAACGGCCTGCTGCACCGTTTGATCGTCAGCATCAATCGGAAGGGTAATGGTCTCTTCGATGGTGATAAAGTCGTCGCCAATTTTGATGGCGGTGCGGTAGGTGCGGGTGACGCTCCGCTCGCTCTGGGGTTTGGCCGGCATGGGGTTTCTCCTCCGACTGTCCGTACTGCATTCTTCCCGTAGCGCCCGATTCCTGTCGTGCATACAACGCCGGCGCTGTAATGAGTATAGCACAAATGTTCATGCTTGGCAAGTAGTTGTCAGAAAACTGCCTTCCAGTTACAATAAGGAAAGATTCATTCTGCAATAGTTTGATAGTAAAGCGCTATGTACGATCTCCTCATTCAGCGCGTTGATGTGCTCCAGATTGCCAGCGGTAGACCTATCATCTTGGCGCAACACGATATAGCCATTACTGGCCAGCGGATTGCCGCAATTGCGCCTGCTATCAGCCCCGGCCTTGCTCGCGAAACACTTGACGGCGCGGGCCATTTGGCTATTCCCGGATTCATCAATAGCCATGCTCATATTGCGATGAGCCTCTTTCGTGGCGTAGCCGAAGATGTGCCCATTGAAGAGTGGTTTAACAGCTTTATTTGGCCGCTAGAAACGAATCTGACGCCGGAAGATGTCTATTGGGGGGCACTGCTAGGCTTGGCCGAGATGATCGAGGCCGGCGTGACCTGCGTTGCTGACCACTATTTTGCGGCCGATGCGATTGCGCAGGCTGTGCAAGAATCTGGTATGCGCGCGCTATTGGCGTGGACGCTCTTTTCCGGCGCTGACGAGCAGGATCAGTTGGCCCGCGCCAGCCAGTTTACCCAGCAGTGGCACGGCGCCGCCAGTGATCGGATTCGGGTTTGGATGGGGCCGCATGCGCCATATACCTGCACCCCGTCATTCCTGCGCCGAGTGGCGCAGACTGCCCGTGAGCTTGGGGTGGGGATTCACATTCACCTTGCCGAAACTGCGGCGCAGGTGGCCCAAAGTATGGCAGCGCACGGCCAATCGCCAGTGCAACTCGCCCGTGCCACCGGTCTATTTGATGTGCCGGCCATTGCTGCCCACGTTGCCCATGTCACGCCGGAAGATATTGCGACGTTGGCAGCCCATGGCGTGGCGGTCGCGGTCACTCCCAAAACCGAGATGAAGCTGGGAATTGGGGTGGCGCCGGTAACGGCAATGCGGTCGGCGGGGGTGACGGTAGCGCTCGGTAGCGATGGCGCGGCGAGCAACAACACCTATGATGTGCTCGAGTCGGCCCGTCTGCTGGCATTGTTAGAAAAGCTGCGCCTAAACGATGCGCGCGCGCTGCCGATTGGCGTCGCGCTTGAAATGGCGACTGCTGCCGGCGCGCGTGCCTTGCAATGGGATGATATTGGCCTCTTGCAGGTTGGCGCGCGCGCCGATCTGGCGCTCGTGCAGCTCGCGACCGCGCACATCCAGCCGCTCCACGATCTGGCGGCTGCTCTACTCTACAGTTCGCAGCCCGCCGATGTCAGCACGGTGATCATTGATGGCCGCGTGGTGATGCGCAACCGAGAGCTGTTGACCATTGATAAGCCGCGGGTGCTACGTGAAGTCGCGGCACGGATCGAACGGTTGACGCAACGCCACACCGAGCAGCGTATGGCGGTCTACCCCGATCTACCGGTTGAGTAGGTTGTGACCTACGCCTATTTGAACCGGGTTGCGATCCCGCACAATAGGATTCCCGCCAAGCCGATGGCGAGCAGATGCATCCACGTTGGGCCAGCAGGAAGCGCAACGTCAATAATGACGGCAGTCAGGCCAATTGCGCTGCCAATGATGATCGCCTCTTGTTCGCGCTGGTTTAGCATAGGCTGCCTCAACGCTCGCGTTCGCCAACATCACGCCCTTGATCCAGCGAGTAGCTGCCATAATCTTGCGTGGGTGGTTCAGCCGCTTTTTGTACGATCACGCCGATCTGCACTAGGAACCAGAAGATACCCGATCCGATGAGGGCGACAACGATTAAGCCGGCAATAATCATCACAATAATGAACATTGTGCTCATCATAGCGTGTTCCTTTCGGTGATTAGCTACGCCTGCGCGCGCCGGGCAAGACAACCGTGGAGTACGCCTGCATGCTACGCTCTATGATACGAACGACAGCCGCCTGACGTTTCATCAATACTGCTCATAACTGATTTGTCAAATGGGCTGCCAATGAGGTGCTATGGTTATGGTATACTGCCGGCAGGGTTAAAAGCATCTAATAGGGCGATACCATAGGGAGGGTGGTAGCACGCCATTGGTGCGGCGGAAGGGTAGCGTTATGAGCGAGTTGGGCGCGCGTCTCCGGCGGGCGCGAGAGGCAAATGGCATTTCGTTGGCTCAAGCGGCGGCAGATACCCGCATTCTGTTGCAATCGTTACAAGCATTGGAAGAAGGTGCCTTCGAGCGGTTGCCAAGCGATGTAGTCGCCCGTGGTTTTGTGAGAAATTATGCCCAGTACCTCGGCTTACCCGTCGATGAGATGATTGAACTTTACCGGCGTGAACGTGGCGCGACCGATAAGATTCGGATTGTGCCAGCCACGAATCCACCGCGCACGCGGATGTATGTCCTCCCCGGTTTCTTCGCAATCTTTTTTATCACCCTCGCCTTGATTGGGTTAGCGTATGTAGGTCTCAGCGCCCTTGGTCGTATCGGTGAACGGGCCACACCTTCCGCTGGCGCTGCCCCATCACCGACTATTGTGCCGCCGTCGCCGTTGCCAACGCCTAGCCCGCCGCCCACTGAGATGAGCATCGTAGCGACAGCAACACCGGCGCCGATTGGGTTGACGCCGATCGCGCCGGTAACGCCCGAACCAAGCCCGACGCTGGCAGCGCCGATTGTGGTCGAGGTGCGTGTGCCCAATACACGCGGTACCGAGAATTCATGGGTACGGGTGCAGGTTGATGGAACAACCGTCTTTGAGGCAATTATGCGCGCCGGCGAACAACGAGTCTTTACTGCGCAGCGCCGGGTTTTTATTCGCGCTGGCAATCCGACCGATGTTGAAGTGACGGTGAATGGATTGCAACAGGGGCCGCTCGGCACGGTGCCCGGCCAGCCGGTAAATTGGTCGTGGCCGCCGAATTGATGGCGCATGCAGCGGCAACAAGAGATGTGAAATTGGCTAGGAATGGGAGGTGAAATATGCCCAGTGAAAATAGCTTTGATATTGTGTCAGATTTTGATCAGCAAGAATTGGTAAATGCGGTTGATCAGACCTTGCGTGAGGTGCAGACACGCTATGATCTGAAGGATGCCGGGGTGACGATGACCCTGAGCAAGACCGAGTTGGTCATTGAGGCCAATAGCGAGATGGCGCTGCGGAGTGTGCGCGATGTGTTAGAGACGAAGGCGCTGCGCCGGAAGTTGTCGCTGAAGATTTTTGATTACGGCAAGCCGGCTGATGCTAGCGGTGGTCGGGTGCGGCAGGTAGTGACGTTGCGTCGCGGTATTGATAGCGAGTTGGCGAAAAAGTTGAGCAAGATGATCCGCGATCGCTTTCCTAAGGTGCAGCCGCGCATTCAGGGTGATGCGCTGCGCGTCGTAGGCAAGAGCCGCGATGAGTTGCAGGCCGTGATCGCGTTTTTGCGCGAACGCGAGGGTGAGATCCCCGTGCCGCTGCAGATGACTAACTATCGCTGAACGATGCTGTTGCGTTACAAGCGAGGACGGCGCTCGTGGTGAGTGCTGTCCTCGCGCTCTTTTGCGATAAGGAGGCACAAACAGGCACGAAAGCTGAACAAAGCTCCTCGCATTCCGATCTATAATGCAGAGAGACCGTTGCTGGCAATGGGAAATTAAGGAACAACGAGCACATCACCAATGAAATACCATATCGTAACGCTAGGCTGTCCGAAAAATGCCGTCGATAGCGAAGGGATGGACAGCCTGCTCAGCGGACAGGGGCATCAAGCCGTAGCTGCCGCTGATGACGCTGATGTCATTATTGTCAATACATGCAGTTTTATTGCCGCAGCCCGCGCCGAGACGTTAGGTGTATTGAAAGAATTGGGTAAGCGCAAACGACCCGGCCAACGCCTGATCGCCGCCGGCTGTATGGCGCAGAGCCATCCGGGTGAGGTTGCTGCCGTGCAAGGGGTGGATGCAACGCTCGGCACCCAACAGTGGACGCAGATCGGTGCGCTGGTTGGTCAACTGGCGCAGCCGGTGATTCCGCTCACGCCGGCGCAACCGGTAGTGACGATTCCCCTGACCTCAACCGTGGCCAATGGGCAACCAGTCTCGTATGCCGATTGGCGCACAACCCAGATCCGGCGCACACGCCACACGCCTTCGGCCTACCTCAAGATTTCTGATGGCTGCAACTTGCGCTGTGCCTTCTGCACCATCCCTAGCTTCAAGGGTGATATGCGCTCGAAGCCGGTTGGGGCGGTGTTAGCCGAGGCGCAGGAATTGGTGGCGCAAGGCGCGCGTGAAATTGTGTTGGTAGCCCAGCATCTAACCGATTACGGTCGCGATCTAGGGTTGCAAGACGGGCTGGCGCTGCTGCTGAATGAACTGTGCCAAGTGACCCCGCCGGATATTTGGATCAGGTTGATGTACGCTTACCCGCACGGCATTAGCGAACGCTTGATCGCAACTATGGCGGCGCATCCGCAGATCTGCCATTACCTCGATATGCCGTTGCAGCATGCCCATCCGGCCACCTTGCGCCGCATGCGACGTCCGCCGGACACCGAGCGCACGCTACGGCTGATTGCCGAGTTGCGCGCGGCCATGCCCGACATTGCCATCCGTTCGACCTTTATCGTTGGTTATCCGGGTGAGACCACCGCCGAATTCAACGCGCTACTCGAATTTTTGCAGACCGCGCAACTCGATCGGGTGGGTGTCTTCCGCTATTCGCGCGAGCCGGGAACACCGGCTGCCGAGTTGCCCGATCAGGTGCGACCACAGGTGATCGAACGGCGCTGGCACGAAGTCATGCGCTTGCAGCAAACAATTTCGCATGCCCGCAACCGGCGCTGGATTGGCCGCACCCTGACGGTCTTGATCGAGGGTAACGGCGCGACCGATGACGGTAGCCCGCTCAGTGTGGGGCGCTCGTTCCGTGATGCGCCTGAAATTGATGGCCAAGTCTTCGTATGGGGAGCGCATCCGGCTGGCAGTATGGTACCAGTCAAGATCACACAAGCGACTGCCTATGATTTGTGGGGAGAGGCAATCGCATAGGCGCAGCTCAATTTGCGGGGCGCGACGGTGGTTTGCGCCCCGCAGATTAGTTACAAAGTGGCATCTCAGGCATTCAACCGCTGCGCAATCTCACGTTGCAAGCGGCGCAGTTCAGTAGGATTATTGTGGGCTAGATAATCGACCATGTACGAGATGGCTGTGTCACTATAATCATCGAGCAAACCATCGAGTACTTGCCGCACTACCAGATTGACGAACTCATCTTCACTGATAACCGGTGTATAGACGTAGGCCAATCCATCGCGTTCGCGGTTGAGCACACCCTTGTCGGCCAGCCGGCTCATGGTTGTCATCACGGTAGTATAGGCAATATCACGCTGCTGGGCCAATTTGCGATGCACTTTCTTGACCGTGCTTGACCCTTCTTGCCAGAGGATCTGCATAATCTCCGTCTCAAGCGGACCGAGCACCTTGACGAGACCATCTTTGGTAGGGCTGAAGCGAAAGCGCAGGTTGAATGCCATAACAGCACCTCATTCATTTGCGTCGATGGGAGGGTCAGTCATCATTTCTTACATAGCGAGTGTACGCTGTGAAGAGTAATTAGAGAAGAGATAAACATTACACGATGATGACATGTAGTACTATTATTAGAGCGTTTATGCGATATTTCATTTTTTTTCTATAACTTTTTGATAAATATTGGCAGAAACAACCGTGAATTGTAATGGAATTGTAATGCTATGACAACAGAAAATGACGTTAAAGCACAGATTCAGGCGGAAATGCGCGCAGCATTTCCAGTGGTTGAAGGGCGGTTGAGCCGGTTTTACGCCATGCAAGAGTACCATCTCGGCTGGCGGAATGAGGATTTGACGCCAGCGGCAGCCGATCCGGGCAAACTCATCCGGCCACAGTTAGCGTTATTAGCATGCGCGGCTGCCGGTGGCGATCCGCAGCAAGCATTGCCATTGGCCGCCGGCATTCAGTTGTTGCATGACTTCTCACTGATTCACGACGACATCGAAGACGACAGCGCGATGCGGCGCGGACGGCGCACGCTCTGGCATATCTGGGGATTGGCCCATGGGATTAATGCCGGCGATGCGATGTTTGTGATTGCCCATTTAGCTATTCACCGGCTGGCCGATGTGGGCATGCCGGCTGAGCGGGTGTTAGCTATTCTGCGCCGGTTTGATGAAGTCATCTTGCGGATCTGTGAGGGTCAATACCTTGACCTCAGTTTCGAGGGTGATTTGAGTATCACGCCAGACGATTACCTTACAATGATCGGCGGGAAGACAGCAGCTCTCATTGCCGGCGCAGCGGAATTGGG
>JANWYE010000609.1 GCA_025057175.1 Chloroflexus sp. | reverse complement strand
GATGATCTCTGTCCCGATTGCCGCGCGCAGCTCGAGGAGCTGCGCGACATGACGGACGAGGAGGGGCGGTGGCAGGTCCTGTATGACTGGCTCCTCGACCACGGCCTGCCGCCGGATGAGGCGGCGGACTGGGCCGACCGGCTGCTCGAGGAGCGAGGGGAGGACGACTCATGGCTCGACATGTGGGTCTTGCTGCGCTAGCCCCGCCGCCCGCCGGCAGCCTCGTCCAGCTCGTCAACGGGCGGATCGTCGGCTGGGACTCGTCGCGCCTCGCCAGCCGCGACTTGGCCCGCTGGGGCCGGCTGCCGCCCGACCTCATCGCTGACCGGCTGCGGCAGCTCGGCTGGCCGCTGCGCCTCAGCCCCGCCGGCTCCTGCGCGGCGGGCTGGAGCCTGCCGAATGAGCGGGACCCGGCATGGGTCGCCGGCCTGCCGCGCCCGGAGGCTGCCTTGGCGGGGCTGGCCGGCGGCACGCCGGGGCGTTGGAGCACCACCTACCGCTATGACATCCG
>JANWYE010000608.1 GCA_025057175.1 Chloroflexus sp. | reverse complement strand
GATTGAAACCGCGAGCCAGTCACTCTCCCATTCCAATCCGTTACTATCTTCAAAAAACCAAAATCCCCGTGAGGGGATTGAAACCAATTTCTTCTGGCGTTCGTTCTTGGCTCATAACACCTCCTCTTCAAAAAACCAAAATCCCCGTGAGGGGATTGAAACATCGGTAACGTCGGTAACGTCGGTGACATCGGTGACATCGGCTTCAAAAAACCAAAATCCCCGTGAGGGGATTGAAACTTCCACTCTTCTTTGAGAGACGTCGGGTAGCTACGCCCGACGCTTCAAAAAACCAAAATCCCCGTGAGGGGATTGAAACGAATTGTTACGCCTCATTGACGAGACGTAACAATTCCTGCCTTCAAAAAACCAAAATCCCCGTGAGGGGATTGAAACAAAGACACTCCGCGCCGGCAAGTGATGTACATTTTCGCTTCAAAAAACCAAAATCCCCGTGAGGGGATTGAAACGCCGGTCGAGGGACGGCGGGCCGAGGGCCGGCGAGTGGCTTC
>JANWYE010000607.1 GCA_025057175.1 Chloroflexus sp. | reverse complement strand
CCCGATGGGGTTTTAATTCTGGGTAATGATTTTGCAACCGGTCAAACACGCGGCGCGCCACCCACATCACCCCCAGCGAATGGGTAAACCGCGACCCTTCCGCCCCATGAAACGTAAAACTGGCCGCTCCCAACTGGCGCAACCGGCGCAGGCGTTGAAACGGGGGTGTATCAATCAAACGAATCAACAGCGCCTCGACCGGGTCCCGCCCATCGAGCGTAATTGCCCCATGCACTGGGTCATGATACGTGCGGGTTTTACCCATCGTTTTTCTTCCACTTTAACCCTTAAACCGGCGGATGCTTTTGTCCCACTTGCGCCCAGACCCGCAGCGGCAATCCCCACACATAAATGAATCCTTCCGCCGCTCGGTGGTCAAACTGGTCGCCTTCGGTATAGGTCGCCAAATCAGGGTCATACAGGGAATAGGGCGATTGCCACCCCACCACCGTTGCCGTGCCCTTATGGAGCCGCAAGCGAATTGTCCCTGTCACCCGTTTTTGCGTCTCTTG
>JANWYE010000606.1 GCA_025057175.1 Chloroflexus sp. | reverse complement strand
AACCACCTTCTCTTTCCCGCTGTAGAAATAGAGACCAGTGCGATAGCTTCAAAAAACCAAAATCCCCGTGAGGGGATTGAAACCGACGGTGTATTCCACGTTGAAGTCGTCGTAGGCTCGGCTTCAAAAAACCAAAATCCCCGTGAGGGGATTGAAACAGGTAGTAATCCGCTGGCTGCACGCTCGTGTCGATATGCGTTCAAAAAACCAAAATCCCCGTGAGGGGATTGAAACAACTTTGCCGCCAACTTCTTGAGGAATAGCCGGATCATTGTTGTGTTCAAAAAACCAAAATCCCCGTGAGGGGATTGAAACCTTCCTTCAATGTTTCAGGGTAGTTCTCTGTAAAGACGATTTGTTCAAAAAACCAAAATCCCCGTGAGGGGATTGAAACAGGAAGGCGGGGGTTAGGCGTGGACTACGGAATTAGGTTCAAAAAACCAAAATCCCCGTGAGGGGATTGAAACCCGCCTCTCCCCGCCCCTCTTCGCCCCTTCTCGCGCTACTTCTTCAA
>JANWYE010000605.1 GCA_025057175.1 Chloroflexus sp. | reverse complement strand
AACCGCTCGCAAGGCGGAATCGGAGCCGGCGGAGGCAACGCCGGCAGTTCAAAAAACCAAAATCCCCGTGAGGGGATTGAAACTATCACGAGTTTGTCCCGCAGGCCCGCCAAATTGTAATGCGGGTTCAAAAAACCAAAATCCCCGTGAGGGGATTGAAACCAACGCTAGCAGCGCCAACAACGCTAGCAACGCCGGCAATGTGTTCAAAAAACCAAAATCCCCGTGAGGGGATTGAAACCTATTGAAGCGAGGACGCGGATAGTGCGCCTCAAACTGGGTTCAAAAAACCAAAATCCCCGTGAGGGGATTGAAACCTGAATTAGCGCCATTAGCTCCGCCCACTGCTCATCTGTGTTCAAAAAACCAAAATCCCCGTGAGGGGATTGAAACCGAATCTGCACTTCCGTCAGGAGCCAGCCGTTGACCGAGGTTCAAAAAACCAAAATCCCCGTGAGGGGATTGAAACTCGAGATCGGCCACCGGCGTGGAGCGGCGACCACCGATCGTGCAA
>JANWYE010000604.1 GCA_025057175.1 Chloroflexus sp. | reverse complement strand
AATAGAAAGACTGCACGTTGCGTTTCAATCCCCTCACGGGGATTTTGGTTTTTTGAACGCGGCACTGCCGCCAGAGGTAAAAGCAAAGTTCACGGGCTTCGTTTCAATCCCCTCACGGGGATTTTGGTTTTTTGAACGATATCCGCCGGCAGCGGATCGTCGAACAAGACGAGTTTAGTTTCAATCCCCTCACGGGGATTTTGGTTTTTTGAACGGGGCTGTAACCCATCAATAAGAAAAAGTTTCATAATAGTTTCAATCCCCTCACGGGGATTTTGGTTTTTTGAACGGGGTAATCGAAAAGGGGTTGGAAGGGGAGGTCGCTGCGGGTTTCAATCCCCTCACGGGGATTTTGGTTTTTTGAACTCAATTGGCTAAACGAAGCGTACCAATATCTGCGCGATCTTGAGTTTCAATCCCCTCACGGGGATTTTGGTTTTTTGAACCTGACATTCCGTTGCGTTACGGCAAAGGCATTGATCATGAGTTTCAATCCCCTCACGGGGAGGTTGGTT
>JANWYE010000603.1 GCA_025057175.1 Chloroflexus sp. | reverse complement strand
CAACGGATCGAAGAGATGGGCAAGGCGAATCCGGCGCGCTTCAGCGACAAGGCGAAACAGTGCGCCATCGCCATCGAAACTCCATGGCCGGCCCTGCTCAACCAACTCAAGCCGAGCCTCGTCGTGGCGAAAGAGGAGTTCATTAGCAATCCGCCCTGCCGGATCGCGGTAGATCAACGTCACTGCATCGGCGCCGTGCCACTGCACGCTCACAACAGTCACGGTCGTATTGGGGAGAATACCACGAATGGTGGTGTTGGGTTGGAGATCTTCGAGGCGAGCCATAATGGGTTGTGTTTCTAGCACGCATCTACGGCGAGCGCCAATGTCGAGATGTTGATGCACAGCATATTGTTAATGATAGCTACATACGATTCGCACCGTCAAGTGAAAAATGGAGGGAGCGCCCCCACCCCGCCCCTCCCCCGCTGGGGGAGGGAGCGCCCCCTCCTCCCCCCGGAGGGGGGAGGCTGGGAGGGGGGCCTCCTCCCCCCGGAGGGGGGAGGCCGGGCGGG
>JANWYE010000602.1 GCA_025057175.1 Chloroflexus sp. | reverse complement strand
TACCCGTAACTGCCTATGACAACCGCCCAAGCGCGCACTATTCAGACGGATTTAAGCAACGAAATGTCCCGCTCCTATTTGGAGTACGCCATGAGTGTGATTGTGGGGCGGGCGTTGCCGGATGCGCGCGACGGTCTCAAACCCGTTCACCGGCGAATTTTGTACGCGATGCACGATTTGGGGTTGCAGCCCAACGCCCCCTACAAAAAGTGCGCGCGCGTCGTGGGGGAAGTGCTCGGGAAATACCATCCCCACGGGGATCAGGCGGTTTATGACGCCCTGGTGCGCATGGCCCAAGACTTTTCCATGCGGGAGCCGTTGATTGACGGGCATGGCAATTTCGGTTCCGTGGACGACGACCCCCCGGCGGCGATGCGCTACACCGAATGCCGGTTGCGGGCCTTGACGCGGGATGTGCTGCTAGCCGACATCGAAGCCGACACGGTGGATTTTGTCCCCAATTTCGACGGTTCAGAGCAGGAACCCACAGTGTTACCGGCGCGGTTGCCCCAACTG
>JANWYE010000601.1 GCA_025057175.1 Chloroflexus sp. | reverse complement strand
TTTGAAGGGGTTTGAAACTTGGGGTCGGGCATTCGCCCGACCCGAACAAGACCTCGTTCAAAACAAAAAAGCCCCGCTTTGAAGGGGTTTGAAACCGGGGCGAGACCCGGCAGTGAAACAATGAACGGCGTGGCAAAACAAAAAAGCCCCGCTTTGAAGGGGTTTGAAACAGTCGGAAACGGATCATGTCCGCCTCCTCCTTTCCCCCGCCAAAACAAAAAAGCCCCGCTTTGAAGGGGTTTGAAACCGAGCTTGCGCCCGGTCGCGCTGTTGGAGATACGTTCAAAACAAAAAAGCCCCGCTTTGAAGGGGTTTGAAACGCTGGTCAGCTTCCCACAGCGTTGCCCGTAGTCTAAGCAAAACAAAAAAGCCCCGCTTTGAAGGGGTTTGAAACCAGCGGCTAGCAATGAAATAATTTTCTTCTTCATATTCAAAACAAAAAAGCCCCGCTTTGAAGGGGTTTGAAACGTTACCATCTGCGCGGCGCCATAACGCCCTATGGGTGGGCAAAACAAA
>JANWYE010000600.1 GCA_025057175.1 Chloroflexus sp. | reverse complement strand
CAGCCCACAGCAATCCCACAATCAACGCTGCGTCACGGGCGCTGTAGCGGGCCTGCAAGCGTGGTATGGCAAACCCGCGCCAGCCGGTCTCTTCGCCAATGCCGAAGGTGAGAATCCAGACTGCCCACCCCGCCAACCAGCCCAGTTGCGGCAGTTCGGCTACGCGGCCAAAGCCGCTGGCAGCCTGCCACGTGCCGTCAATCAGGCGCAGCACACTCACCACCAGCCCAAAGACGGCCACCGGACTCAATGCGGCAACTAGCAACCAGCCCCAGCCGATTTGCCACCGCGCCATCCGAGCGACCAACTCGCGCGCCCCGGCTGGGCCAGCCGTTAGCAGCGTGACGATAAACGCCGCTGCCAGCGGGCCATACGCGCCAAGCAGATGCAACCACGCCGGCACACCGCTGATGATTCCCTGCCCTTGCAGCGCTAGCGGCGTAAACGCGCACCAGCTCAGCCCATAGGCAAGGAGGACGTAGAGTATCGTTGGTCGTGACATCGCCTCACCCAAACC
>JANWYE010000005.1 GCA_025057175.1 Chloroflexus sp. | reverse complement strand
GAAACAGTAGCTTCAGTCATCATAGATGTGACGGATAAAACGTTATATGCTACTGATGGACCGCCGTGCGAGCGCGAGTATGTGCGGTATCAGTTATGAAACGAAACAATGTGAATCTGCCGGCAAAAGGCGTTGGCCGGCTTGGCCGAGATTGCTGTGGGTGGTTTGGGCAATGCGCATGGCCAGACCCACTCTCGCCATAAGGCGGCGCGGCAAGCCTAACCACCGCCTATCAAGCGAAACCACACTGGGAAAGGGTAGCGATGCATACTGTCCTCTTTATCTGCACAGGCAACTACTACCGCAGCCGCTACGCCGAGCTGCTCTTCAATGCGCTGCGCGTGCCGGGTTGGCAGGCCGATTCGCGCGGGTTGCGGCTTTCGGAGCGAAACCAAGGCCCCATCTGGCCGCAGGTGCTCATACGGCTCCAGCAACGCGGCTTCCCCCCGCCGGCAGAGGTGCGCTGGCCGCTGGCGCTCGCCGAAGCCGATCTCGCGCGGGCGACGCTAGCCATTGCGTTGGATGAATACGAGCATCGCCCGCTAATGCGGCAGTTCTTTCCGGCGTGGGTGGATCGCATTCACTACTGGCAGGCGCCTGATTTACACCTCTTGCCCGCCGAAGAGGCGTTTCGCCGGATCGAGGCAGGAGTGACTGAATTGGTGGCCGGCCTGAGCGTGAGGTGAACGATGGAGATTGGAGTGGTATCGGACACGCATGGCCGGCTGGCGCGGGGAGTATTGCCAGCGTTAGCCGGGGTCGAACTCATCTTACACGCCGGCGATATTGGCAATGAGATGATTCTCGGCCAACTCGAAACCATTGCGCCGGTATTGGCCATTCACGGCAACACCGATCAAGGCGCGCTGGCGCGCGCCCATCCGGCGAACCGCTGGATCGAGCGCGAGGGAGTCTTGATCTATATGACCCACATCGGCGGCCAGCCCCGCCATCTTGTGCAATCGTTACCGAAGTCGGCTGATGGCCGGTTGCCGCAGGTCTACATCTTTGGTCACAGCCATCGGCCATTGTGCGAAATGTACAATAGCGTACTCTTCCTCAATCCGGGCACAGCCGGCTCGCCGCGGGGCGCAGGGTTATCGGTGGCGCGGCTGACGGTTGCGAATGGGCAGGCCAGCGCGGTTATTGTTGAAGTGCAATGATGCCAATCGCGTTCAAGCGACAGAGGATGCTATGGCTCAGACAACTACAGCGCGGCGCAAACTCGATTGGCGCGGCCCAGCACTGGCAAGCAGTCTGTTCATCCTGTTAGGCTTCCTGCCGGTCGTTGCGACCGCACTAGACCTCGAACAGCGGCTCTTCTTTGCAGTGCATGGCATCTGTGCGCAGAGTCACAACCTGATTGCCGGCGGGGTGCAATTTCCGCTTTGCGCCCGCGACAGCGGCATCTATCTAGGATTGATGGTCACGCTCGGCGTGATAGCATTGTTAGGCAAAATGCGGGCCGGACGTCTGCCACCGCTGCCGATCAGTCTAACCCTGATCGGTCTGATCGGAGCGATGGGAATAGACGGTCTCAATTCGACGGTCGCTGAGCTTGGTCTAGCGCCAGCCTACCCGCCACGCGACGATCTCCGCCTCATCACCGGGCTTGGGTTCGGGGCAGCGTTAGCGGTAGGGCTACTCTTGGTCGCTAATCGGACACTTCGCCCGATCGATCTACTCGCCACTGAGCAAGCGCCGATTGGGAGCTGGCGCGAGCTAGGCATCGTGTTCGGTGGGCTAGGGGTAGTCGTATTAGCAATTGCCGCTAATCAAGCAGTGCTGGCATGGCCGCTGGTCTTGCTCAGCGTCATTGGCGTAACAGGCGTAATGACCTTTGCGGTGGCGTTGCCGATCAGCGCCATCGCCGGCCTTAGTGGGCGAGTGCGGCACGCGCGGCAATTAGCCTTGCCGGGGATAGCCGGATTTCTGGTGGCGTTGCTGTTGCTAGCCGTGCTGGCGCGCTGGAAAATCGGCTTAGAGGTGTCAGGCTTTCTACCGCCGCCACTGATCCCAGAGTAGTCTGCTGGTCAAGCCGCGCGGCATCAGTCCAGCGGCGCGTGCTCCGAACGGCTCTGGCCCAGTGGCAAGACTGGTCGCATTGATCATGGCCAGCCGGTCATGCGGCTGTGTCTGAGACGCACTACCGGCTCAGCCGGCAGACCCTCACTGCGGCATCGTCACCTTCAGATCGTTCAACGCAGTGCGCAGATTATCAAGAGCGACGCGCGCTTCGGTTGGAAGGTGATCAGCGCCGGACACCGCTTCCAAGACGCGATTAGCGGCGATGGCAAGGCTATCGAGATGGCCGAGCAGACAGCCGGCTTCGCGCGCTCCGGGGTTGCGCGCGCCGAAGAGGGCATGCCAGTAGTCGGCAGAGGCGAGATAGCGGGTTTCACCGAGCAGCTCAAGCGCTAGTGTGCAACGATCGAGCGGGCGAATAGCCAACACCTCACGATTGTTGAGGGTAATTTGGCCGGGCGCATGGCGGATCAAGGCGATCTCATTGTCGGCGCGGCTGACACCATCTTCACTGAGATGCAAGGTTCGGATCTGCATACCACCAACTCCTTTGCCTAAACGCGACCGTGGCGCTCGATGGCGCTGCGCGGTATTTCGAGCGGGCACAAGACGAGGAGCGCCTGTGCGGGAGTATAGCCGGGATTATGCCAGCAATGCGGTAGCACGGCCTCGAACAATAAGCTATCGCCGGGGCCGATAGGGTAGGTTGTGCCGGCGACAGTATAGAGAATGTGGCCGCTCAGCCCAAACACAAACTCTTGGCCGGTATGGATGATGGCATCGGGACCGCTGCCGGCGCCGGGGTCGAGGGTCAGCAGGAGTGGTTCGAGGGTGCGGTTTGCCAAACCGGGCGCGAGATCAGCGAGCGCGCCGTGTGGGAAGAGGGTGGCGGTAGCGTGGCCCGCCGGGGTAAAGACAACGCGCTGCTGCGGTACGTCGGGCGTAAAGAAGGCGCTAATCGGCACTTGCAAGGTCATAGCGAGGCGCTGCAACGTGCTGACGCTTGGCGAGGTGCGACCATTTTCGATTAAGCTCAGAGTATTGACGGCCAGCCCACTAGCCTCAGCTAAAGCGCGAATGGACATTCGGCGCTGCTCGCGCAGCGAACGCAAACGACTCCCGACATCAACCTGAGCGTCTTCGCCTACGCCATGGGTTGCACCGGCAAGCTCCCCTTCAGAACGCACGGCTAGCTCCTTGCGGTTATGCTTGATCTGTTCATTATTATAAGACAAATTTGCGATTTTTCACCCAGTAAATTGGTTGTATTCTCATAACAGATGCCAGCACAAACAAACCCCTGCGCCAAGCGCTGGCGCAGGGGTTTGGGAAGCAATCAACAAAGACGCGCAACTGTTCAATCGCCGGCCGGTGTGCGCTGGCGCATCCGCTCATACTTTTCGCGGGCGCGGCGGGCGAGCGCGAGGGCGCGGCGCTCGCCATGCTTGGCAATCGAGTACGAGGTGCGGCGGATGCGATTGCCATCGCGCCACGTCGCCTCGTAGACCTCGCGGCCATCTTTGATCGTGCGGCGCACGCCAACGATGCCGGTGCTGGTGCGAGAGACGCCAATCACCTGCCGCTCGGTGCGCGGCTTGCCAAGTTCGCGCTCGGTGGCGTTACGCCATTCGATCGCTGCGGCTAAGGCAGCCAGCCGGTCGCCATACACCGAATCAGAGAAAAACTTGCTGCGGCGCTGCTTATTCCACGTCACGCGCACGAAATAGCCGAAGGTACGCTTGGCCGGGTGGTCGATGCGGGTAATCCCCTTGTGCTTGGTAGTCTTGGGGCGGAGACGAGCCGGCAGCTTCTTTGTCTCGACCACAGGCTGCTCAGCAGGAGTGGTGAGCAGCCGGCGCGCCTGTTCGGGATCGAGATCGGGGAGCGGCTCGTAGCGTAGCACGGCCAGCGGATCGTCGGTTGAAGGCAGCGTCGTTGCTTCCTCCGCAGCAGTTGTCGGCTCGATGGCCGGCGTATTGGCCGGCCGGACAGCGTGTCGGCGGGGCATTGCTGATTGCTCCTTGTGAAAACTTGGTAGGACTTGTACGTTTAGTGATTGTCTCGAAGGTTGAAACCTCCGCTTTCTATAATACCACATTTTGCCCATTCGCTGCACAGGAATACTGGGCAAAAAAGTACAAATTTGGTTAGGCAGAGCGTCTGATCTGATAAAACCCGCTCGTGATAATTTACACAAATATCGGACAAATTGTGGATTTTCTCACAATAAAGTTCCCTTTTCAATTGTCAGGTGGCGAACAGATGTTAGGCGGGTGGGAAGGGGAAAGCGATCTCTTCTAGCGTTTTGGAGTCAATCGCACATCTTTGCGCACAAATCCAACACTTCTGAGATGTATGAGCAAAAGTTGGCACAAACGCTGATTGCATACTTTACCCGCTGTCAATCATTATCGGAATTTGCTTCATCTCGGTCTGACAGTTTGGCAGACGCGCTGGATGAGGCAAGATATTGCTATCCGCCAGTGCAGGTAAGCATCTGACGGCGGATGCTGCGCGCAATATTCTCCGCTGACGGCAACCAATCTGCGGTTGCATCGCGGAAGGCTACCGATGGCAATCTGGCGAGGGGGGGATAGGTGCGGTTTTCTCAGGCCTCAGCGGTGGTGCGTCTTTGTTCTGCCAGATTGGTAGCTTTGGGAGAAACCAACAACCTGCCGGGATGAGTCTGGGTGTCGCACTGCGCTTCGTTCGACTGCAACTGCCGGCTGTCGCAGCGGGCGTCCAAAATGCCACCAATTCCATGCTGCAAAAATGGTGGCGGCATGACGTTCTTGTAGGTAAGTTATGCGTGATCAGTTTCAATAGTTTGACCTTCTCTATATCTTGACAGCATAGCTATAATACAAGGGCGATCTAGAAGCCGAGAAACTTCTCGCATCAAGCCATCCCATTCTCCTCCCATTTTCCCCTTTCTCGGCCATGACTCAGCCAGTTTGATAACCAGCCTGATTCTTTCAGGCAGTGCCCGCCGGTGCCGTAGTGTCCGTTGTGACGTGTGTGCGAGGAGGGGTGTGTATGCCGGAAAGTATTCAGTGGACGCTGAGCGTGGCTGTGGCCGGTGGGCCGCGGAAGACCGAATCCCAGACGCTGCCGGTTGATGTCTATCTCAAGGGGCAAGTGCAAGTGGCGGCGGCCAGCGGTAACACGCCGGGGCAGGCCAATTTCGCCGCGCCATCGGGTGGCGGTACAGTGCGCTTTATTTTGATTTCGGCGAGCCGGTATGATGCTTCGCCGCCACTGACCTATACCGTTGATGGCGGTAGCGCGCTGACCCTCGATGGCCCGCACATGCTGATCGGCGCCGGCGCAGTGGCGTTGCTGGGCACAGCTAATCTCGATTTTGCCTTTTCCAATCCAACGGCGCAGCCGGTCACAATTGAGGTGCTGATCGGGCGCGACGCGGCTTAATACGGGCCAATCAGCAGCGCATGATGTTTTGGAGTCACGGCCTCACCCTCATGGTGCGCTGCCAGCAGACGCCATACCGTCCGATAGTGGTTTCGGGCTATTGCAAGGAGCAACAGTATGCCGGTCACGTTGTCGTATCCGGGTGTCTACATTGAGGAGGTGCCGAGTGGTGTGCGCACGATCACCGGCGTGGCGACGTCGATTACCGCCTTTGTTGGGCGGGCGCGGCGCGGGCCGGTGAATGATCCGGTGCGGATTCAGAACTTCGGCGATTACGAGCGGCTTTTCGGCGGCTTGTGGGAAGCGAGCACGATGAGCTACGCGGTGCAACACTTCTTTCTCAATGGCGGCACCGATGCGTTGATTGTGCGCCTAATTAATGGCGCGACCGCAGCCCGTTTCAATCTGTCACCAGCGAGCGGGACTGATAATCTGACGTTGGACGCAAGCAACGAGGGCGCATGGGGCAACAATCTGCGCATCAGCGTTGACCATAACACCCGCGAACCGTTGCAAGCCGATGAGTTTAACCTTACCGTCGTCGAGATTATTCCGGGGACGAATCCGGTGCAGGCGGCGCGACGCGAGACGTTCCGCAATGTGTCAATCAACCCGGCTGCGCCGCGCTATGTGGGCACAGTGCTGGCCCAAGAGTCGCTGCTGCTGCGCGTGCCTGATCCCCATCCCGGCACCTTTCCTTCAGTGCGTCCGGCAGTGGTCGCCGACGCTATGCCGGCGACGAGTGGCACCGATGGGAATGCGTTAGCTCAGGCTGAGTATTTGGGCGATTTCGATAACAAGACCGGCATCTATGCGCTGCGCAAAGCCGATCTCTTTAATCTGCTCTGCATTCCGCCCTTTACCCGTGAGACCGATGTGACCGAGGCGGTGTGGACGGCGGCGCTGCGCTTTTGCCGCGACGAGCGGGCGTTTCTGATTATTGATGCGCCGTCGAGTTGGCGCACGATTGGCGCTGCGGAGATTGGGATTGGGACGTTGAGCGCGGCGGTGGCGCGCGATGATCACGCGGCAATCTATTTTCCGCGGGTGCGCATTCCCGACCCGCTGCGCGAAAACCGGCTGGAAGAGTTTGCGCCGTGCGGTGCAGTGGCCGGCGTTTTTGCCCGCACCGATGCCCAGCGGGGCGTGTGGAAGGCTCCGGCAGGGCAGGATGCGACGCTGTTCGGCGTGCGCGCGTTAGCAGTGAACTTAACCGATGGCGAACAGGGGCGGCTCAATCCGCTCGGTGTCAATTGTCTGCGCACCTTCCCAGTGAGCGGTAATGTGGTTTGGGGCGCGCGCACCTACCGCGGCGCTGACCAGTTGGCTTCAGAATGGAAGTATATTTCGGTGCGCCGGTTGGCGTTGTTTATCGAAGAGACGCTTTACCGCAGCCTGCAATGGGTGGTCTTTGAACCGAACGATGAGCCGCTGTGGGCGCAGATCCGGCTGAACGTAGGCGCGTTTATGCAGACCCTCTTCCGGCAAGGCGCGTTTCAGGGCCGCTCGCCGCGCGAGGCCTATTTGGTGAAGTGCGATCGCGAGACGACGACCCAAACCGACATCAATATGGGGGTGGTCAATATCGTGGTCGGCTTTGCACCGCTCAAGCCGGCGGAGTTTGTGATTATCAAGATTCAACAATTGGCCGGGCAGATCGAGTAAGGCAAGCTAGGGGCACAACACGTTGTGCTCGCACAGGGGGAATAGGTTATGGCGCAGTTTAGCGTGAATGCGCAGCGGTTCGATCCCTATAAGAACTTTAAGTTCCGCATTAAGTGGGATGGACGGTATGTGGCCGGGGTGAGCAAGGTGTCAGCGCTGAAGCGCACTACGGAAGTGGTCGAGCATCGCGAGGGTGGCGACGCGAGCAACGTACGCAAGTCGCCGGGGCGCACCAAGTACGAACCGATCACGCTTGAGCGCGGCGTGACCCACGATACCGAGTTCGAGAAGTGGGCGAATAAGGTCTGGAATTACGGTTCTGGGCTGGGGGCCGAGGTCTCGCTAAAGGATTTTCGCAAAGACATCATTATTGAGGTTTACAACGAGGCCGGCCAACTGGCGATTGCCTACAAGGTGTATCGCTGCTGGGTGTCGGAGTATCAGGCCTTGCCCGAACTCGACGCCAACGCCAATGCAGTCGCGATCCAGAGCATCAAGCTCGAGAATGAGGGGTGGGAACGCGATTACGACATTGGCGAGCCGGAGGAGCCGAGTTTCACCGAGCCGCAGTAGAGACGCACGGGGCGGGGAGGCAGGTTGCCGGCAGACCGAGGTGACACTTGCCGCTCGCATCGCCGGCCCGCCAAGCTAGATGCGGGTACCCGGCATTGTGGAGCGGGGACGTGCCACTGCCGCTTCATGCTTGGCGCTCTTGAGGTGGACGATGACCATTTCCGCAGCAACCCTGCTCGCAGTCTGGGAGGCGGGCGTGGCGCAGCCGCCGGTGGCGCGGGCGCTGGCGCTACTAGAGCCATTGTTTCCTGAGACAGCCGTTGCCGATTTGCCGGTGGGCGCGCGCGATGGCTTGCTGTTGCTGGTGCGAGAGTGGCTGTTTGGCGCGCAGATGGAGTGCGTGGCAGCATGCCCGGCCTGCGCCACTCGGTTGGAGTTTTCGGTGACGACAACGGCCTTGCGCGCGTTAGCGCCGGCGATGGCTGTGCAACAACTTGAGATCAATGGCCGGCAACTGGCCTTCCGCTTGCCGGCTAGCACCGATCTGCTGGCATTGCCACCCGGCCCGGCTGCAACGCGCCACCTCATCGAGCGATGCTTGATCGATGCGCCGGCAACACTGTCCGAGGGCGAATTAACGGCTATAGCAACCGCGATGGCCGCCGCCGATCCGCTGCTCGATCTGCAAATCGAGCTAACCTGCCCCGATTGTGGCCATGCGTGGGCCGCGCCGTTCGATGTAGCGGGATTTGTCTGGCAAGAACTGGATCGGTGGGCGCGGCAGGCGCTGCGCGATGTGCATACGCTAGCGCGGGCTTACGGCTGGCGCGAAAGCGATATTCTGGCGCTCAGTCCGCGACGGCGCGCATTGTATTTGCAGATGGTGCATGATGAACGATCCGCTGGCTAATTTGCTGGCTCGCAGTGTGGGCGATGGATTAGCCGGTACCGTGCAGCCGCGCTTGCCGGCGCGGTTCGAGCCGGTTGCGCTGCCGGCGGACGATCTGCCGCCGTTGCCGGTGGAGGATGATCTCGCATCAGCGCCGCCACCGTTACCACCACGCCCAGCAGAGCCGTTATCTGCCCGCGCGCCAGAGCCGGCCAAGCGCCGGGAGTTGCTACCGTTGCCGGCAGAACCACCGCCGGCGTGGGGCCAACCGCCAACGATTGGCGGTGAGATGGGGGGCATACCCACGCGCTACCCGGCTCAAGCCCAGCAATCTGATGCGCCGGCCCGCATCCCGCCGGCGTGGGGGCAACCGCCAACGATTGGCAGTGAGATGGGGGCCATACCCATGCGGTATCCAGTCCAAGTCCAGCAGCTCGATGCGCCGGATCGCATCCTGCCAGATGTTGTCGCTAACGAGGCGAACAACGAGCGCATTACGCAGGCGGATCTGTCGCATGTACTGGAGCCAGCCAGCGCCGTTGATCAACCAAGGCGGCCATCCGTAGCGCCAGACGCGCCGCCACTGCGAGCGGTGCCAGCGATGGCGCGTGAACCGGTAGCGCCAACCCGCCCGCCGCGGATTACGGTGACAATCGGACGGGTGGAGGTGCGGGCCATGCCGCCGTCGCCGTCGCTGCCGTCGCCGCCGCCACGCCCACGCCTGCAACCGCCGGCCCCGAAGCTCAGTCTTGACGAGTATCTCAGGCGACGCGAGGGAGGGAAGCGATGAGCAACGCGCTGGCCATCGCTGCGGTTACTGCCGTCTTGCGCGATCTGTTGCAAGATGGCCTCATTGACCACGACATCACCGGCACGCTCGGCGATGTGACAGTGAGCGTCTTGGCTCCGGCGCAGGCGCTTGCCGCTTTCACGCCTAATAGTGGCCAGCTCAACCTTTTTCTCTATCACGTGACCTACAACCCCGGCTGGCGCAACTACGGCTTGCCATCGCGTTCGGTGCGCGGCGATCTGGTCAGCGATCCGCCGCTGGCGCTCGATCTGCACTACTTGTTGACCGCCTACACCGATCAAGACTATCTGGCCGAACTGTTGTTGGGCTATGCGATGCAACTCTTGCACGAGACACCAGTGTTAGCCCGCGATGCCATCCGCACCGCCCTTGCTCCACCCACGCCGGTGAGTGGCGTTGCTTTGCCGGGATCGGCCCGCGCTAGCTTAGTAGCTGCCGATCTGGCCGATCAGATCGAGCAGATCAAGATCACCCCCGAACCGTTGAGCCTTGAACAGGTCTCGCAGATCTGGTCGAGCATGCAATCCCCGTACCGGCCTACCGTCGCTTATCAGGTATCGGTGGTCTTGATCGAGAGCCGGCGACCTACCCGGCCAGCGCTGCCAGTGCACCGGCGCAATCTCTACGTCTTGCCGCTGCGCCAACCGCGCATCACCCAGCTCGGCTCACAACGCACCGCAACTGATTCGGTCAGCTTTCAGCAGCCGATCTTGCCCGGCTACCGGCTGGTCATTCGCGGCCAGCAGTTGCGCGGCGATGATGTGGTGGCGCGGATCGGCGACGCTGAGGTGGCGGTTACGGCTGATCAGATGACTGATAGCCAGATCATCGTGCCGCTGCCGGCAACGCTGCGAGCCGGCGTGCAAGCTACGCAGGTCGTCCATCGGTTACAACTCGGCACGCCACCCACCCCACATCGCGGCGTCGAGTCGAATGTAGCCGCGTTTATCTTGCATCCGATCGTGAGCGCCACCGCCGGTCCGCGTGATGGCAACGGCAATGTCACCATCACGCTAAACCTTAACCCGCCGGTGGGCAAACAGCAGCGGGTGACGCTCTTGCTTGATGAGACATCGCCACCGGCCAACCGTCCGCCGCGCTCGTTTGCGCTGCCGCTGCCCGCGCGCGCGCCAGCGCCTCCCCCAAACGATGCCGACACGACGCTGGCTCTCACGACAGACATTGTGCCGGCAGGCACTTATCTAGTGCGCGTGCAAGTAGACGGGGCTGAAAGCCAGCTTGACGTAAGTGGTAGCGGGTTTAGTGGGCCAACGGTGATCATCCCATGAGCACGGCAACGGCAAGCGATTGGGTCACAGCCAACCAGCGCTATCTCAGCGCGGCGCTGGAGGTGACAAAACGGCGTTTAGCCGGCGGGCGTGATGAGGCCGGGATGCGTGAGGCCGAGCAGGCGCTCGCCAGTGCCCGCGCGGCGCTGCCCGCGCTGCCAGCGCTTGATCGGTTGCGCATCATCTTTGGTTTGACCGATTTCGAGACCGAACTGCTGCTGCTCTGCGCCGGCGTGGAACTTGACAGCGGCATGGCGGCGCTCTGTGCGGCGGCGCACGGTGATCCGCAGCGCTACCGTCCAACCATCGGGCTGGCGCTGGCGCTGTTGCCCGCCGCCCACTGGAGCGCAGTGACCCCGACCGCGCCGCTGCGCCATTGGCGGCTGATCGAATTGGCCGAGGGTGAGCCGCTGGCAACTGCGCCGCTGCGGATTGACGAGCGGGTGTTGCACTACTTGCTCGGTGTGGCGACGGTTGACCGGCGGTTGCAACCGTTGCTGCGTCTGTTGGCGCCGGCAGCGGTATTGCCGCTCTCGCACCGGCAATTGGCCGAACGGATCGCGGCGCTGTGGGAAGAGACCAGCGATCCGCCGCCGGTGCAGATTTGTGGCGGTGATTCATTCAGCCGGCAGGCAATTGCGGCGGCGGTAGGCGAGCAGTTGGGCCGGGCAGTGTATGTGCTGCGGGCCGAGGATTTGCCCGGCGAGGCTGCCGAGCAAGAGACGTTGGCCCGGCTGTGGGAACGGGAAGCGGCGCTGAGCGGCGCGCTAGCGCTGGTCGCTATTGGCGATGGCGAGGCGCCACGCGCACTGCTCCACTGGCTCGAACGGGTTCAGGGTACAGTGCTGCTGGCGAGCGCCGATCCACTGCCAGCGAGTGACCGGCTGATGGTGCGGGTGGATGTGCCGCAGCCGGATCGGGCCGAGCAACGATCGCTCTGGCAGCAGATACTGGGAGAACGCAGTGTGGCTCTCAATGGCCAACTTGAACCGCTACTCGCCCAGTTTACCCTCAACGCTAACGCCATCCGCGCGGTTGGGTTAGCCACAATGACCGATCAGACCACCGATTGGTGGGAAGCCTGCCGGACACAGGCGCGACTCCGGCTTGACGGGTTGGCCCAACGGATTGAGACGGTGGTAGGTTGGGACGATCTCGTGTTGCCAGAGGAGCACATTGCAACGCTTCGCCAGATGGCAGCCCATGTGCGCCAGCGGGCGCGGGTCTACGAGCAGTGGGGGTTTGGCCGGCGAGGTGAACGCGGGCTGGGCATTAGTGCTCTCTTCGCTGGGCCGAGCGGTACTGGCAAGACGCTGGCCGCCGAGGTATTGGCCAACGAACTGCGGCTCGACCTCTATCGCATTGACCTAAGCGCCGTTGTTAGCAAGTACATCGGCGAGACCGAAAAGAACCTGCGCCGCATCTTTGATGCTGCTGAGGGTGGTGGGGCGATCTTGTTGTTTGACGAGGCCGATGCGCTGTTTGGCCGGCGCAGTGAGGTGAAGGACAGCCACGACCGCTACGCTAACCTTGAGGTGAGCTATCTCTTGCAGCGGATGGAGGCATATCGCGGGCTGGCCATTCTCACTACCAACATGAAGCAGGCGATCGACGCTGCATTCCTGCGCCGCATTCGCTTCATCGTCAACTTTCCATTTCCCGACTCAGCCCAACGCCGGCGCATCTGGCAGCGGGTCTTCCCGCCGGAAACGCCGCTTGCCGAGTTGGATTGGGCGCGGCTGGCGCAGTTGAATCTGGCCGGCGGCAACATTCGCAGTATTGCTTTGAATGCTGCCTTTCTGGCTGCTGATGCCGGTGAACCGGTGTGCATGCGCCACATCTTGAGCGCGGCGCGTAGTGAATACGCCAAACTGGAAAAACCGCTGACCGAGACCGAGTTGCGGGGGTGGGGATGAGGGGAGTCGGATGGCGAGCGGTGGAGAGTGAGGGGACACGGATAGACCCGGATGGGAGGTGGCGCTGCGATGGCCACAATGCCGGTAGCTATACGGCAGGGATGAAGAACAAGAATGGAAATTGCCATGCCTACCGAGATCGAGATTCAGATTAATGAAGTAGCCCTGATTGGCTTTGCTGCGATTGACTGCGAGCAGGTCAGAGCGGCGCTGGTTGTCGAGCTGAGCCGGTTGTTGGTGGAAGAGGGGGTGCCGCCGGGGTTGCGCAGTGGCGGCGTGGTCGAAACGCTTGATGGCGGCGCGTTCCGCTTGGTTCCGGGGATGCGGCCTGAGCAGATTGGCCAACAGATTGCGTTGGCGCTTTATCGGGGGTGGCAGTGAACGTTACAGACCAATGCAGAGACTGCCGGGCAAACCCAACCGGGCGAGCAGTGGGACTACACAGGTGGAGATCCGTTGGCAACCAATGTGGCAGAGAGGTTGATACATTGCCATCACAACCTTGGCGCGCTCTGCGGTAAGAAACAGCCATGATCAAAATCGTCGCCCGCAAACCGGCTCCTGTCTCCGCGCTGGCCCGCCGCAAACCGGCGGCGCCGGCCCGCGCTGCCGCTGCGGTTTCGGCGCTGCTGGCGCAGGCTGCCGCGCAGCCAGCGATCGCGTTGCCCCATCGGGCTGCGCTCGAAGCACGGTTTGGCCGCCGGCTCGATCAGATTGCGGTCTACGCTGGGCCGCCGGCGCAGGAAGCGCTGAAGTTGCTCAATGCCGAGGCGCTGACCCACCAAGGCGCGATCTTCCTCGCCGATCCCCATCCGCCGCTAGAGCTGGTTGTTCACGAGGTCGTGCATGTGTTGCAGATGCGTAGTGGGGCACTGCTTGAACAAACATCGCGCCCCGAAGCTGATGGCGAAGGTCATGAGCGGGCGGAGGAGGTTGCGCCAACATCAAGAGCGGAACTGATACCGGAAGTGCCGCCAACCGCGTTAGCCGGACAACCTCTCCCACCCATGCGCCTTGACGCCAATCGCGTGCAGATCGTCCCTGCCGGCGCGCCCGCCGAGCGCGAAGCAGCCACGCTAGCGGCGCAGGCGCAACGCATAACCCCTACCCTGCTAACACCGCCGCTGGCAGTGACCACTGCGCTGCCACCGGCGATGGTAGCCCTGCGCCGCGCCACCGCCCCTGCCTCGCCAACCAACGAACCGGCAGCGGAGACCTTCCGCCGCACCGCCGAACGCGCACCGGCCCCGGCCCCACCTGCGCCGGAGGTGGCGTCGCTAACCCCCGCCGCGCAGCCATCACCTGCCACCCTACCGCCACCCACCATCGAACCGGATCAACCGCCATTTGAGCTACCGCCGCCACCGGCTCCCGGTGTGAGCGAAGCGGAGGTCGCGGCGCAGCAAGCCGGGCAAGCGCAGGCTGAAGCGGCGATTGCTGCCGCCGAAGGCCCTGAAGCTTTGATGGCTGCCTTTGCCGCCGCTCCGCCAACAGTGAAGGCGCAACGCGCCGCTACGCTAGGCAGCGAGACCGATCGGTTGGCGAAGGAGGAACAGACCGCGTTCAGCGCCGAATTGCCCGATCTGCGCGCCGAACTCACCACGCAGGTCGAAACCCCGCCATCGTTGACTGTCGCACCGCCCGACGCGCGCCCGCTCGATCTCGACGTTGAAGGGGCATTGCCACAGGTTGACTTGCCGCCCACCCCTGATCCGGGCCGCTATACCGCCAACGACAACCTCACCGCCAGCGTCTCGCGGCTCCTGAGCGGCGAAACCGAAGATCGGGCCGCCAACCTCGCTGCCCAACTGAGCGACGTGCAGACCACCGATCCCAGTGTGGCGACCTCTCCCGGCGCGCCGCCGCGCGTGCCGCTGACGGGCGGCGCCGATCCAGCACAACTCGACGAACAGATCAGCGAGGGCGTCACCCAGTCGCGCCAGATGCGCGACGAGGCGGCGCAGGCGGTGATCAATGGGCCGGGGCCGGAACAGGCGCAGCCAATCGCGCTCGACGAAGCTTACCCGGTGGGAGAACTGGCGCAACCGGAGATCGCCGCGCCGCCGATGCCCGCCGAACCACAGGCCTACCTTGAGATGGGATTGCCGCCAGAGGTACAGACCGCCTTCGATCAGCAGCAACAAGCGGCGATGGAAGCGAGTTTGGCCGAGGCGCGCGCGCAGGTTGATGAAGCGAGCGCGGAGCGTGATCGGCAGCGTGGGGAAGCGGTCGCCGAGGCGCAAGAACAGGCGCAGGCGCAATCGGCGCAGGCTGACGAACAGCAGCGGAATGGGGTGATCGAGGCCCGTGAGCGGATACAGGGCGCGCGGCAGGAGACGCTGGAGGCGCAGCAGGCGGCAGTGGCGGACATCGAGCAACAGGCGACTGCCGAGCGCGCAACTCACCGGCGCGAGATTGATAATCGGGTGCGCGCTGATGAAGCGCAGATCGAACAGCACTATACGGCAGCGGAGCGCGATGCTCGCGCCGAAGTGGCCGAGGGCGAACGGCAGGCTGAGGCGGAACGGCAGCGGGCTGAACGTGAAGCCGAAGAGCAGAGTTGGTGGGATCGGGCGGTCAACTTCGTGCGCGAGGCCTTTGCCGCCCTCACCAGAGCAATTGGCGCGATCTTCGACGCCGTGCGGCAGGCGGTCAACGCGATTCTCGATGCAGCCAAGGCGCTGGCGATGCAGATCATTGACGCCGCTGCCGCCTTTGTGAACGGACTGATCGCCGCCTTCGGCGAACTGCTGAAAGGGCTGGTCGACGCCTTGCTCGGCGACATCTTCCCCGAACTGGCAGCGCGGCTCAATGCCGCCATCGACGATGCGGTCGCTTTTGCGCAGAGCGTGGTCAATGACGCTGCTGAGGGCCTGAAAGCCGGCATCGCCGCGTTGGTCGAAGGGCTGCGCGCCGGCCTCAACGCGATCATCAACGCCTATCAGGCCGCGATCACCGCCGCGCTCAGCATTGCCCAAGCGGTGCTGAGCGGTGACTGGGCGGCGCTGGCGCGCATGGCGCTCGAAGCGGTGCTGAGGGTGGCCGGGATCGATCCCGAAACCTTCTACCAATTCATCGGGCGGGCGCAGGAGACCTTCCAGATCATTCTCGACGATCCGGGCGGGTTTGTCGGCCATCTGGTCGATGCCTTCCTCGAAGGTGTGCGCCGCTTCGCCAATAACTTCCTCACCCACCTGCAGGCCGGCATCATCGGCTGGCTGACCGGCGCGCTTGGCGGGGCGGGCATCACCCTGCCAGAACGCTTCGACCTGATGGGAGTGCTCAGCCTGATCCAGCAGATTCTTGGGCTGACTTGGGAACGGCTGCGCGAGCGGGCCGTGCGCCTGATCGGTGAGCGGGCCGTCGCCATTATCGAGTTTGTCGCCGATTACCTGCGCACTCTGATCGAAGGCGGCTGGGATGCGCTCTGGCAGCGGATACGGGACGATCTGGCCAGTCTGCGCGATATGGTGCTCGAAGGGATCAAGAGTTTTCTGCTGGAACGGGTGGTGATGGCGGCGATCACCCGTCTCGCCACGATGTTCAACCCGGTCGGCGCGATTGTCAACCTGATTCTGGCCGCCTACAACCTCTTCACCTTCCTGCGCGATCAACTGGCGCGGATCATCGAAGTGGTGCAGACGGTGGTCAACGCCATTGGCGACATCGCGCGCGGCGTCATTCAGCCAGCGGCGCAGCGGGTCGAAGAGGTGCTGGCCCGCCTGCTGCCGCTGGCGATTGACCTGCTGGCCCGCCTGCTGGGGCTGGGCAACGTCGGCAACCGGGTGCGCGAGATCATTGAACAGGTGCGTGGCGTGGTTGATCGCGCCATCGATCGCCTGATCGACCGGGTGCGGAATATGTTCAGAGGGGGCGGGGCAGAACGCCGCGCTGCGGCAGAAACCGCGCCGGCGCAGGAGGCGAGTGTGTTGTCAGTGCCCTTCACTGCTGCCGGCCAGCATCATCTCTACGTGCGCATCGTCAATCGGCGAGCAGTGATGTCGGTGGCCAGCGATGAGCAAGATTTCGACCGTTTCGTTAACGATCTAGCCCAACGGATTCAGGCCCTGCCTGATAGTCCCAACAAAACGCGCCTCAGCCAGCAGCTTGCGCAGGCGCGCCAACTTTCCACTGCGGTCGAAACACAACAAACTCAGGCAGCCGTCCGCGCAGCACAGGCTCAAGGCGTCACCGCGACAGGTTTGCCAGCCGATCAGAATATCCAACGCCAGCTTGACCAGCTCACGGCGGCGTTGTCTGGCGTGATGGTCTGGGCCAGTAGCGTACCGCGCGATTTTACGCCGGGCCACATTCAGTACAACCCGCAGGGCGATCGAGCGCGGCGCGCTCACGGCTGGCTCGGCAAGAAAGCGCCCCGCGCACCCGAAGATCAAGCTCGCGTGTCAGGGCCGCTCAATCGAGCGATTGCTGACTTGCAAGCCCAAGGGGTCACAATCGCTGCCAGCTTTGATGCTGGCCACCTCATTGCCAGTCGCTACGGTGGCGATGGTAGTTGGCACAACTTGGTGCCAATGGAAGCGCGGATGAATCGTAGTTGGTTTAGCGCCTTTGAAGCTCGAGTGCAGACACACGTTGATGCAGGTGAGGCGATCTATGCCGACATCAGTGCCGATTATGGCGGCGATGCATTTGCGCGCCTGATGAGCGCAACCGAGATCGCTCGTTTAACGCCGTCGCAACAACTTACCGTTGCGCCTGTCTTTGCTCGCATCCCACAGGCGATCACAGCAACAGTTGGTCGCCGTACCGGTGATGGTCGAGATCAGATCGTCTTCCAACAAGTGTTTGACCCACGCCAGCGGCTGGCCTTCACCATCGGCCAAGCGCGCCGCGAGGGTTTAGTTGGTGGTGAGCAACCGGCGCGTTCACGAGATCTCTTCCAGCAACGCGATGAGGAGTAACATAAAGGTGTTAGGTATGCCTGCTCTCGCCCGCCAACGTCAATCTCAATCCAACCATTCACCTCACGCCAATCCGAGCCGTGCCATCCACCCCCTCGACTCCGCCACCCGCGCCCGTTTCGAGCCGCGTTTCGGCTACGACCTGAGCGGCGTGCGCATCTACCGTGACGCTGCCTCGGCGGCGCTGGCAGCCCGCCTTGGCGCAGCAGCGTATACCATCGGGCAGCACATCCATTTCGGCGCCGGGCAGTACGCGCCGCACACTGCTACCGGGCAACGCCTGCTGGTACACGAGCTAGCTCACGTTGTGCAGCAGGCCGAAGGGACACGGGGGCGCAGCGCCGCCGCGCTGGAAGCCGAGGCTGAACGCCAAGCAACCGTCAGCGCGCCATCTATCCGTCCGCTGCGTCCCTTGCCCATGCCGGCGCAGCCGCTGCTCCAGTGCTACCACGTGCCCGGTTCGCTGCGCTGCAATGAGGTGGTTGACTGGCTGCGCGCCAATTCGCCCTACGCCCCGGAGTGGGCTGAAACACGCTGTCATTATGTCTTTAACGGTGAAGTGCGGACGAGCAGCGAGACCCTGCGCGATAGGCGAGTGCAGATCACAGTGCGCGGCTCTCCAGAGGCGACGGTGACGGTTGATTGCCCGATTGATCGCCCCGAATGGGATCCGGCTGAGCGTCCTAACCGCGCTGCCGAGGTAGCGGCGTGGAACGCCATGCGCGCCGATCTCGACGCGCACGAGGCTGAGCACCGCCGCATTGGCCGGGAGTGGCGGGCGACGCTCGAACAACGCTTTCGCAGCGTGAGTTTCACCGTCACCGGCAGCGATGCCGCCAATGCTATGCAGCAGGCGCGCGATCGCTTGGCTGCGCTGCAACAGCAGTGGCAGGCCGAAGCACAGGCAGCCCAAGACGCGATCGATCCGTTTCGTGGCGCAGTGTTGCGCTGCCCGTAGTTGGAGAGGAGACGCTATGACCACCTTTCCGCGTTCGCCCCGCCTGCTCAAAGGCGCGCTGGTCAGTTTCGATCTACCTAACCCGCAGCCGGCGGTGATCGTCTTTCAGTACAATCCCGACACGCTGTCGCGCACGCTCGAAGCACAGACCGGCAGCGAGGGAGCCGATGCGCTGCGCATCAAGGGTGCGCCGGTCGAGACGATCAAACTCGATGTTGAGCTTGATGCCACCGATCAGCTCGAACAGGGCGCGGCAGCGACCGGTCTCCATCCGCAACTGGCGGCGCTGGAGGTGCTGGTCTACCCCAAGAGTTCATTGGTGATTGCCAATACTGCTCTGCTCAACGCCGGCACGATCGAGATTCTGCCGCCGCAGGCGCCCTTTACTCTCTTCATCTGGGGGCCGAAGCGGGTGCTGCCGGTGCGCCTGACCGAGTTCAGCATTGCCGAGGAGGCGTATGACCCGCAGCTCAACCCGATCCGGGCCAAGGTCTCGCTCGGCCTGCGTGTGCTCAGCTACAACGACCTGCCGGCGGCTAACCCCGGCTACCACCTCTTTCTTGCCCACCAAATCGTTAAAGAGACGATGGCGGCCACGGCCCGCACCGGCTCGCTCGATGCTACTGGCGCCGGATCGAATCTGTTGTGATGAGTGGCGTGCCGCAATGGCGCAACGATGAGAAAGGAACGCATCCGTGCTTAATCCGAATAGCCGCTACTATCGCATTGCTACTGCCGTCTACGTCGCGCCCGATGGCCGTGAGATTGTCTATCTGCGCCGGCGCTTTTTGCCTGCTGGCGCAGCGATGCCGCTACTGGCTGAAGTAGAGATCACTGGCGGCGACCGGCTCGACCTGATTGCGGCCCGCGTGTTTGGTGATCCTGAACAGTTTTGGCGTATCTGCGACGCCAACGACGCGATGAATCCGTTTGAGTTGACCGATGAGATTGGCCGGTTGCTGCGGGTCGCGGTGCCAACTTTTGAGGGGTGATTGGCTATGACTTTGCTCGGCACCCGTTTGACCATCTTGATCGGCCCAACCATCCCAGTGCCAGCGCCGCCGCCGCTGCTTGCTGCGCTGGCGAGTGCCGAGGTTACGCATCGTGACGAGGGCCGCTCTGGCTTTCAGGTGGTCTTCCAACTGAGCCGTGAACGTGGTGATCTGCTCGATTATGCCTTGCTTGCCGGGCCGTTGCTGCGCGCTGGCAACCGGATCGTGCTGATCGTCTGGTTTGGGGCGTTGCCGCAGGTGTTGATGGATGGCTTGATCACTCATCAACAACTGCAGCCGGGCGATCAACCCGGTTCGGCGACCTTGACCATTACCGGCGAGGATGTGAGCGTGGCCATGGATCGCGAGGAAAAGTCGGTTGAGCATCCGGCCCAGCCTGAAGCAGTTATCGCGCTCAAGATCATCGCCAGCTATGCCCAGTACGGCCTTATCCCAGTGGTGATCCCGCCGCCAACTGTTGATATGCCGCTGCCAATCGAGCGCACGCCAGTGCAGCAAGCCACCGATCTGGCCTATCTGCGCCAGATGGCCGAACGGTTTGCTTATGTCTTCTATGTCGCGCCCGGCCCCGTTCCGCTCACGAACACAGCCTACTGGGGACCGCCGGTGCGCATCGGCGTGCCGCAACGGGCGTTGACCGTCAATATGGGGCAGGCCACCAATGTCACATCCATCAACTTCCAGCACGATCCGCTCACCGCGACCACCATAGCCGGGCAGGTGCAGGATCGCACCACCGGCCAGAACATCCCGGTGCGCTCGTTTGCCAGTCTCCGCCCACCGCTCGCTAGCCTGCCAGCGCTCGCCTCCTTTGCCCGCAGCACGATCTTTCGTGGTACCGGTCTTAATGCGGTGCAGGCGTTGGCGCAGGCTCAAGCCGAAACTGACGCTGCGAGCGATGTGCTGACCGTCGAGGGCGAACTCGATACCGCCCGCTATGGCAGCCTCTTGCAGGCGCGCGGGTTGGTTGGGCTGCGCGGCGCCGGCTTCAGTTACGATGGCCTCTACTACGTTAAACAGGTCAAGCATCAGATCAGCCGAGATGGCTTCAAGCAGAGCTTTACGCTCACCCGCGAAGGGTTGGGTTCGACGGTACCGGTGGTGTTGCCATGAGCCAATTTTTCGGCAAGTATCGCGGCAAAGTCGAGAATAACCTCGATCCGTTGCAACAGGGCCGGGTGCAGGTGAGCGTGCCTGCCGTGCTCGGCGAGGGCCGGGCCAGTTGGGCGATGCCGTGCGTCCCCTTCGCCGGCAGTGGCGTTGGGCTGTTCCTCATCCCGCCCACCGGCGCGAACGTCTGGGTCGAATTTGAAGGTGGCGATCCCGACTATCCGATCTGGAGCGGCTGCTTCTGGGGTCCCGGCGAAGCGCCAGCCTCGCCGGCAGTCGCTGAAATGAAGGTGCTCAAGACCAATGCCGGCACGATCACGATTAATGAATTGCCGGGCATTGGCGGGATCACAATCGAGACGGCGACCGGGGCCAAGATCGCGATTACTGCCACCGGCATCGAGATCAATAACGGCCAAGGCGGTTCGATCAAGCTTACCGGCCCGCAGATTTCGCTCAACGATGGCGCGTTGGAGGTGACGTGACAATTTGTGGCAACAACGATGGGCGCATCGCTCATACTGCGCCTTGCCATAACTCCCCCTTCTCCTACAGCGTGCGAAAAGGGGGCCGGAGGGAGGAGGGCTACTTATCAACGATGAGGTGAGATCATGCCCGGCTTTCTCGTCCACGTGGGCGCGACCATCCTCTGCGCGCATGGCGGTCAGGCCCAAGCCACTGCGCCCAATCCGCGCGTGCGGGTAGGTGGCCAACCGGTAGTCACGCTCAGCGCGCCGCATACGGTCGCCGGTTGCCCATTCACAACCGGCACCAATCCGATGCCCTGCGTGACCGCGCAATGGACAACCGGTGCAACTCGGGTGCGCGCCGGTGGGCAGCCGGTTTTGCTGCAAGACAGCCAAGCCACCTGTGTGCCGAATGGCACGCCGGTCAATATCGTGATGACCCAAATGCGAGTTAGGGGGCAATGATGCAGATCGCTTTTCCTTACGCCATTGACGGTGGCGGGCGCACGGCCCGCGCTGATGACGATGCCCACATTCGCCAGATGATCGAGCAATTGCTCTTCACCGCTCCCGGCGAGCGGGTCAACCGGCCTAGCTTCGGCGCTGGATTGCGCCAGTTGATCTTCGCGCCAAATAGCCCCGAACTGGCCGCCGCGCTTGAGTTTCTGGTGCAGGGCGCGTTGCAAGAGTATCTCGGCGAGTTGATTCGGGTTGAGTCGGTGGCGATCGTGGCCGAAGAGGCAACGCTACGGGTGACAGTGCAGTACGTGGTGCAGCGCACTCAGCAGCGCCGGGTGGTTGAGTTGGCGAGGTGAATGCAACGCGCAGCCCTCCCCCGCTAGGGTTGGGGGTGCTGCCGGCTCCCCACCCCAGCCCGCCCCCGCTGGGATTGGGGGTGAGGGTGCTAAACAATGATAGGTGAACGCTATGGGTATCCAATTCCGTTGTGCCAATCCGCGCCGAGCGCAAGTGCTGAGCACCGCTGCTGTCCCGCTTAACGGGATCGATTTCCTTGAGGTGCTCGACCGCGACGCCCCCACCGGCGCGCCACCGCAACGGACGCTGCTGGTGCAGATGATCAAGCCGGCGCCGTGGGGCCTAAGCGCAGCCAACATCCAAATAACCGGTGGCGTCCGCATCACCGGCGTGAAGGTGCTGTGGGTCTTGCGCGCTGCCGATGCCAGCCCTGCTGATGTAGCTGCCGGGCGCATCACTAACGCTGAGCGGACGTTTTATAACGGTCTGGCTGCTGCCGATCGCACGCTGGTGGTGCGGGTTGATCAGGCTGGCGATTTTTCCACCTATACGCTATGCCTTGTTCGTTCGCCCACCGATCTAAGCCCGCCAGCCGGCTTCGATCCTGTCCTTAGTAAGGTCGATTTCTCGTTCAAGGTCGAGTGCCCCAGCGAGTTTGATTGCGCTCCGGCTAGCGATTGCCCGCCAGAGAGCGATAGCGCGCCGCCGATTGACTATCTGGCCCGCGACTATGCCAGCCTGCGCCAATTGCTCTTCGACCGGCTGGCTGTCGTTTCACCTGATTGGCGCGAGCGCAATCCAGCCGATCTCGGTGTGGCGATTGTCGAGGGCTTGGCTTATATCGGCGATTATCTGAGCTACTTCCAAGACGCGGTCGCTACTGAAGCCTATCTCGGCACTGCCCGCCGCCGTGTCTCGCTGCGCCGCCACGCTCGTCTGCTCGATTACACGCCTCACGATGGCGCGAATGCCCGCGCGTGGGTGCAGGTGCTGGTTGATGCGCCGTTCACACTGCCGGCCCATACCCCTCTGCTCACCAAGGTTGGCGGCGCGCCGCCCCGCTTGCTGCCCGACTCGACCGAGCTGGCCCTTGCTCGCCAACAGCAGCCGCTCGTGTTTGAAACGATGCACGCTATTCGGTTGTTTCCGGCGCATAATCAGATCGATTTTTACACGTGGGGCAATGAGGGCTGTTGTCTGCCCGCCGGTAGCACTCGCGCCACCCTGCGCGGCGATCTCAGCGCCAGCCTCCACCCCGGCGATGTGCTGGTGTTGCTCGAGCGGCGCAGCCCGCGCACCGGCTACCGCGCCGATGCCGATCCGGCCCGCCGCCACGCTGTGCGCCTCACCCGTGTTACTGCGGCAGCCGATCCGCTCGGCGGCCAGTTTGCTGATCCGCCATCCAACGCACCAGTGGCTGTGACCGAGGTTGAGTGGAGGGATGAAGATGCGTTGCCCTTCATCCTCGATCTCACGGTAGTGTCCGTTCCGCCTGATGATCGTGATGAGAGCAATGAAACCCGTCAGCCGGCGAGTGTGGCGCTGGGCAACATTGTGCTGGCCGACCACGGCGAGACCTTGCCCGCTGAGCCATTACCGCCGGTGGTCGATCCGCTCCGCTACCGGCCCCACTTGGCGCGCACCGGTGTGACCTTCGCTGCGCCGTTTGATCCAACCGATCGGGTGATGCCAGCCTCGCGACTGGTCAGCGCCGCCGAACCATCGCTCACCATGCCCGCTGTCACACTTACCAGTCCTGCCGGTGTGTGGCAACCGGTGCCCGATCTGCTTGGCAGCAACCGCTTCCAAACGGAGTTCACCGGTGAGCTTGAGCAGGATGGCCGGCTGTATTTGCGTTTCGGCGATGGCCGCACCGGTCGCGCGCCGGCAGTCGGTGAGCCGTTCCTCGCGCGCTACCGGGTAGGTGGTGGCCCAGCCGGCAATATCGGCGCCGATGCGCTGGCCCATATCGTCACCAATGAGAGTGGTATTCGAGCGGTGCGCAATCCCTTGCCGGCCCTTGGCGGCAGCGCGCCGGAGGCACTCGAGGCGATTCGCCAGTATGCGCCGCAAGCCTTTCGCCGCCAAGAGCGGGCAGTCACGCCTGCCGACTACGCCACGATGGCCGAGCGCCATCCGGCGGTGCAGCGCGCCGTTGCCACCCGCCGCTGGACGGGGAGCTGGTACACGATCTTTATCACGGTTGATCGGCGCGGCGGCTTGCCGGTTGATGCGGCGTTTGAGACCGAGCTGCGCGCTTTCCTCGAACGCTACCGCATGGCTGGGCAAGATATCGAGATTGATGGTCCGCTCTATGTGCCGCTCGATCTGGCATTTGTTGTCTGTGTTGAACCCGGCTACTTCGCCGCTCAGGTCAAGGCTGCGTTGCTCGACCGTTTCAGCACCGGCCAGTTCTTCCATCCTGACAACTTCACCTTTGGCCAGCCGGTCTATCTCAGCCAGATCATCGCCGCCGCGATGGCCATACCCGGTGTGCGCTGGATCGATACCGCAGGATCGCGGGTGCGCTTCCAACGCTGGGGCAAGACGCCGCGCGGCGAGTTGGCCAAAGGCCAGATCGATGTAGGCCGGCGCGAGATCATTCGCTGCGATAACGATCCAAACCGGCCTGAATATGGCCGGATCGAGTTCATCATGGAGGGCGGCTCATGAGCGCCACTGAACAGTCCCCCTGTGGTTGTGATGAGCGCGAAGCCCAACCTTCGCCGCATTTCAACCCGCCCGGCCAGCCAGCGCTGCGCTACCGCCTCGGCTCGCACCGCTCGTTTCTGCGCCGCATGATTGCGCGGCTGTCGCAACAGGCTCTTGCCGCCGGCCAGCGCCCGCTCGCCGCGCTGACTACCCGCGACGCTGCCGATCCCTCGCTTGCTCTGCTCGATGCTGCCGCGACGCTGGCCGATGTGCTAACGTTCTACCAAGAGCGGATCGCCAACGAAGGTTTTCTGCGCACCGCTACCGAACGCTCCTCGGTGTTGCAGTTGGCCCGCGCAATTGGCTACGAACTCAAACCCGGCGTTGCCGCTGCGGTCTACCTTGCTTTCACCCTCGACGATACGCCCGCCTCACCGGCGCAGACCGTCATTCCCGCCGGCACCCAAGTCCAGAGCATTCCGGCCAAGCAGGGTGAACTGCCGCAGACCTTCGAGACAAGCGTCGAGTTTGTGGCCCGCAAGGCATGGAATGCGCTGCGCCCGCGCCCGACCCGTCCCCAAGACCTGAGCAAGGGCGCGACGACGCTCTATCTGGCCGGTGTCGAGACGCGCCTGCAACCGGGTGATTATCTGCTGCTGGTGGGAACCGAACGCGAGCGCGATCCCGGCAGCGAACGCTGGGATCTACGCCGGGTGCTGTCAGTGCAGGCCTACCCTGATGCTACCGGCGGCTATACCGTGGTTAAGTGGGAACCCGGCCTCGGCTCGAATCGCCCGCAGATGTTGCCTTCGGCGCAGCCGCAAGCCTTTGCCTTTCGCCGTAGCGCGCGCCGGTTTGGCTTTAACGCGCCTGATTGGCGCTTGATGCCGGCAGATGTAAGGAGGTCGTATGGCGGCACGGCAACCTCTGGCGAATGGCCGCGCTTTGCCATTGATGGCAGCCAGCCCCAGATCGATCTCGACGCTGCCTATCCCAAGGTTGTGCCGGGCAATTGGGTGGCCCTGCTCACCCCCGGCTACGCCGAACTCTACCGCGTCACCCGCAACGAAACGGTTGGTGTCGCTGATTTTGGCCTTTCGGGGCAGGTGACGCGACTGGCCGTTGATACCACCGAGAATCTGAGCCGTTTTCAGCGCCGCGAGACGGTGGTCTTGGCCGAGAGCGAGCTTCTGCCGCTAGCCGAAGAGCCGATCCTCGATCCGGTCACCGGCAACCAGATTGAGGTTGCCGGTGTGGTTAGCGATCTGGTCAAAGGCCAACCGCTGATTGTCAGCGGCAAAGTGAACCTCAACGACGAGCAACCCACTTCCGCCATCGTCTTTGTCGAGGCAGTCTACCCCAATCCCGGCTTCACCACCATCGTGTTGCGCGATCAGGGCTTGGGCGCTACTCGCTTGATCCGCTCGACCACCGTGATCTATGCCAATGTCGTGGCCGCCACTCACGGCGAAACGGTGCCTGTTACCCCTATCGGCAGTGGCGATGGCAGCCAGACCCACCAACGCTTCAAGCTAAAGAAGTCGCCGTTGACCTACGTCTCTGCCAGTACGCCGGCAGGGATCGCCTCGACGCTGACGGTGCGCGTCAATGGCGTTGCGTGGCGCGAAACGCCGTCGCTCTATTTCGCCGGACCCCACGACGAACAGTACATCGTGCGCCGCAACGACGACGGTTCGGCGATGGTGCAGTTTGGCGATGGGGTGCATGGCGCGCGCCTGCCCACCGGCGCCGAAAATGTCACTGCGACCTATCGTTTCGGCATTGGCCAAGCCGGCGAAGTTGGCGCCGGCGCAATCGCTTTGCTCAAGACCCGCCCGCCCGGCGTGCGCAGCGTGACCAACCCGCTCGCCGCCGGTGGGGCCGAAGACCCGGAGACGCTGGATAGCGCGCGCGCCAATGCGCCGCAGACGGTGCTCACCCTTGACCGGATCGTGTCGCTCCAAGATTTTACCGATTTTGCTGCCGCCTTCGCCGGCATCGGCAAGGCGCAGGCGATGGCTTTTCGCCGCGGCGAGCAGCTTGTGATCCATCTCACCATTGCCGATGCTAGCGGCGACCCGCTTGCGCCCACCGATCCACTCTTCGCCAATCTACGCGCCGCGATTGATGCGGTGCGCGACCCAACGGTGACGGTTGAATTAGCCAGTTTTATCCCGCTGACCTTTCGCCTCAAGGCGACCGTCCGCTACGACCGCCGCTACCGCGACGTTGATGTGGTCGCAGCGTTGGAACAGGCGCTGCGCGCTGCTTTTTCCTTCACGCAGCGCGACTTTGCCCAGCCGGTTACCGCCGCCGAAGTGATTGCCGTGATGCAGCCAGTGGCCGGCGTGATCGCGATCGATCTCGACCAACTGGCCTATGCCAGCGGGCGCGCCGGTTCGCATCCCACCCTGCTCGCCGCGTCACCGGCACGGCAGGTTGGCAGTGCCATCATCCCGGCTGAATTGCTCTTGCTCGATCCCGCCGGGATTGAACTGGCGCTGATTGCAGTTGAGGTGTTGTAGCCATCATCCGGCGGAAAGGGGCTAAGGGTGAAGATCGGAACGTCTGCGACTATTGCGATCCCCTGCTCTCGCGTAGCGGGAGCGGGGCAAGGGGTGAAAGCCCTAAAGGAATCCTATGACTCCATCACCTCGTGACCGTCTCTATGAATTACTGCCCGCTCTGTACCGCGCTCGCGACGCCGAGCGCGGTGAGCCGCTGCGCGCCTTGCTCGCCATCATCGGCGAAGAGCTGGCCCGGATCGAAACCGATATTGCCGATCTGTATGCGGACTGGTTCATCGAGACCTGCGCCGAGTGGGTTATTCCCTACCTCGGCGATCTGCTCGGCGTGCGCCATCTGCGCCAGTTACACGAGGTAGCCGATTTCAGCCAGCGCGCCTATGTCGCCAATACCCTGCGCTATCGCCGCCGCAAAGGCACTGCGCCGGTGCTCGAACAACTGGCCCGTGATGTGACCGGCTGGCCCTGCCGCGCCGTCGAGTATTTTGAGCGGTTGGCAACCACTCAGCATCTCAACCACGTGCGCTTGCACAGTCCGGCTACCGCTTCGCTGCGTAACGCCAACGCGCTCGCATTGACCGGCGGGCCGCTCGAAACGGTCAACTACACCGCCGAGGTGCGCCGGATTGCCTCTGGCCGCGGCCGCTACAACATTCCTAACCTCGGCCTGTTTTTGTTCCGGCTGCAACCCTACGTCGCGCAGGGTGTCTCGCCACAGCCGGTGAGCAACCCGCCCGATGGCCGCTATTTCTTCAGCCCGCTCGGCAACGACATTCCGCTCTTTAATCGCCCGCGCACCGAGCTGGAAATCACCCAGCTCGCCGCTGAACCCGATTTGCCATTGCCGTTGCGCCGCCGCGCGCTCTACGACGATCTCGAAGCCGTGCGGGCCGGTATTGCTGCCGGCCGGCCGGTGAATAGTGTCTACCTCGCGCCTGCTCGCCCCGCCTTCCAAATCGTTGTTCCCGACGGGACCGGCCAGTTCGTTCCCATCCCTGCCGCCGAAATCCTGATTTGCGACCTTGCCGATTGGCGGCGTCCGCCTGCCGCCAAAACCTACGCTGGCCAGTCGCTTCCCATCCGGGTGGCTGTCGATCCGCAGCGGGGCCGGATCGCCTTCCCTGCCGGCGTCATCCCCACCGATCTGATGGTCAGCTATACCTACGGCTTCTCCGCCGATATTGGCGGCGGCCCCTACCCTCGCCGCGCTACCCTTGCTGTTGCTGCCCCCGGCGAGTTTGCTGCCACTGTGGCCCAACGCGGCGGCGGCGATCATGCTACTCTTGCCGCCGCCATCGCGGCGTGGCAAGCTTCAGCCGCGACCACCGGAGTCATTACCCTGCTTGATAGCGCCGCCTACGCCGAAGATCTCGCCATCACGATGGCGCCCGGCCGGGCATTGGTCATTCAGGCTGCCGATGGCCAGCGACCCCTGATCCGTCTCGCCGATCGCCTGCAAATCACCGGCAACGGCGACCGCGCTGCGCTCACGCTTGACGGCCTCTGGATCGAAGGCGGAATTGCCATCGCTGCCGGCAGCCTCGAACGGCTGGCCATCCACCACTGCACCCTCGTCCCCGGTTGGCGTATCAACGCCGCCGGCGCGCCCCAATTTCCTAACCGGTCCAGCATCCACGTCGCCGCGCCCAACCCTGATTTCCGCCTCGAACTGGCCCGCAGTATCAGCGGCGCGTTGCATGTGGCTGAGGATTCGGATGGTATTGTTGCCGGCGACTCAATCATTGACGCCTTCGCGCCGGCCACGCCAGCCTGCGCGGCCGCTAATGGCGAGAGGGTTGGACCGCCGGCAAGTTTTGTTCGCTGCACGGTGCGCGGTGAAGTCCGCGCCCGCCAGATCGATCTCATCTCAGAGAGCATCATGCTTGGCCGCGTGCTGGCTGCCCGCCGCCAAATCGGCTGCACCCGCTTTAGCTTTCTCGCTACCGGTTCGCGCGTGCCGCGCCGTTTCCGCTGCCAGCCCGATCTCGCTCTCGCCGACTTTGCCGCTGCCCGTGGCCGGCCCATCTCTGCGCTTACCGCAGCCCAACGTAGCGCCGTGACGCTCTCGGTCACGCCGTCTTTCACTAGCACCCAGTTCGGCCATCCTGCCTACATGCAACTTGCTCGTTCGTGCCCTGCCGCCATTACTCAAGGCGCCGAAGATGGCGGTGAGATGGGGGTGTTTTATCTTGTTCAGCAAACCCAACGCCTCGCCAACCTGCGCCTCGCGCTGGCCGAATATCTGCGGGTTGGGCTGGAAGCTGGGGTCTTGTTCGGATCGTGACGCCAGACTGCGCAGCTATTTCAGACCAAAGATGTTAAGCCGCAAAGGTATTGGTATGGCTTCCTTCATAACCATTAAAACCCTCTGCACTCTTCGCGCCCTTCGCGCCTTTGCATTGTTGCCCGCTTTGCGCCTCTGCCTTGCTTGCCCCTCTACCTAAAGGAGTTCCGTATGCGCGGTGATTTCACCCGATGGACATTCGACCGTACCAAACACTATAGCGGTGTGCTAAGCCAGCAGGGGCGCGTTGCGCTCGATGCCGATTGGAACGAGCAACTTGCAATTGACCTCGACGACGACCGCACTGCTCGCACTGACCTGATCGGCCTATGCGGCGGCCCGCAAGGTCAGGCCGGCTTTGATGTGGTCGTTGCCGGCAGCGCGCTCAACGTTACTGCCGGGCGCTACTATGTCGCCGGCATCCGGGTCGAGAACGAGCAGACGGTCGCCATTACTGCGCAACCTGACCTACCGGTATCAACGCTGGCGCAGGTGGCCGGCTTGGCCGATAATGTGTCCTTGCCTGCTGGCGTCTATCTCGCCTACCTCGATGTCTGGGAACGGCATATCACCGCGCTCGAAGATGCTGCTATCCGCGAAGTGGCGCTGGGTGGCTCCGATACCACCACCCGCTTGCAGGTGATGGCGCAAGTCAAACTCTTGCGCGTGGGTGATCCCGGCGCGACTCTCGATTGCTCCTCGGCTAATGCCGGGTGGGATGCTTTACTGGCCGGGAGTAGCGGCATGCTCGAAGCGCGCGCCGAGCCTGACCCTACGGTCAGCGATCCATGCATCGTGCCTGCCCAAGCCGGTTATCGCGGCTTGGAAAACCAGCTCTATCGCGTCGAAGTGCATCGGATCGTCTCGCCGACGCGCATTGCCCTCAAGTGGTCGCGGGAAAATGGTTCAGTAGTGGTGGCTTGGAGCGGGCAAGACCCGCTCAATCCCAATCGCCTGACTGTCGCCAGCGCCGGTCGCGATGAGGCGCTGGGGCTGGCGCCAAACCAGTGGGTCGAGCTGACCGATGACGCGCGTGAAAAGCGGGGTGAGCCGGGTTTGTTGGTCAAGCTGCTGCAAGTTGAGGGTAATGTCGTTACCATCGATCCGGGTGGGCAGACCATCGCTTACAGCGCCTTTGGCCCCAACCCCAAACTGCGCCGTTGGGATATGCCAGCCGATACCGGCGAGCTAATCGTCACTACGAATGCGGCTACGTGGACTGACCTCGAACAAGGTGTGCAGATCCGGCTCAAGAATGGCGTCTTCCGCCCCGGCGACTACTGGCTCATTCCAGCCCGCACCGTTACCGGCGATATTGAGTGGCCGCGCACCGTTGGCAATCAACCGGTTCCGCAACGTCCGCATGGCATTCGCCACGCCTACTGCAAGCTGGCGCTGCTCGATTTTAATGGGAGCGCGTGGACGAAACGCAGCGACTGTCGCCGGCTCTTCCCGCCGCTCACCGAGCTGATCCGGTTCTACAGCGTGGGTGGCGATGGTCAAGAAGCCATGCCGGGTGCGACCCTCGCCCAACCGCTGCAAGTTGCGGTCACTAACGGCCAGCAGCCGGTCAACACGGCCCGCGTGCGCTTTCGGCTCGTGCCGCAAACGGCTGCCGGCCAACTCACCGCCGGCAGCGCTACCGGCAAGAGTGTTGATGTCACTGCCGGCGCTAACGGCATCTACTCCTGCCAGTGGCAACTCGGCCCCACCGTCCAGAGCCAGCGCGTCGAAGCCTTCTTGGTCGAGATCGACGGCAAGCCGTTCCTCGATAGCGCCGGTGAACCGGTGTTGCCGCGCGTCTTCTTCAACGCCAACCTCAGCCGCGCCGCCAACGTCGCCTATGCGCCCGGCGCATGCGCCGATCTGGCCGGCGCTCGCACCGTGCAAGAGGCGCTCGACCTCCTTTGCCAACGGCCACGCGGCGGTGGTTGTTGTGTCAGCGTCGGCGAGGGCGGCGAGTTCCCCGACCTCAATACTGCGCTCGAAGAGCTGCTGGCCCGCGGCGAGCGCCGGATCTGCCTCTGCCTGCGCGCTGGACGTCACGTTGCCGGCAGTATCCGGCTCGATCCTGATCCTGCGGCTGGCCCGCTCGTGCTCGAAATCAAAGGGTGCGGCCCGGCGACGAATCTACGCCTAGACGGGCCGCTGTCGCTGAGCGGGATTGATTCAGTGGCGCTGCGCAATCTCGCCATTGATGTCGCCTTTATCCCTAAGGCGGGCGCGGCAGCCATCTCGTTTGAGCGTTGCCTGCGCGTGATCGTTGCCGATTGTGCCATCAGCGGTCTGGCACTGCCGGGCCGGCTTAACCAAGAGCGATTCATTGACGGCAGCGCGCTCATGGCCATCAACAATAGCGATGATGTGCGGCTAAGCGGCAATGTCTTCACTGCCGCCGCGCCTGACCGCACCTTCCCGCCATTGCGCGAATTGTTCACCAAAGCTCAACTCGCACCGCTCGCCGATCTCTTCGCCGATGAGCGGTTGGCGCTTGCGCCGGAATGGTATGAGCCGGCGTTCAAAGCTGCCGCAGAGCTTGCTCAACTGACGCTCGACCAACGCAAGCTGCTGATGGGCCGATTGCAAGAGGCACTCCAGCCCGCCATAGAAGCTTCTCCCCTCGCCGAGCTACTTCAGCTCCAGAAGCTGATCTTCGCCCTCAACCAAGCCGAAGCCATCCTTGCCTCACTCCTCGACATCCTGTTCGATCTGCGCGCTGCCGCCGTCAAATCCCGTCCCGGCACGGCGCTGCTGATCCATCAACGGCGCGCTGTCAATGAACAGAATCTGGGCGCAATTGTTGATCTGCTCGATGAAGACGATATGGTGTTGCTCGAACACAACCGGATTGACGGCGTGGTCAGCTTCTACGGCATGCCGGCTCCGATTGAAGTGAGTGGGCAACGCGCCGCTACTCTGCTCCGGCTCGATCAACGGCCCAACGAACCGGGCGGCTCGCGGATGGCGATCAATGCGGCGTACATGGGGACGGTGCAGCTCCGTAGCAATCATCTAGTCAGCCTCAGCATTGGCTTCGCTTTGCTGGAAGAGATCGCGCGTCGTTCCGCCGGCGAGGCGACCTTTGCCCTCGAGGATGATGTCTGTGCCCGCTTGTTGCTCGACGGCAACGTGATCGAGGGTTTCGCCAACCTCACCCTTAGCCGGAATCTGATTGCGCAAGCGAACACATTCACCGCCATGGCCGCGCCACGTGGCCGCACAAGTATTGCCGGCACAACCGCTGCTGTCGCCGCCGCGCCCGTCTTGGGTTGGTGCCTTGCCGACGCCGCGACCTTCCTTGGCAATCAGGCATCGGGCCAAGCCCAAAATGGGCGCCTGTTCGATATTTCGCGGTTTGCCGAACGGGTGGCGAATGTGCAGATTCAGGTGTTGTAAGCGCGGCTGGTAGGGGCAGGTCTCACGCCTGCCCCTGCTCTCCGCCATACCGTGCCACAATCCGCTCGATCAACCGCGTGGTGGCGTGACCTTCGTGAAACGGTAATAACCGCACCTCGCCGCCGAGCGCGCGCGCGACCCGCGCCTCCGGCAGGCGCGTTTCGTCAATCGTTGCCCCCTGCCCGTAATCGCCGCCCTTGACGTATAGATCGGGCGCGAGCGCTGCCACCACTGCTTCGGCAGTGCGCTCGGCAAAGATCGTCACTGCATCAACGCAGCGCAATGCGGCAATGATTGCGGCCCGTTCTGCCGCCGGCACGATCGGGCGCAGCGGCCCTTTGAGTTGCTGGGTCGACTCGTCACTGTTAATCGCAACGATCAATCGATCACCTAGCTCGCGCGCTGCTGTCAGATAGGTGACATGGCCGATGTGCAAGAGGTCAAACACACCGTTAGTCAGCACTACCTTCAAGCCGGCGGCGCGCCACGCAGCCCGCAGCGCAGCCAGCTCGGCGAGGGAGTAGATCGGTAGTTGTGATGGTTGGTAGGCCATAGGTTTTCCTACTATCGCGCCATCGGTGGGTGGACAGCGGCAAAGCACTGTTCCCGCTCCCGAAGGAGATTGCTTCGGGCGCGTACCGCGCCCCCGCGCATTGACAACGAGGGGCTGCGCTCCCGCGCAATGACACCTCCCTTTGTCATTGCGAGCCGCGCGTTGCGCGGCGACGCAATCTCCTGCACTGGCGCCACTGGTGGGTGGCACGGCGGCAAGGCACTGTTCCCGCTTCCGAAGGAGATTGCTTCGGGCGCGTACCGCGCCCTCGCAATGACAACGGGGAGCGGGAGATTGCTTCGGGCGCGTACCGCGCCCTCGCAATGACAACGGGGAGCAGGAGATTGCTTCGGGCGCGTGCCGCGCCCTCGCAATGACAACGGGGGGCTGCGCCCCCGCGCAATGACAACGGGGGGCTGCGCCCCCGCGCAATAACAACGGGGGGCTAGGGATTGCTGCGGGAGCGTTCTCGGAACGGTGATGTCATGGGCAGACCGATCCACAACAATATTGTTAGCGCCAGCACGATCCCACACATCAACCAAATCTGCTCCGCATTCAACGGCGCTCCCGCTAACAATGCCATACCTAAAAACCCACCCATCGGCAACACTGTCTGCGCCGGCGCCAGCCGAGTGGCATGCCGCCAATCGCCGTAGCGCAGCCGCTCGCCGGCGCTGCGCCCGATTACTGTGCCAACCGTCCCGATCAGCGCCCACAAAAATGCGGCGATGAAGATGCTCCATGCCTGCGATGCCCACCAGAAGGCGCTGCCGCCGATCAGGCCGATCACGGCGCAGACCGCCGCCGATACTAGCAATGGAGGTGGAAACCACTTGGCCATACCCACACCCTGCAACCGTCCCTTGGGGCGACGCTTGCGTCGCCTGCCGCTGTCAATGCTGGGTCACACCACCCACCGCGCATCCAACGCCTGCGCCCGCGCTGCAATCGCTGCTCGCCGCTCTTCAAACCCGCGCCGGCCCAGTAACGCATACGTATTGATCTTGCCTGCCTCGACGCCGGGTTGGTCAAAAGCGTTGATGTTGTACAGCTCGCCGGCAATCGCCGTTTGCATCTCCATCAGCATGAAGAATTGGCCGAGCGTGAAGGCGTTGATCTCTGGGAAGATGTGGGTAATGTTCGGCTGGCCGGCCTCGCTCAGCGCAATCGCCGTGGCCTGCTGCTCGGCCTGAATCAGTTCAGCCATCGTATGGCCGCCCAGATAACTTACCCCTTCCAGATCGTCATACGCCATCGGGATTGGCGCATCATCGGCGTATTTCTCGACCGCAATGAAATTGATCAGCTTGTCATACGGGCCTTCCATATAGAGCTGCACTTGCGAGTGCTGGTCGGTTGCCCCCAGTGCTTTCACCGGTGTCTGCCCCACCCGCGCCGGCTGGCCGTGCCGGTCGACCGCCTTGCCCAAGCTCTCGGCCCACAACTGAGCAAACCAGTCGGCGACATCGCGTAGCCGGTTGGCGTAAGGCATCATGACCACGATTGGTTTGCCCTTGCGGAAACAGAGATAGTTGATCAGCGCCCCTAGCGCCGCCGGGTTGCGCAATGGATCGGGATTGGCCGCCAGTTCGCCGCCATACCCTGCGCCGGCCAACAGTTCGCGCAGATTGACTCCCGTCATCGCCGCCGACAACAGCCCGACCGAGGTCAGCACCGAAAAGCGCCCGCCGACTTTGGGCGGCAGATCGAACATCGTCCATCCCTCGCGCTGCCCGATCTGGCGCAAGAAACCACTGCTGGGGTCGGTCGTCAAGACAATGTGATCCCCAAGCTTCTCTTCGCCGACCGCCTCTACCAGCGCCTGCCGGAAGTAGAGGAACGAGGCCATCGTTTCGGCGGTGGTGCCGCTCTTGCTAATCACATTAAACATCGTCCGCCGCAGATCGAGCATGCGCAGCGCGCCGGCGTTCAATTCGGGGTCAGAGTTATCCAGCACCAGCAAGCGGGGCCAACCGCGTTGCTCGCGCGGCAAGAGGTTATAAAACGGCCCATTGATCGCCGTCTGCACAGCAATGTTGCCCAGCGCCGAGCCGCCAATTCCCAGCACCACAAACGTATCAATCCGATCGCGATGCGCAGCGGCAAACTGCTCAAACGGCGTTACGTCTTGCTCAGGCAACAACGGCCAACCCAACGCCTCGCGCCGGCTCTGCACCGCCGCAATAGCCTCGGCTGCCCGCGCCGCTTCCGCCTCCAGCTCTGCCGGAGTAAGGCCATTCGGCCCAAACACATTATTGACGTCTAGCCGGATCCGCTGCCTCTCCCGCCAATCTGCCTCCTCGTGGCGCATACAGTTCTCCTTAGCATTATCGTGAAGGAGTGTCACCTCTTGAGGCAATGCACTGTCTTGCCCCGATACGGCATATACTCCTCAACACCTGCATCACCATTGTTGCGCTCAGTATAACATCTCTTCGCCTGCAACTTGCTTTCGCTCAATAGCAACGGTAAGATGGAGCATATCTTGCTGAAAGGAGCATTCCTATGCATACTACCCCGACTGCCGCTATCAAGAGTTTCATGATCGGCGCGCTGACTCTCCGCCCTTTTGCCGGCAATGAATTGATGGCTGTGCGGATCGATGCGCCCAAAGGGGCGGTCGCCCCGGCTCATAGCCATCCGCACGAGCAGATGACGCTGGTTGTTGCTGGCCGTCTGCGCTTTCGGGTCGGCGACGAGTGGCGCGAACTCGGCCCGCTCGATATTGTCCACATTCCCAGCGGGGTCGAGCACGAGGCGGTCATGGAAGAGGATGCGACCTTTTTCGATATCTTCCATCCGGTGCGCGCCGATCTGTTGCAGCGGCAGGCTGCCGCGGAGTAGAGATGCACCGCCAGATTGCCTTGCGGGAGAGAAGGGGGAAGAAGAGAGCGGCAAAAGTATTGGAGCGCGGAACACGTGTAGGTCACAAACGCGCTGCCTGAGAGGAGTAGCGCTGTAGACAACCTCAGCGCCACTACTTCGCCTGTTGCCGTGCCTGTGCATACTCTTCGGCAGTAATAATCTGGCCGCCAGTGACCTCTTGGCTCAGCAAACGGCGCTGGCGGTCAAACCGCAATTCGGCGGCCATCAGCCGGAAACAGCGATCATCCATCAGCTCTTTGCGGATCCAATACCCGGCAATCTCTTCTCGATCGTCGTATTCAACTGACAGGTCATTATAAAGATTAATGCGCGTCTGTACCACCGCGCCACATCGACCGCAGCGCACATGCAACAACAGAAAAGGCGTCTCTTCCGCCCGTCCGAATAACCGCCGCAGCCATTGCATCGCTTCGCTCCCGTCCAGTCCTGCTTCTCGGTAACACGTATCATAGCGCACTCGCTGCTGGCCGGCAAATCTCCCGTTCCCTATTTGTTACGCGCGTTGGTGCTCAGCAGTGATCTCCGCCCAACGACCCATTTGCATAAAACCGCAGATTGTGCTAGAATGCTCTGCGCTGAGCGATAGCTCAATGCCGTCGGTACGCGCCGGCGTAGCTCAATTGGCAGAGCAGCGGTTTTGTAAACCGCCGGTTCAGGGTTCAAGTCCCTGCGTCGGCTCCATCACATGCGCAAGGGTCGGTACCGAAGTGGCCAAACGGGGCGGTCTGTAAAATCGCTGGCTTACGCCTTCGCAGGTTCGAATCCTGCCCGGCCCACCAAAACTGAATAGGGCAGCGCCAACGCAGCTCTATTCGTTTACGCCTACGTAGCTCAGCCGGTAGAGCACGTCTTTGGTAAAGACGAGGTCACGGGTTCAAGTCCCGTCGTAGGCTCCAGCCGACTACAGTGGCGAGCGAAGCGCGACGCTCGTCCGGCTGCTCGTGCCAGTCTTGTTGGCACGAGCGGCATCTTTTCGCGCCTTGTCTTAAGGAGCAACAGATCCATGGCCAAGCAGAAATTCGAGCGGACGAAACCGCACGTAAACGTCGGCACCATCGGCCACGTCGACCACGGCAAGACGACGCTGACCGCAGCCATCACCAAGGTGCTCTCGCTCAAGGGCGCCGCCCAGTTTATGGCCTACGACCAGATCGACAACGCGCCCGAAGAGCGCGCCCGTGGCATTACGATTGCCATTCGCCACGTCGAGTATCAGACCGACAAGCGCCACTACGCCCACGTCGATTGCCCCGGCCACGCCGACTACATCAAGAATATGATCACCGGCGCGGCCCAGATGGACGGCGCCATCCTCGTGGTCAGCGCGCCCGATGGCCCGATGCCGCAGACCCGCGAGCACATTCTGCTCGCCCGCCAAGTGCAGGTGCCGGCAATCGTCGTCTTCCTCAATAAGGTGGATATGATGGACGACCCGGAGCTGCTGGAGCTGGTGGAGCTGGAGCTGCGCGAGCTGCTGAGCAAGTATGGCTTCCCGGGCGATGAGATCCCGATTGTGCGCGGCAGCGCGCGCAACGCGCTGGAAAGCCCGAGCAAGGACATCAACGCGCCGGAGTACGCCTGCATTCTGGAGCTGATGAACGCAGTCGATGAGTACATCCCGACGCCGCAGCGGGCGGTAGACCAGCCGTTCCTGATGCCGATCGAAGACGTGTTCGGGATCAAGGGCCGCGGTACGGTGGTGACGGGGCGGATCGAGCGCGGCAAGGTGAAGGTGGGCGACACGGTGGAAATCGTGGGTATGACCAACGAGGCGCCGCGGCGGACGGTGGTGACGGGGGTGGAGATGTTCCAGAAGACGCTCGATGAGGGCATCGCGGGCGACAACGTGGGGTGCTTGTTGCGCGGCATCGAGCGGAATGAGGTGGAGCGCGGGCAGGTGCTGTGCGCGCCGGGGAGCATCAAGCCGCACAAGAAGTTCGAGGCGCAGGTGTACGTGTTGAAGAAGGAAGAGGGTGGCCGGCATACGCCATTCTTCTCCGGCTACCGGCCGCAGTTCTACATCCGCACGACCGACGTGACGGGGGCGATTGGCCTGCCGGCGGGGATGGAGATGGTGATGCCGGGGGATAACGTGGTGATGACGATTGAGCTGATCGTGCCGGTGGCGATTGAAGAAGGCCTCCGCTTCGCGATCCGCGAGGGTGGCCGCACCGTCGGCGCTGGCGTCGTCACCAAGATCCTTGATTAACGCCTGTGGCCGGATCCGCAAAGCTGCCGGTGGTGTCATTGCCGCCGGCAGCTTCAAAGTGAAGGGTATACAATGGCCGTGGCCAAAGATACAGAGCGCGACGTTCAAGAAAACATCCTCGTACGCACGTTTCGCGAGACGCGCAGCGAGTTACGGCAAGTCGTTTGGCCAAGCCGCGAAGAGACGATTCGCCTTACGGTGCTCGTGATTGCAGTGTCGCTGGTGATCGGGTTGCTGCTCTTTATTGGTGATTCGATCTTTACCTTCCTCTACACGAGCCTTGTGAGCCTCGTCCAGTAAGCTGTTCGCGAACGGGGGCAGCCCATGTCTGAGGAAAAAGAAAAAGAGACCGATGATCGGCGCTGGTACGTGATTCACACGTATTCCGGCTACGAGAATAAGGTGAAGCAAAATCTGGAGCATCGCATTGCCTCGATGGAGATGCAGGACCAGATTTTTCGCGTCATTGTGCCGACCGAAGAAGAGATTGAAATCAAAAATGGCCAGCGCCGCACGGTCAATAAGAAGATCTACCCCGGTTATGTGCTGGTGCAGATGCGTTTGACCGATGATTCGTGGTATGTAGTGCGGAATACGCCGGGTGTGACGAGCTTCGTCGGGCATGGGAATAAGCCGACCCCGCTTGAGGATGAAGAGGTGAAGGCGATCCTGCGCCAGATGGAAGGCGAAGCGCCCAAGGTGCGCGTCAGCTATCAGAAGGGTCAGGCAGTCAAGATTATCGATGGCCCCTTTACCGATTTTGAGGGTATTGTCGACGCTATTGATCACGAGCGGGGCCGCGTCCGTGTGCTTGTCTCGTTCTTCGGTCGCGAAGCGCCGGTAGAACTTGACTTCTTGCAAGTGACCAAACTGGTTGAATAAGGTTGTTTCGCTGTCCGTGACCTCGCCGGTTGCGCGAGGGAGGGAAGGCAGGCTCCTGCCTCCCGCTATGTAAGGAGTAGTGTCGTGGCTAAGAAACTTGTCGCAGTTGTTAAGCTGCAATTGCCGGCCGGGAAGGCCACGCCAGCGCCGCCCGTTGGCCCGGCGCTCGGCCAGTACGGTATTAATATCATGGCGTTCGTGAAGGAGTACAATGAAAAGTCGGCTTCGCAGGCTGGCAGCATTGTGCCAGTTGAGATTTCGATCTATAGCGACCGCTCCTTCGTCGCGCGCCTGTTGACGCCGCCAGCCGCTGACCTGTTACGCAAGGCTGCTGGTATTCAAAAGGGTGCGAGCAATCCAAAGCGCACAACAGTTGGCACCATTACCCGCGCCCAATTGCGCCAGATTGCCCAGCAGAAGATGCCTGATATGAATGCGAATGACATCGAGGCGGCTGAGCGGATTATTGCTGGCACTGCCCGCAGCATGGGCATTAAGATTGTTGAATAAGCATTGTTAGTTGGTGGGAGGATTACTTCAGATCCGCCATCACCACCCGGAGTGTTACCATGCCAAAGCACGGAAAAAAGTATCTCGCCGCGCTGGCGAAGGTTGATCGCTCGCGCCTCTATACGCCGGCCGAGGCCCTCGCACTGGTAAAAGAGACGTCGTATACTAAGTTTGATGCGACGGTCGAAGCTCACCTGCGCCTCGGTATCGATCCTCGCCATGCCGACCAGAATATCCGCACGACGGTGGCCTTGCCTCACGGTACCGGCAAGACGGTGCGTGTGCTCGTTTTCGCGCAAGGTGAGGCGGTGCAGGCTGCGCTCGATGCTGGCGCTGATTATGCCGGTAGCGATGACCTGATCGCCCGCATCGATCGCGAGAATTTCTTTGATTTCGATGTGGCGATCGCTACCCCTGATATGATGGGTAAGGTTGGCCGTATTGGCCGTAAGCTTGGCCCGCGCGGTTTGATGCCGAACCCAAAGAGTGGTACGATTGTGCCGGCTGCCGATCTGGCTCGCACCATCCGCGAAGTCAAGGGTGGTCGCGTTGAGTTCCGCAACGATAAGACCGGTATTCTGCATGTTGCGATCGGTAAGGTGAGCTTTACCCCACAGCAATTGGCCGAGAATTTTGTTGCCTTGATGGATGCAGTGAAAGCGGCGAAGCCCAGTGGAGCGAAAGGGACGTATATCCGCACCGTGACCTTGACTAGCACGATGGGTCCCGGCATTCCGGTTGATCCGGCAGCGGCCCAGAACTTTAAGCCGTAACATCTGAATATATCTCGTGGCTGCCTGAGACAGCCGGTGAGCAGGTGCTCCTAATGGCCCGTTGGGCCGCCGGCCGAGGTGGCGTCTGAGGTGCGATAGCCGTGAGCGCTTTGCTCGCTCTGTCGATAGTGCGCAGAATTTCCCTGCGCCAATCTCGGTCGCTCGGTCTCAGGACACGAGCGACCGTTTTTGTTGTGACTCCATTAGAGAGGAGGTGAGAGGAATGCCAACGCAGCGCAAAATTGAAACGGTTAACGAGTTGACCGAAAAGCTGCGCCGCGCCCAGTTGGTTGTGGTAGCTGACTATCGCGGCGATGGTCGCGGCATGACCGTTGCTGATATGACCGAGTTGCGCCGAAAGCTGCGCGAGCACGGCGGCGAAGTGGTGGTAGCCAAGAATACCCTGCTCAAGATCGCCGCGAATCATACTGGCCGCGAGGCGCTTGATCCGCTGCTCGCCGGCCCAACGGCGGTTACGTTTGCTTACGATGATGCCGGCAAGGTCGCTAAGGCGCTGCTCGATTATCTCAAATCGGGAAGCAAGAGCTTTACCGTGCGTGGCGCTTTGCTCGGCAAAACACTGTTGCCGGCTGATGCTCTCGAGCAGGTAACGAAGCTGCCCTCGCGCGAACAGGCGCTGGCGCAGGTGGTTGGCGGGATCGCTGCCCCAGTCTCTGGCGTGGTTGGCGTGCTCAACGCCGCGATCTCGAATGTGCTCTATGTCTTGCAGGCGCGCATTGATCAATTGCAGCCGCAATCGTAAAGTTCGTACTAGCGCAGCAGCGTTGTGCCGGTACTGATATTGGAACTAGGTTAGTATTTTTACATAAAGGAGTATATACGCCATGTCGAAGATCGATTCGATTATCGAGATGATCGAGGGTCTCAATGTCCTCGAGTTGGTTGAGCTGAAGAAGAAGATGGAGGAGAAGTGGGGCGTGACCGCCGCTGCGCCGGTGATGGCGATGGGTGTTGCCGCGCCGGTGGCTGCTGCTGGTGATGGCGCTGCCGCTGCTGCTCCGGTTGAGGAGAAGACCGAGTTCGATGTCATCCTCAAGGAGGCCGGCCCCAACAAGATTCAGGTCATTAAGGTGGTGCGTGAGCTGACTAGCCTTGGCCTCAAGGAGGCGAAGGATCTGGTTGAGGGCGCGCCCAAGCCGGTTCGCGAGGGTGTGAGCAAGGAAGAGGCGGAAGCGGCCAAGGCTAAGTTGGCTGAGGTCGGCGCCGTGGTTGAGATTAAGTAATACGGTGGGTTGCCGCTAAACAGGGTACGGGCACAGCGTTGCTGTGCCCGTACCTCATTTCAGGGGAGTGCGGCGACGATGGCAGCGTGGCAGGATCGGCAACGCTGTGCCCGTATGGCGTTTTAGCAGGGGTATGGTATAGTATATGCGCGATGATGCCAGTAATTCCGCGCGCCTTTCGCGCTGTCGAGCAATTTAGCGAACTTCATGCTACCGTCGCCCCGGCATTGCGCGCGCAACAAGAACGGGTGCAAGCGTGCTTGCGCTCCGCTATTGACCGGCCGGCGCTGTTTGATGCTGTTCTCGCCACCCTCCGCGATCAACAAGGGATTGTCGCGCTAGAAGCGCCGATCGGCGCTGGCGCGACGACGTTGCTCTGCCAGTTGGCGGCGCGCTACGATTGGCCGCTCTGGTTGGCCGATGATGACGATGGTGGCGGCGCATTGGCATTCTACGCCCAGATTGCTGCTCTCCGCCGCCCTTCGCTCCCGCTGGTCGATCCGGCGGCGCTGACCGATCCTGCCGCCTGTGAACGACTGTTGACCGAGGTGGCCGATCCGGCTCAGCCATTGGTGTTGCTGGTGAGCGCCCCTGATCGCGATCGGCAGCCGTTGCGCTCCCTGCCGTTACCGTTGCCATTTGATCTCCCCCCCGGTGTGACGCTGGTTATGCATGGTTCATTGCCGGTCGAGCCAGACGCGCGCCTCGTTCTGCCCGTTGCCGACAGTGCGCTGGCTCAAACGCAGACCGCTTTGCTCGAGCGGCGCAATTGCCCTCCTTCGTGGCGCGCGCCGCTGCTATCGGCGGCACAGGGGAATTTGCTCTTCCTGAGTTGGGCCGAACGCTGGCTCCACCTTGGTTTGCTCGATAGCGCCCACCTGCCTGCCGATCTAGACCATTTGTTAAGCTCTTGGTGGCAGTCACTTAATCCTACTGAACGGCGGCTGGCGGTGTTGTTGGCTGCCGCTGGCGAGCCACTGCCGGTAGCTGCGCTGGCCAGCATTAGCGCCGAACATCCGCACCTCATCCTCGATCGCTGGGAAGAGCAGGGGTTGGTGCATATCAATTTGCGCCGCCTGAGTGATGAGGATTCGCTGTTGTTGGTGCGCTATGCCCATCGCGCGGTGCGCCTCTTTCTTGCGCGCCAAGCTCCCCGCGAAATTGATGCCGCTCACGGTGAGTTAGCGCAGTGGTGCGCCGAACGTTTGCGCCGCAATCCACTTGACCCGATTAGCCGTTACTTTGTGCGCCAACTGGCACGCCATACAGCGTTGTGCCCACCGGCTCAGCGGCCTGCCAATCTGCCTACCGCCGATCCGGTAGCTTGGCTGCGCGAACGTGAGTTGCGTGAAGGTTTGGCCGGCGCATTGCGCGATGCCGGCTGGATGTTGCACGATGCCGCTGCCGGTCCGCCGCTGGCTTTGGCCCGTATGGCGGCGATTACCGGTACTCTTGCTACGCGCGCGCGCCAACTGAGTGGCGAGCTGGTGACGGCGGCTTTTCTGACCGCGGTTAAGACCGGTGGCCGCGAAGGTAGTTTACGCCGGGTGACGGCTATTGTCGAACAGTTGCCCGACGGCGTGCCGAAAGCTGCGGTGTTGCGCCAGCTCGGCGAGGCGTGCTACAGCGTCAATATGCGCAGCGCAGCGATGCGCTTGCTCTCACGCGCGCTCGATCTTGAAGCGCAACCGGTGTCGCGGGCATGGCGCGATGCGCGCGATCAGGCGATTGAGGCGCTGGCCACAGCTTGTCTTGAGGCCGGTGATATTGAGCGGGCGCTGGCTTGCGCTGAACGGATTGATTTGCTCGAACGGCGCGCTCATGTTGAGACGTTAGTGGTGCGCCAGTTGCTGGCTGATGGCCAATACGACAACGCATGGCGGCTGTCACGCGCGATTTTGCATGAGAACCGGGCAGCATGGGCGCAGGCCGAAGTAGCGGTGGCGTTGGCCCGGATTGGCGATCCCCGTGGTGAGATGCTGCTGGAAGAATTAAAGATTGAGACGGCGCGCGCGTGGGCCGAGATCGAATTGGCGTGCGATCTGGCGCTGCGCAATGAAGATGCGGCGTTGCAACGCATCGCAGCTCTTGCTAGCCAGCATCAGCGCGATCGCGGTTTGGCCCGCCTTGCCCGTGTCTTTGCGCTGGCCGATAAGGATGGTGATGCGTTGGCAGCCGCCGAACGGATTAGCAACCGCGAGCTGCGGGTAACAACGTTGCTTGAGTTGCGGTTGTTGCTACAGGGCTTAGTCGCTAATCTCGCCACCGAGCGCGCCACTCGCGAAATTGATGCCTTGCAAGGTGAGGATCGGCCAATCTTGCTTGCAGCGCTGGCTTCGGCCCACGCTGCGATTGGGCGCAAGGATCGGGCGCTGGCGATTGCTCATCAGTTGAGCGGTGAAGAGTTGGAGCGGGCTTTGTCGCGGGTGGCAGTGGCTTGCGCGCAGGCGGGTGATTATGCTGGCGCGCAGGCGGTGTTGGCCGCGATGACTGATGACGATGAGCGTGATTGGGCCCGTGATGAGATTGCGCGCTCGTTAGCGGCAGTCGGCGATTGGGATGCAGCGAATGCCCAAGCTGCCGCCATTGTCGCCGATGACCAACGGGCGCGGACGAGCGCCGATCTTGCGATTGCGCGCGCTCGTGCCGGCGAGGTGTTGGTTGCGGTGGATATGATCCGCGCAATTGATTTGGCTGCTGAACGTGGGCGGGCGTTGGTGATGATTGCGCCATTGTTAGCGGGAACTGATACCGCGCTCGCTGACCGGTTGGCTGACGAATTGTTGGCCGGAGAGATGCGCAGCCGCTATCGCGCGGCGCTGGCTGTAGCGCTTGTTGAGCGTGGCGATGTAGCGACAGCCGCAGCCATTGCCCGCCGTATTCGCCGCCGTAACGAACGGGTGCGCGCTGAATTGGCGATTGTGGCTGCGCTCGATCCCGCCGCTCCGATGACCTTGCCCCGGCTGGCTACGACTTTGGGTAAAGCAGCAATTGGGCGTGAGGAGATGTTCCATGCCCTTGGCTTGATTGTGCCCTTCCTCCGACGTATCGGCGGCACACCTTTGTTAGCCGACTTGGCCGTGGCAATTGTCACGGATGATCGCGCTTAGGTTATCGCAGGCTTCCCGCTGATGGGTATTCCGCTCTCCCAATGGCTGGGCGGCTGCGCGCCGTCGTGCAAACAACAAAGCGCCGCGAACACCCAGAGGAACTTGCGTACCGTTGCTACCTCTCGGTCCTGGCGGGGTTCCGCAAGTATCTGCCGTTCGCGGCACTGTTTCATTATACTCCAAAATCGCCATTGCGCAACTCTTGCATCTACGAATGTCCGTGGTATTATTCCAAACAACGGTAGTCGCAGGAGGATTCATGAGCAACGAAACCAATACTCTTCCCCCCAAGCGCTATGCGCGCATTGCCCCTCTTTACAAGGCACTGATTTGGACATCGTTCATCATGAACGCGGTGCTGCTAGTGGTATTGGGCATTGTGATCGGGATTCTGGTGATGAACCAGCGCCAAGTAGCGCAGCTTGCCGAGAGTCTGCCAGTCTTTGCCGCCAATAATCTGGCCGAGCTGCAAGATGTGGTTAATCATCTTGAGGCGGCAACGATTGTCTACACCGTGCCACTCAGCACCCGCCTGCCAATTGAGCTGGATGTGCCGATCAATGGCGCTACTATCATGACTGAGCGGAATGTGGTAAAGCTGACCGAACCGGTTTCGTTGCAAGCGCCAGCCCAAATTGCCTTTCCCGGCGGTGGCGGCAACCTCAATGCCAGCGTGGCAATTGTCTTGCCGGCCGGTCTCGAATTGCCGGTTGATCTGAATATGAATGTCAAATTGGTGACATCGATCCCGGTTGAACTCGATGTGCCGGTCAACATTCCGCTCGCCGAAACCGAACTGGGTCCGCAGTTTACCCGCCTCAGCGCGATTGTTGATCGGCTGGTAGCGCCAGTAGCGCCGCTGCTGCCCATGCCGGCTACTCCGCCGGATAGCAGCAAACCGCAGTAGGTAGACGGCGGCGTGGCTGCCACCGGTCTTGGGTTGTTTGGAGTGCGGCGGCGTGGCTGCCGCCGGCCTTGGGTTATTTGGAGCGAGGCTGAAGCCGAGGCGAAAGCCTCGCTAATTGAGAAGGCGGCGTGGCTGCCGCTGGCCACAGGTGGCGGTTGTGTGTATCTACCACACACCAGTGCGCTCAGCATTGCTACCCGCGCAATTGTTCTGGGCCGAACCCATACGGCAGCAGCTCTGCCGGAGTGGTGAAGCGGCGTTCGCTACCGCCAGCATTTAAGAGAATGATGTGCGCGCGCGGCGCAAGCTCGAAGATGACTTGCCGGCAAGCGCCGCATGGGCTGGCGACGGTAGGGGTTGGCGTCACTACTGCCAGCGCGGTCACTGGTCCGGCAGCCGCCATGTGGGCGCTAAACAGCGCCACTCGCTC
>JANWYE010000059.1 GCA_025057175.1 Chloroflexus sp. | reverse complement strand
CGAACGCTCGATCGGCGCAGTGCTGCGTAAAGTAGCTCGTCGCCTCAGCGAGGGCGAGATTGACCCGGCCAGCTTGCCGTTTGTGGTTGATGCCGCCTTCACGCGCGCTGCGCTAGGCCGGCCCCGCTTCACTAACGAGACCCGCGAGCGGATTGACCAGCCCGGGGTGGCAATTGGGCTGGTTTGGACGCCGGTTGGTGGCGATATTATCTTTGTTGAGGCAAGCGCAGTGGAAGGGAAGAAGGAGTTGACCATCACCGGCCAGCTCGGCGACATCATGCGCGAGAGTGCTGAAGCGGCACTGACCTACGTCCGTTCACGCGCCCGCTCGCTCGGTATTGAGCCAAACTTCTTTGAGACCCATGCGATTCACATTCATGTACCGGCGGGGGCAGTGCCGAAAGACGGCCCCTCGGCCGGCATCACGATGGCAACGGCGTTAGCCTCGGCGGCCACTGGGCGGTTGGTGCGCGACGACATTGCCATGACCGGCGAAATCTCGCTGCGCGGGCGGGTGTTGCCAATCGGCGGCATGAAAGAGAAGGCGCTCGGCGCGCACCGAGCCGGCATTCGCGTGGTCATTTTGCCCAAGCGCAATCTGCTCGATCTTGATGACCTGCCACCGGCAGTCAGCGCCGAGATGAACTTCATCCCGGTCGAGACGCTTGATGAGGTGTTGAGCATCGCTCTGCTGCCGCCGGGCGAAACTGCACCAACGCTCGCAATGCCGCAACGCGCCGATGAGGTGCCGGTGGCATGATTATCAGCGGGCCGTTACAGCGGCTTCTGCCGGTACTGTAATCACATCAACAACCTTTATTCCTTGCACAACGATGGCAAGCTCGCGTGAGTCATTGGGAATTGTTAACGTCCGGTCGGCAACAAGGCGCAGTTGCAACACACCGGACGGTATGTTGACAAGAAACGAATAACTGCGCCTAGATGGAGATACCGGCAGCGTGACAGTAGTTACTGGGCGTTGCGTGTGATCAAGAAGCGTCAAAGTCAGATGCTGCTGAGGCACACCTGCCATCAAATTGACGGTTAGCAATAAAAGCCGTGGTTCACGGTGACCATTAAAGAGATAGGTCGTCGACTCCCGTGCCATCCACTGCCAACGCTGACCGGTAGAGTCGCGCTCAAGTTCGTGCCAACCGCGATCAAACGCGAAAGTGACGCGCGGCTTCATCGCATCAGTTAAGCGATAAAGAACAGTTTCTCGATCCTGATAGACGATCTCCAAACGCTCACTAAGTCGATCAACAATTGTGCGCTGGCTAGGAGACAGAAGCGCATAATGTGCAATCACATATTCGATCTGCTGAGCCTGCATCACTTCAACCAACGCCTGCAACCAATCGTCTGACAAAATTGTATTCCGAATTCTGCCTGTCCAGAGCGTATACACACCATCACTATTCACAAAGGGATAGTCAGGTGTGCGGGCAAGATAACCGCCCATAATTGGACGTTGGTGCGTAATCTGGGCCAACAACGGTGCAGCACTATCCATCTGAAACGGCACTTCAAAGATCGCGCCACTACCCCGCAGAATTTGCTTATACGCTGGGCTTAGTTGCATTTCAGCTCCAGAGACCGGCATAGGTAGCAGATCAACAATGATCAGAGTCACAATAACAATACTAGCTCTAACAGATTGCTGCGCCTGCCAACGCAGCATCGTATCTATACCAGCCGCTGCTAGCACAGATAGATGCACCGCCGCCACTACGACGAAATGGTTCGGACGTTGCCCAACCTGCACGCCGGGCAAATGCGAGATCAGACCAAAGGGTAAAAGAATATCGGTCTGCTGGCCATTCCAGACAAGCCGCGGCCCCATTGCTAACACCATAAAGCTTAGGGCAAGGGCGAGATGGAACCAATACATTGGCAAGCGACGACAAGCGACGAGTCCTATCACGACCAACGGCCAAATCAGCACCCCAAGCGAGATATTGATCATGCCGGCGCCGCCGTGCAGCCCTATCTGAATTTCACGTACCCATTCGCCCCACAACGGATGGTGTGGGCTAGGCAGAAAAAAATCCAGCACCTGCGCTGAACGTAAAAACATTCGATAAGCCGATTCGTCAGGTGAGTAGGACGGTAGTGAAAAGATATTTGCAAGAATCACCAGTCCCGGAAGGACTAAACACCCGAATGTAGAGCATAGATAGTAAGACTTTACTCGTACACCCGTTCTATCTACCAACGTCATCCAGAACCCAACAAGCGGTGTGTAGATGAGAGAAAAGAGGCCATAATACCAACTAGTGAACATGATCCAAATAATTATCAAACCATTGATCCCAATCCACAACAACCGTCGCTTTTGATCAGCGAACATGCATAACAAACCGATTGTCAACAACGGAAAATATTGAATACTTGCCATTTCCAGTTGGCCATCGTATAGTTTACTGACATGAAATGGCATAAATGAGTAAATCATTGCTGCTACGCCAGCCGCAAACGGTGAGTTTCCTGATAGTCGCGCTAGCCAATACATCGTCACTGCGCTAAGCACAAAGCTCGCTATGGCTACAACATTGTAGGCAGCTATCGGCCCAAAAAGCAGAGTTACTGGGGCAGCGATCAGGCCATGCGTTACCTGCAATGTCTGCCAAAAGAGGTTAGTAGGCAGAGGATAGAAGAGCAGTTCGGTCTGGAAAGGGGATTGGTTCTTTTCTAGCGCATGAGCAGTCCACCACAGCATCCAGACATTTTGGTAAGAGTCATTCATGCCGATAACGTCGTTCTGCGCCGCCGTTACGGTAGTAAACCGTAACAAAATCGACGAAAATAACCATAACGACCCAATGAAAGCAAAAACGCTGATCCAAATTGTCTCGGATATGAGTGCTTTCTTGGAATGCCAAGATTGCGCGAGCACAGTTATCGTTTGGTGATGCATATCAACACATTTCGCTCCATCCTTAACCTTCCCCGCACTATTCTACAAGAAACTGCCATAATTTAGCGAGCGCCTTGCCTGTGTCTGTTGCAACCTTTATCGCTGTATACGATATACGAAGGGAAGGTTCGTGCCTCGTGTCCATCAAGAATTGATCAGGGCCGCGCTGTAGCGCGGCCCTGACGGAAACCATTATCGTTTGGGCACCGATGGAGTGGTAAGCTCCATCCCTATGCGGAAGGGATGAAGTCACATTGCTCCAAGTGTCGCACTACCGGAATGAAACTGTCTCCCCGTGCGGCTTGACTAGCACTCTTTCCAGCGCAACCCGCCCGCATACTGGTGGGTCACTTTGCCGTTGGCGCCAATGGCAAACAGGTAGAGCCAGCCATTATCGAGCAACTGGCGCACCTGCTCGTGCTTGGCAATGATGGCAGTCATCGCGTCGATCGGCGCTTCGATCAGCACGTGCAGGCGCATTGGCTCATGCACATACTTCTCACCGTCGTGAACCGACTGCCACGGCAGCCCGACCCGCAAGTCGCCGGCGTTGCCTTCGAGCACGCCGAGCGTGCCGACCACGTTGTGTAACGTCTTGTTGCCGCTGCCGAAGACCCGGTTATCCACCGTCGAGCCATAGTATTGCAGGTTGATCCAGCTTGCCACGATCATCGGCGCGGTCATGATCAGCTCCAGCACACCGAAGCCATCGTCTTGCCGCCAGTCGTAGTTGTGCAAGAACGAGCGCCCATCCAACTTCACGCCAGCCGTGCGCTCGCGTGGCGCGGCAATAAACGCGGCGCAGCCGGCCAAGCCCCACTCTGGCCGCACCTGTGACCAGTCTTTGCTGCGCCGGCGCACCGCTTGATCGATGTCATCACCGGCTTCGATCTTCAACAATGCGGCCCGCTCGGCGCGCGCCAACCGTCCGGCAGCAGCTAGATCGGCCTCCAATTGCTTGAGGTCATCGGCATGGCTGGCCGGAATGTCGCCTTTGTCGAAGATGGTCACGTCATCAGTGGTGGTGTCGTGCAGACCGGCCACAAACACCGTATCGGCAGGAATGTCGATCCCGCGCTCGCGCAGACCGGCCCGCACTGCTGGATCGTTGAGGATCTGCACCGCCACGCGCACATTCGCTTCGCCGGTGTGGCCGCCGCACGCGCCACAATCAAGGCCGGTGGCGTGCGGATTGTTGACGGTGGTCGAGCCGTGGCCGGCCAGCAGCACGATCCGGGCAAAGTTGCCGGTCAGCGACATTGCCTTGAGCGCGCCTTCCGCAGCGGCAATCCGCTGCTCAAGCGACATGCCGGTGAGTCGGCCATTGAGCGGGCGCGGTTCGAGGCTCGGCTTGATCCGCGCCCGAGTCGCGGCATCGAGACCGAAGGTCGCCGGATGCGGCACCGGACGGGTAATGCCGAGCGTGTCGAGCAGCAACTTGCGCACATACGCCAACCCGACCGGCCCGACGAAACCAAAGCACGAGACCGGGCCAAACTTGAACATTCGCCACGCCTTGGCCACGCGCTGGTTCATGGCTCGCTTGGCAATGGCGGCTTCGACCTCAGCGCCGGCCTTGCCATCAACCGACTCGGCGATCACGAACTGCGGCGTTAGCAAGACCGGACACTGCGCGCCACCCTGCGTTTCCGCCAGCGGGATGTACTCGATCGGGAAACCGAAGAAGCCGGCAAACCCAATCGTCTCGATCTCGCCGGTCACCGTTTCGAGCGCGCGGCGGTAGATCTCCGAGCGCACGTCGATGCAGAAGGCGGCCTGCGCCCGCTTGCGAGCGGTGGCGGCAGCCGGCGCTGGCGCGCCGAGACGGGCAAACAATTGGCGCTGGTAGGCCTTCTCAAAGGCGCGTTGCAGCAAGAGATCGCCGCCGAGCGCCCGCTTGGCCGCTTCGTCCACCTGATCATTGCTCAACTCACTCTTCTGCTTATGCCATGCTTCAGCCAAACCCTCGCGAGCAAAACTGCGCCAGAGCGCTACCTCCCATGCCAGCCGGATCGCCAACAGATCGGTCAATGTCTGATCTTCGCCACCGTAGAGTTCGGCATTCCAGCGCAGATAGCGAGCATAACCAGCCCAGCCGTGGATCGACAGCAAGAGCCGGTGGAAATAGGCTTCCAGACCAGTGGCCGGGATCTGCAACAGCTCAACAGCGGCGACAATCGTCTCTGGCGCTGTCTTCGGCAACTCGCGCAACACGCGCTGGAACGCGCGCGCTCCCCGCGCCAACGGTGTGCGGTCGAAGGCGGCTTCAGCCCGCCACGCCGCGTATGCCGGCAGATTGGCCCACGGCGACCGCCAATACGACTGGCCAAGATCAAAATAGGAGCCGGCCCAGTTCGAGATCGAGTCGGTGACAATATCGGCCCACGGCGCGCCGGTCAGCTTGGCCGCGACATCAGCTACGGTGGGCAGCGTCTTGATCACCGGCTCTGGCGCGCGGCTGAGGGCAAACGCCTTCAGCGCCGCCACATTGGCCGGCGCACCGGGGAAAGGAACACCTTCGGCAATCGCCGCCGCTAAATCATCATCGGTGACGCGCCCGCTCGCAATCGCCTGCGCGTAAAACGAGCGCGGCGCCGTCATCTTCGCGCCAGCCCGCCGGGCCAGCAACTGTGCCGCCTGCGCAAACGAGTGATCGATCAGACCTAAGTAAGGGTTCACCGCCACAAATGTGCGCAACGGCCACAATGGCGCAATCTGGTGCTCGGCCCGCTTGGCCGCAGCGATGATCGCCTCGGCAGTAAGCTCACGGCTCGGCGCAGCGATAACTGGCAGCGATTGGATATTCGTCTCAACCAGCGTCATTGATGCTCCCTCCATCGTTGTCTTGACCTCTACCATCCCTGTATTCATTCCTACCCGTATTCCTGTGGGAAGAGCGCGCGGATCTACAACTCGCGTGTATCCGTATCCCAGTTCCATCCATCAGCGAGCCAGCCGGAAGGTATCGAGCACTCGATCAAACAGGGCATTGGCGTAGAAGCCCTGCTTGAGGTGAACATAGAACGCGCGCCACGCTGGACGGTTGACAAGGGCCGGCAAGAAGGCGCTCAACACCATCACCGCCACGAAGATAATCACCGCTGTAACCACTGCGATCATCACTGGCATGCTCAGCGCCGGATAGACCGCCACTGCTCTGCCGAGCAGCGCCTCGGCAGTCACTTCGAGGATGAAGAAGGCAATCGTCACCAACGCCGCCATCCCCATGGTGCGCGCAATGACATAGAGCGGGGCTTTGCCGGTATTGCCCTTAACCAGCAAGTAGGCCACGGCAGCCATAAAGATCGTGATCATTGCCGTTTCACCGGGCCGCTTGGTAATATCGATCCCAATCGCCGTTGCCACCGCGACAAACATCGCCACTGCCACCGCCATATTCGCCAGCAAGGCCAACGGATTCGGCGCTTTATCCAGCTTCTGCGCGCCGGTATTGCGCACATACTCGATAATGCTGCCCGATGAGAGGAAGGCGTGGGCTTTGTAGCATGAGTGGGCGATGAGGTGCATAATCGCCACCGTGTGCGCGCCAAACCCGCACAGCATCAGCATAAAGCCCATGTGCGCCGCGCTAGAGTAGGCCAGCGAAACCTTGACGCTGCTCTGGGTGATCATCGACGATGAGGCAAAGATCGCGGTAAACCCGCCAAGGATGATGAGCAGGATCAGCGCCGGCGTTGACAAGAAGACCACCTCGCCAAACCGCACCACCAGAAAGATGCCAGCATTAAGCAGACCGGCGTGCAGCAACGCTGACACTGGCGTTGGCGTCTCCATCACTTCTAACAGCCAGCCATGGAAGGGAAACATCGCCGACTTCAGCGCCGCCGCAATCACAATCAAGATCGCCGCTGCCGCCGCGCCAGCCGGAGCAGCGCCGGCAGCCAACGCTGCGCTCGCTGCATCGCGGAGCTGGCCGAGATCGGTGGTGCCAAAGGCTTGCGCCAACAACACCGCCGCGCTGATCAGGCACACATCGCCAACGCGGGCGACAATAAACTTCTTGCCTGCCGCCCGGATCGCGCGTGGCCGGTCGGGATAGAAAACGAGCAGTTCATGCAGCGCGAGACTCATCGCAATCCACGCTGCCACCAACTGCCAGAGATTACCAGCAGTCACCATCAGCAACACTGCGCTGACGGTCAGGTACAGGCGAATGAAAAAGACCTTCTGGCGCGGATCGCCATCGAGATAGTTGCGGCTAAACTGGATCAACAACGCGCCCAACAGCGTCACCAGCCACGACATCATGACGCTCAGCGCATCGAGGCGGAGGACAATGCCCACCTCGCCGATACCGATCAGCGGGCTGACCAACGGGCCAGTGGTGAAGACTACGATCCCCAACCCAAGCATCAAACCGAACGCGCCAATGCTCACCGCCCGCCCCGCCTGAAACACCAGCTCAACCGAACGCAACCGGTTGAGGGCCGCCAGCAGCGCCACAACCGCCAACGATAACGGCGCAAGATAGCCCAGAAGCGCCCACATTCCATCCATACCGTCATTACCTCCTTGTCTCAATGGTCGATGTTTGGATAGTATCATGCGAACATCAATCAGTAAAATATATGCTTTCTAATAAATTGTTCAGTTCAATAGAACTTTTTAAGGAGAGCAGTGCATTGCAGGAGAGCGGGCAATCTGGCATACTGGTGGCAATGAGCTGGTATGGATGGAAGTGGCTTTGACCAATTGTAACGCCGCACTGTTACGCGGCGCTACAGCGGCACATCGAAATAAATTATGTTAAATTACCATCACCTACGCTACTTCTGGATCGTGGCGCACGAAGGCAACCTAACCCGCGCCGCGCGCAAACACAATATCGCCCAATCGGCGCTGTCGATGCAGATCAGCGCGCTCGAAGATTATCTAGGGCAACCGCTGTTCGAACGGGTAGGCCGCCGGTTGGTGCTGACCGAAGCTGGCCATATCGCGCTCGATTTTGCCGATGCGATCTTTGCCAAAGGCGATGAACTGCTCGGCACCTTTGGCCGTTTGGCCGAGACCCAACAGAAGGTGTTGCGGGTTGGCGCGCTAGCCACACTCTCGCGCAATTTTCAGGTGCGCTTTTTGCGCCCGCTGCTGATTGACCTCGACATTAAAGTGATTATTCGATCAGGTACGCTCGATGAGCTGCTCAATAGCCTCAAGTTGTACGACCTCGATGTGGTGCTGTCAGATGTAGCGCCCCCGCGCGATCAGTCGTCGCCATGGATCGTTCACGTTATCGACACCCAACCGGTGGGGTTGATCGGCCATCCTCGCTCTGACCGCTACCAGAAGCCGCTCGAAGCATTGTTACGCAGCGAGCCGCTTGTCGTGCCATCACCCGAATCGACCGTCCGCGCCGGTTTTGACGCCCTGATGCATCGCTTGGGGATAGAGCCGTGGATCGTAGCCGAGGTTGACGATATGGCAATGTTGCGGCTGGTGGCGCGCGAACACAGCGGCTTGTCGGTGATGCCGCCGATCGTGGTCAAAGACGAACTCGACAGTGGCATGCTGATCGAGTACGCCGATTTACCCGACCTCGCCGAAACCTTCTGCGCCATCACGCTGGTGCGCCGGTTTCCCAACCCGCTGTTGAGTTTGGTGCTGCCAAACGACCGCGCGCCGGGGTAGTAACGATGACGACTACCCTCTTGATCACTAAAATCACGCTTCCATTGCCCACGCCGACAACGCTTGCGCGCCCGCACTTGGTGGCGCGGCTGAATGAGGGATTGGCACACCAGAGCCGGCTGAGCCTGATCGCCGCACCCGCCGGCTACGGCAAAACAACGCTTGCCGCGACATGGTCAGCGCAATGTGCCCGTCCAATTGCATGGCTGTCGCTCGACGAGGCTGATGACGACCCGATTCGCTTTGGCATATATTTCTTGTCTGCGCTGCAGCGAGTCTACCCATCGCTTGGCGCCAGTTTGTTGCCGGTTTTGCGTGCTGGCCAGTCGCCGCCGCCAACAATCTTCGCGGCCACGATCCTCAACGAGCTTGCTCAGAACAATGCGGCACTGGTCTGCGTGCTCGACGATTTTCACCTAATCCACGATCAGGTCATCTTGGCGCTGGTACACCAATTGCTCACCCACGCCACGCCAGCTTTCCACTTAACGATTGTCTCCCGCGAAGATCCGGCCTTGCCGCTAGCCCGCTTGCGCGCCAACAACCAGCTCGTCGAGGTGCGTGCAGCCGATTTGCGCTTTGATCGGGCTGAAGTAATCGCCTTGTTGCGCGACCAAATGCAATTGGCGCTGGGCGACGCCGAACTCGATCAGGTGCTCGAACGCACTGAAGGCTGGCCAGCAGGGGTACAGCTCGCTGGCTTATCATTGCAAGGATCGCCCGATCCGGCCCGCTTGGTGGCGGAACTGAGCGGTTCACATCGTTTCATTCTCAGTTATCTCACCGAAGAAGTGCTGGCTCGCCAACCACCTGATGTGCAAGAGTTTTTACTGCAAACCTCGATACTCGACCGGTTCACCAGCGAGCTGTGCGATACCATCACTGGCCGGACAAATAGCGCCGCGCTGATCGACTATCTCGTTGCCGCTAACCTATTCCTCGTGCCGCAAGACGATACTGGTATGTGGTACCGTTACCACCGGCTTTTCGCCGAACTCCTGCAGACTCAACTGCGGCGTCGCCATCCAACTCTTGTTGCCACTCTGCACCGCCGCGCCAGCCACTGGTATGAGGCGCAGGGCAGGCCGGTTGAGGCTATCGACCATGCGCTGGCTGCCAGCGAGCACGAGCGGGCTTTGGCACTGCTTGAACGCCATGGTTGGGCATTGCTGAATGCCGGTTATACGCATACTCTTGAACGCTGGTTGCGTGCTTTGCCAACTGCCTCCATCCAGACCAGCCCGCGCCTCTGTCTGGATTTTGGTTGGATGCGGCTCTTGCGCGGCCAACTTGATCAGGTTGAGCCACTCCTCGCGCAGGCCGAAACCGCCTGCGCCACCCAATCACATGCCAACCACACGGCACTACGGGCAGAGTGTCTGGCCTTGCGCGCCAACTTGAACCAAGCGGTTGGGCGCATACCAGAAGCCATAACGGCGGCAGAGGCGAGTCTGGCAGCTAACCCCACTGGAAATGAACGGCTCACCGGACTGGCAGCGCTTGCGCTAGGCGGAGCGTATCGCCAGTTGCCCGATTTCACCAACGCGGTCTCTGCATTGCAACGCGCAGCGCGATCGGCCCACGCTGCCGGCGATCCGGTCACCGAGATGTTGGCGATCGCGCACCTCACGCTGCTCGCGACTCAATACGGGCGCTTACGCCTCGCGGCGGACACTGCTACCGCAGTAATCCAACGGCGAGAACAGACCCAGACTGAGCCATCGCCGATCTTTGGCGTGGTCTATGGCGCATTGGGGTTGGTGTACTACGAATGGAACGACCTTGGGCGCAGCCGCGAGTATCTTGAGCGTAGCATTCATTTGGGCATGTTAGCAGCACACAACGCCTCGGTGATCTATAGCCAATGTACTCTTGCTCGCCTTTTACAGGCAAAGGGCGATCTGGTTGGCGCGGCTCAGATCTTAGACACCGCTGAAAGCCTGCTTGGGCAAGGTGCGCCCGAGTGGGTACGACCCGAATTGATCGCGCAACAGACTGCCCTAGCACTAGCCACTGGCGACCTCACCGCCGCCGTAATGCATCTCCGGCGCAGCGGCATCACACCTGCCGATCCAGCCACCCATCGCACGCTTCTTGTCCATCTAAGCTGGTTACGCCTACTGCTAGCGCAACGCGATCAGCACACTGCCGAGCTAGCCCAGCGACTGATCGATGTGGCCGAGGCTACTGGGCGATGCGACATCTTGCTACGCACCCTGATCCTGAGCGCGCGATACTATCAACATGAACGATCAATCGCGGCACAACTATTGAAGCGAGCGCTGGCAATCGCCGAAGCGGAAGGCTATGTGCGCGTCTTTGTTGAGGCTGGGGAGGAGATCACTCATCTCCTGCGCCAGATCGGTTGCCCATCATGGCTAGCGATCCATCTGCCACCATCAACACCGAGGGCTTTTTTCGATCAGATGGCGGCCACCAGCCTTGATCCCCTGAGCGAACGCGAAGCGACTGTGCTGCAATTACTGGCGCAAGGGCTGACTTATGCCGAGATCGCCGAGCAATTGGTCATTAGCATCAATACGGTTCGCTTTCACGTCAAGACCATTTACAGCAAACTGGAAGCCAACAACCGCACCCAAGCCGTGGCGCGTGCCCGCGAGCTTGGTTGGCTGTAGCGTAACAACTACATTATTGTCACCCAACGGACTACATCATCGTGTAGTCCGTTTTCTTTGGCGCAGAGGTACACTAGGGCCAACAAGAAAGGAAACGCGCAATGAAGAATCCTACCATTTCCGATCGGCAACTCTACTGCCTCACCCTGCGCGGACGGATTGACGAAGAGTTTGTGATGACCTGTTGCCCGCCGGGTACCCTGCTTAGTTACACCAACGACACCAGCCGTCTTGCGCCAATCCGAACCGATCAGGCTGGCCTCCTCGGCCTTTTGCGACACCTACATAATCTAGGGTACGTCATTCTGGCCCTTACCCACGAAGCGCCAACCGGCCCTCACCAAGAAGGAGCCTGATCATGCCGTCCCAACCGATCACCCGCCGCCGATTCCTCAAAATCGCTGGCCTGAGTGTCGCCAGCACGACCCTAGCCGGCGCCGGATTAACAGTCGTCGCCACGCAGACGCCTACGATTGACCATCCGACCATAACGTTGGCAGGAGCAACTCCGATGAGCAAACGCATTCTCGTGGCATATGCCACCCGCGCCGGTTCAACCGCCGAAATCGCCGCTGCGATCGCCGAAAGCCTTGCCACGCGCGGCTATGCCGTTGATGTGCAACCGGTGAACGCGCAACCGTATCTGGCTGGCTACACCGCCGCCATCATCGGCAGCGCCGTCCGCATCGGCAATTGGCTGCCTGAGGCGATTGATTTCGTGAAGACGAACCAAGTAACCCTAAGCGGGCTACCAGTTGCGCTCTTTACCGTTCACCTGCGCAACACGGGTGATGATGAAGCCAGCCGAACCGCCCGCGCCGCCTACCTCAATGCCGTACAGCCACTCGTGCCGCACGCTGAAACAGTCCATTTCAGCGGTAAGATGGACTTCAGCCGCTTGTCGTGGCTCGACCGGATGATTGCCAAAATGGCGGGCGCAGTCGAGAGCGATGAACGCGATTGGAACAAGATCCGTGGCTGGTTGCCGGCAGGGCTGTAATCGCTGGCAGCAAACCGTTGACAAAGCGATGACTCGCAGAGGACACCTTTATGGACGCGCAACGCATCCTCAACTGGCTTCTGCCGATTATTGGTGGATTAGCGGCGGTTGCCGCGCTTGCCGGCCTCTGGCCCGCCAGCGGTACGCCGTATCCACTAACAACCTTCCGTGGCGAGCAGGTAATAATCAATGCCCGTGGCCTTTACTACTGGGACACCGTCAGCTCGGCGGCCCAGATGCAAGCCAACGATCTGGTTACACTGGTGATGGGGGTGCCGCTGTTGGTCATATCGCATTGGCTAAGCCGGCGCGGTTCGCTACGTGGTCGCCTGCTGTTAGCCGGCACGCTAGGCTTCATCCTATACACCTACGTCACCATGTGCGTCGGAGCGCAGTACAACCAGCTATTCCTTATCTACACCGCGCTCTTCAGTCTCAGCCTTTTCGCATTAGTGTTGGTAATTACCTCGTTTGATCTGTCTACCCTCCCCAACTACTTCTCATCCAACCTGCCTCATGGCCAGATCGCCGGCCTTCTCTTCTGCACAGCCGCTTTTTTAACCATTGCATGGCTAGGCCGGATCGCGGCTACATTCGCGCCAAACGCAGTTCCCATGTTAGAAAACACTACCAGTATGTTCATTCAAGCACTGGATCTGGCCATCATTGCGCCACTGTGCGTCATTGGCGGCAGCTTGCTCTTGCGCCGACACGCAGTGGGATATCTGTTGGCATCGATTTGGCTAGGAAAGTTTCTCACTCTCGGCACCGCAGTGAGCCTGATGGGATGGAATATGGCACGAATGGGGGTGGCTGTTAGCGCGGCAGAACTCTTCATCTTTCCAATATTGGCGCTAGCAGGGATGGGGCTAACTGCCACGCTGCTGAAGCACGTGAAAGAGTAATTTGAAGATACCATTCCGGCGCGCGAGCTGTGCATCAGCGACCGCGCGCCAGATTGGCTAAACCGCTGCTGACTGGCAACCATTGCCGTGGTACGATCAGCGCAATGGCTGCCATTGTCCTATAACTACAAAGATTACATGAGCCATCTCCATAAACCTCTGATCCTGACAGCCATACTCTTTGCGCTTATCGGCGGGCGGGCGCTGCTCGCGACCTTGTTTCCAGTTCCGCGCACGTTTGATCTGCGCGACACATTGATCGTCATAGTCGCGCTCTGGGCCATGTGCCGCGATGTCCCGACGCTCCAACGGCGCGATTGGGTTCTTGCGATCGGAGCGGGTCTCGTGGTAGGCCTGACAATGCCCCTTACCACTCTCTTTTCACCCTACCCATTCTTCGGCATCATTGACAGCGCACCGGCGCAAGGACTCTTGCGCGGCCTGTTCACGGCCGTCACTATGCTCGGCGGGCTGGTATTTATGCGCCAAGGCGGACCAGTGCGGTGCCAACTCACCGCTGGCGATTGGCGCGGGGCCAGCCAGTGCATCTTATGGGGGACAGCTATCGGTGTGTCGTTCGCGCTGGTGAATATAATTGGGTTACAATTAATCCAGCACCAACCGATCCAGTGGCAATCGCCGGTTGCAGCGATGATGGATGCGCTTCAGCCTGCATTGGTTGAAGAGACGCTCTATCGTGTTACGCTGTGGGGTTGGGTCTGGCAGAGATGGCGATCACAACCGCCAGCGCAAACCATCTGGTTGGCCGGCCTCCTCGCGACGTTGGCCCACTCGTATGCTCACATCGACGATCTGTGGTTGCAAGCGCCGCTGATTGGGTTAGGCATAGGGGCGGCATTGGCCCTCATCTGGGGTACACCAGCGCTGCTGCTCGTTCGCTATCGTGGCCTTGAAGCTGCCATCGCCTTCCACTGGATGCAAGATGTTGCCCGTTTCGTGACTGGGTTCTGAATGTATATAGCCACCTTGTAGTACGGAGTGTGTCAATGAAATACTGGCTCTTCCTGCTCATCGCTATTCTGACCGAAGTGATGGCCACTTCGGCGCTCAAGGCGAGCGCCGGTTTTACGCGCCTGCTGCCGTCGCTTATTGTGGTCGTAGGCTACGGTATCTCGTTTTACACGATGTCGCTGGCGCTCGAAGCGATCCCGGTTGGGATTGCTTACGCAATCTGGTCGGGGATTGGGATTGTGCTGATCACTGCTATTGCATGGATATTATACGGCCAAGAACTTGATTTATGGGCAATTATTGGCATTAGTTTTATCGTTATTGGGGTTGTGATTCTCAATGCGCTATCAAAAGTTGAGGCATGATCATCACGATGAATGTTTTGTTATTGACTCTCATCATGCCCAATGATAGAATCACATCGTGATCTATCCCTGTACCCTGCCTAACCAGCATGAAACAAGTTCTCCTCCGGCAATTGATCCGGATCTTCGCGCCGGCCCGGATGTTCCCAACCAATCTTACGCCGCCAGAACAGTTACACGGGCTGATCCAACGCCTTCATCCCCTATTGCCGCCAACGCCCTTCATCCGGATCGGCCCACGAGGCGATGGTGGCTATCTAGTGCCCGACGATCTCGATGGTATTACTGCCTGCTTCTCACCCGGCGTCGGTCCGGTCTCGGCATTTGAACGCGATTGCGCCGAGCGCGGGATGCGTGTCTTTATGGCCGACGCTTCAGTTGAAGGGCCGGCCATGCCGCATCCCGCATTTCAGTTTAGCAAACTGTTTATCGGCGCTTTTACCACTGATCATTTCATCACGCTGGAAGAGTGGGTAAACCGGTCATTACCCCATCAGCCTGAAGCCGATCTGCTCTTGCAAATGGATATTGAGGGGTTTGAGTATGAGGTTTTGTTAGCGACTCCGCCAGCGCTGCTCAACCGTTTTCGGATCATTGTCGCCGAGTTTCACCATCTCGATCAGTTGTTTAATAAATGGTTTTTTCACACTGCGGCCCGCGCCATCGAGAAGCTATTGCAAACCCATGCCTGCGTGCATATTCACCCCAATAACTGCCGCAGCGTGGTGCGAGCGGGCAACATCGCTATCCCGCCAACGATGGAGTTTACCTTCCTCCGTCGCGACCGGCTGCGCGGCGAGCGGTTCCGTCACGATTTTCCCCACCCGCTCGACAGCGACAACACCGGCAGGGGAACGATCCTGCTGCCGGCGTGCTGGTACCGGGCTGGATCGAGTTAGCTTGCGCGCCCGCATGGCGCCAAGAACCCACTCAGCAGACCGCGAAATGGACGCACCGCTTCGATATGGGGAAAATGGCCGCACTGCGGGATCACCACAAGCTGCGCGCTGGGAATTTCGCGGCGCGCAGCTTCAGCATGCTGGAGCGAAAAGACTCGATCCTGCGCCCCCCAGATGAGCAAGGTAGGCGCGCGGATCTCATTTAACCGCGAACGCAGGCCGGTTAAGGTGAGATCGGTAGCCGCGTAACGCCGGCTCAGTGCCGTTAATGCCCGCCGGTTGGCCGCGCCGCTGATCGCCTCACGCCCGCGTTCGATCAGCTCGGCGTTGACGTGTGGTTCGGGGTTGTGGAAGGCAGCCGACAAGAAGGCGCGCACCACTGTCGGATGGGCCGAGAGCCAGAGGATTGTCTCGCCGAGCACTGGCCAGCCACCCATTATTGTCAGCGGCGACGGCTCGACAAACCCATCGGTCGCGACGAGCGCCAGCCGTGCTACCCGCTGCGGGTGGCGAATAGCGGTGGCCAGCGCGTATTTGCCGCCCATTGAATGAGCCACAAAGGCGGCGCGCTCAATGCCGAGCGCCGCTAGCAGCGCAGCGTAGAGATCGCTCTGTAATTCCAGCCCGTAGGGCGCATTGGCCGGCTTCTCTGAGCGGCCAAAGCCAAGCGCATCCACCGCTAACGCCCGGTAGCCGTGATCGGCTAGCCACGCCACCGTCGGTTCCCAATCGGCGCACGAGCCGGCAAAACCGTGCAAGAGGAGCACTGCCGGCCCGCGTCCGGCTTCGATCCAGTGCAATTGGTATCCATTGACTCGCAACCAGCGTGAACGCATAAGACACCTCATCGGGCGGCACCGACAGGAGTATACCACGCTCCTACTGCATTCTCGACAGGCATGCTACAATCGAATTGTTGACAATATGCAGCAAAGGCCCCTTGACCTTATGAGCGACCTGATCGACATTTTGAAAACGCTGGCCGAGCGATCTGGCCGATCACCATCGCCATTGATCGGACTGCGCCACGTTCCCGCCGGCGCTGGTGCGCGCATTAGCCACCTGCCGGTTGATCAGGCGCTTAACGAGGCATGGGTGCGCGCCATCGGCACACCGTTCTTCCAAGCGCAATCGGTGGCGCTGGCGGCGCTCCGGCGCGGCGCGCCATTTGCTATCACCGGCAACGGTCTGCTCAGCCGAGCGAGCTTGCATCTGTTGGCGCTCGATCTGTTGCGCACTGAGCCGGCTGCTACCGTGCTGTTGATTGCGCCCGACGCCGATCAAGCCCTATTGCACGAGCGCGAGGCCACAGCGCTGGCCCGCTTTTGCCAACCTGCAATCAACATCGCTGCCACAAACGGAGCAAACCGTCGCGCTGCGCCGGCTGCCCGGCTCGTTATCACTACCCTGCCCGAACTGCATAGCTCGCTCCTCCGCTTTCACGACCGCGCGTGGCGCTACTTCTGGCGCCAGTTGCGATTGATAGCGATC
>JANWYE010000599.1 GCA_025057175.1 Chloroflexus sp. | reverse complement strand
TCCGTCTCGCCGAGATCTGGCCCAGCAGCCGCGAGATCGCGGAACTGATCGCCGCGACCATCGAGCCGTCGCTGTTCCGCAGCACCTACGAGCACGTCTTCGACGGCGACGAGCGCTGGCGGGCGATCGAGGTGCCTGAAGGCGACCGCTACCGCTGGGATCCCGACTCGACCTACATCGCCTATCCGCCCTACTTCGAGGGCATGGGGATGGCGATCGGCCGCATCGAGGACCTGCGCGGGGCCCGCTGCCTTGCCCTGCTCGGCGACTCGATAAACACCGACCACAGCTAGCCCCCCGGCTCGCACAAAAAGGATTCACCCCCAGGGCGCTGGCTGATCGAGCGCGGGGTGGCCCCGGCGGACTTCAACTCCTACGGCAGCCGCCGCGGCAACCACGAGGTGATGGTGCGCGGCACCTTCGCCAACATCCGCCTCCACAACCGCCTGGTCCCGGGCAGCGAGGGCGGCATCACCCGGCACCTGCCCTCCGGCGAGGTGCTGCCGATCTACGACGCG
>JANWYE010000598.1 GCA_025057175.1 Chloroflexus sp. | reverse complement strand
CGTCGCCGCGGCCGAAGTGATCGACCTGCACCGAGTGGTCGATGACCAGCTCGGTCGGGATCAGGGGATTGATCCGCGCCGGGTCGCCGCCCAGGCGCTGCATCGCGTCGCGCATCGCCGCGAGGTCGACCACGCAGGGCACGCCGGTGAAGTCCTGCATCAGCACCCGTGCCGGCATGAAGGCGATCTCGGTCTCGGGGGCGGGCCCCGGCCGCCAGCGGGCGACCGCCTCGATCTCGCGGGCGGTCGTGGTCTCGCCGTCCTCGTGGCGAAGGAGATTCTCGAGCAGGATGCGCAGCGAGACCGGCAGGTGGGAGAGCGGGAAGTGGCGCTCGAGGCGGGCGAGGCTCAGGATCGTGTAGCTGCGTTCGCCGACCCTGAGGGTGTCGCGGGTGGAGAAGGAGTCGAGCATCGGCTACTCCGGCTGGCGGCAGTGAGGCGGGCGGCCCGCCATTATGCCGCAGGGCCCTTGCCGCGGCCTGCTAGAATGCGGCGCGTGGAGCACGCGATCCGACTCA
>JANWYE010000597.1 GCA_025057175.1 Chloroflexus sp. | reverse complement strand
CATCCGCTCACAGCATCCATCCCGCTTCTGGGGGAGATTGCTTCGCCGCCGTTGGCGGCTCGCAATGACAGGGAGCCTTTGTCCTTGCGAGGGTGCCGTAGGCCCCCGAAGCAATCTCCCGCTCTGGCGGAAGGCATCCGCTCACAGCGTCCATCCCGCTTCTGGAGGAGATTGCGTCGCCGCCGTTGGCGGCTCGCAATGACAGGGGGGTGCGCATCCACGCCACCGCCACAATCTGTTATAGTACCGGCTGTAAATCACCATAATGTAGAAAACTAAAAGGACACCACGTATGTACATCCTTGTCACCAATGACGATGGCTACCAAAGTCCGGGTTTAGCGGCACTGCGCGCCGCGTTGAGCGAAATCGGCGAGGTGGCGGTAGTAGCGCCCGACCGCAACTGGAGCGCCGCCGGCCATTACCGCAAATTGTTTGACCCCTTGCGGGCGTGGGAAGGGACGCTGAGCGATGGCTCGCCGGCGTTGATCTGCGACGGTACGCCGGCCGATTGCGTGG
>JANWYE010000596.1 GCA_025057175.1 Chloroflexus sp. | reverse complement strand
TCTTTTACCTTGACCCACTCCCCCCGGATTTGGATTTCGGTTTCAATCCCCTCACGGGGATTTTGGTTTTTTGAAGGTCAAGGCGCGCGAACTGATGCGCGCCAAAAAAGGAGTTGTGTTTCAATCCCCTCACGGGGATTTTGGTTTTTTGAAGCGCGCTAGCGCCGGCGTTGCATTGCGCCGGCGTTGCTGTTGCGTTTCAATCCCCTCACGGGGATTTTGGTTTTTTGAAGTAAACTCGACGTGGCGCGCGCCTAGTTTTGTGAAATTCAGGGTTTCAATCCCCTCACGGGGATTTTGGTTTTTTGAAGCCACGGCAAGCCTGCCGGCAACGTCGCCGGCGGGCTTGTTGTGTTTCAATCCCCTCACGGGGATTTTGGTTTTTTGAAGTCTTTATGCGACGATCAATCACCTGCCAGAGATTCCGCGTTTCAATCCCCTCACGGGGATTTTGGTTTTTTGAAGGCAAGATCGCTATCAACGGGCGTATCTGCAAGAACAGCGTGAGTTTCAATCCCC
>JANWYE010000595.1 GCA_025057175.1 Chloroflexus sp. | reverse complement strand
GAGGATGCTAGCGCATGACCGCTAGCAGGTTGCCCCATTCGGATATCCCCGGCTCTCCGCTCGCCCGACAGCTCCCCGGGGCTTCTCGCAGTCACGCCACGTCCTTCTTCGGCCACAAGCGCCTAGGCATCCACCACTCGCCCTTCCTACCCCAGCTCCCCCTCAGGGGAGCAAGAACGTCTCTCTTGCGCCAGCCGGCAACTCGCTGGCGCAAGCGATGCGTCGTCTCACAACACACGCTCGATCTTCAGTTGATAAGGTGCAGTTGGGGTGGAGCCAAGGGGATTCGAACCCCTGACCCCCCGCGTGCAAGGCGGGTGCTCTCCCTCTGAGCTACGGCCCCCCAACGGTGGGCCTGTCTGGACTCGAACCAGAGGCCTCGGTCTTATCAGGACCGCGCTCTCACCACCTGAGCTACAGGCCCGCCCACCCCATCCCGGCAGAAACAGTTGACCGCCGAAGAGTGAGGGAGAGGAGGAGACGATCGACCTGCTGGGCCGGCAGCACGGCGGACACTGTC
>JANWYE010000594.1 GCA_025057175.1 Chloroflexus sp. | reverse complement strand
AGATGCGTGAGATCGAACTTTGCGGCCAACGTGATAAGTTCAAAAAACCAAAATCCCCGTGAGGGGATTGAAACCCACTGTTGCAGCGCAGCATCAACCTCGTCGATGATCCATTTCGTTCAAAAAACCAAAATCCCCGTGAGGGGATTGAAACCTTCGCATTGTGTTAGCCGGATACAACGGCGAAGGGCACGGTTCAAAAAACCAAAATCCCCGTGAGGGGATTGAAACTCCTATCTGTCTATCACTTACCTTACTTGCCTCTATCATACCGTTCAAAAAACCAAAATCCCCGTGAGGGGATTGAAACGCGGTGTACGTACCGTCGAGAATATCGTATTCGATGGTAAGTTCAAAAAACCAAAATCCCCGTGAGGGGATTGAAACTCACAACGGCGGCCATAAGGTCGGCATCCGACCAATCAAGGTTCAAAAAACCAAAATCCCCGTGAGGGGATTGAAACCCGTTACATAAATAAGCTTTTCAACGTTGCGTGGTGAAAAGTTCAAAAAACCAAAATC
>JANWYE010000593.1 GCA_025057175.1 Chloroflexus sp. | reverse complement strand
AACCAAAATCCCCGTGAGGGGATTGAAATCGCCAAATACGGTTAGTCCAAACTACGTCACGATTTTTGTTCAAAAAACCAAAATCCCCGTGAGGGGATTGAAATGGCTCTGGCAGTGTTTCTAACGCTGCCATTAACTTGGCAGTTCAAAAAACCAAAATCCCCGTGAGGGGATTGAAATCGGTAATTGTGCCGCCATTAATCGTTGAGCCGGTAATCGTTAGTTCAAAAAACCAAAATCCCCGTGAGGGGATTGAAATGAATATCGCAAAAATTGCATCAACGGGGTTATCAGCATCAGTTCAAAAAACCAAAATCCCCGTGAGGGGATTGAAATTTTACACTGCCGGCCCCTCGGTTACGGGCAAAGCCGCGTTCAAAAAACCAAAATCCCCGTGAGGGGATTGAAATGTTTATTAGTCAGGTCACTAGCGCGGCAACCGGTATCGTGTTCAAAAAACCAAAATCCCCGTGAGGGGATTGAAATCATCAATTGGTCGCTGCGCTAAACGGCGCAGCGCTT
>JANWYE010000592.1 GCA_025057175.1 Chloroflexus sp. | reverse complement strand
CTTAGTTAATTGCCGAGCGTGACCGTCTGTCAGTTCAAAAAACCAAAATCCCCGTGAGGGGATTGAAACACTGTGATTGTCGCTAACTGATCATCCACATTTTTTCGCGTGTTCAAAAAACCAAAATCCCCGTGAGGGGATTGAAACGCAGGCCTGTGCGAACAGCAACGCTTTGGCCGGGTTCGATAAGTTCAAAAAACCAAAATCCCCGTGAGGGGATTGAAACACATTGACATCATCGCTCTTTGTATAGCCAGCATTATATTTGTTCAAAAAACCAAAATCCCCGTGAGGGGATTGAAACTCTCGCCATTGAGCTATGATATCCGTTTCGTTACAAACGTCAGTTCAAAAAACCAAAATCCCCGTGAGGGGATTGAAACACGAGCGCAATCGTTGGATAGGCAGCACGCTTGTGTATTTGGTTCAAAAAACCAAAATCCCCGTGAGGGGATTGAAACCGCAAGGCGAAGCGGCTTCTCATACTCCAACGTGTACGATTGCGTTCAAAAAACCAAAATCC
>JANWYE010000591.1 GCA_025057175.1 Chloroflexus sp. | reverse complement strand
ATCAGCTCCTGGCGCGTCAGCGCGGCTGCCAGAGGCGCTTCGGTCGGTTGCGGAGAAGGGGCGCTGACGACAGTCGGCGATGCGTCGGTCGTCGGCGAAGGCGCCAGCGTTGCAGACCCGATCTGCTCTGTTGGTTGAGCCGTACCAGGGGCTGCTGGCGGCAAAAGGCGCTGAATGCCCAGCGTCAGTGCGACAGCGACGAGTGCGGTGATTGCGTGGGGCAGCGCTGCACGCAGCAAACGCGCAGCGCCCCCCTGATATGCGCTCGATGGCGGAGAAACATCAGACCCGGAACTCGTAACAGGTTCAGACACGAATATCGCGTTACTTCTCGATCTGCGCCGTCAGCAAAATCGCCTGCGCGATTTCGCGCATCGACTTGCGCGTATTCATCGAGAGTTGCTGTATCTTGCGGAACGCCTCGTGCTCCTTAAGCCCCTGCGTGTCCATCAGAACGCCTTTGGCGCGCTCAACCAGCGTGCGCGTCTCCAGCGTTTCCTTCAGGTCATTGATTTGCTTATCC
>JANWYE010000590.1 GCA_025057175.1 Chloroflexus sp. | reverse complement strand
CGTCCACGGCATCTCGATCTTCAAAAAACCAAAATCCCCGTGAGGGGATTGAAAGCGACAGCCGGCTCCGCCGGCCCTGCGGCCCGCCGGCTCCTCTTCAAAAAACCAAAATCCCCGTGAGGGGATTGAAAGCTAGAGAGACACCATTCTACACCGCTACCGTTCTTGCCTTCAAAAAACCAAAATCCCCGTGAGGGGATTGAAAGCGAATCGTGAAACGGCGTCTCGGCGACGTTGTGTTTGCCTTCTAAAAACCAAAATCCCCGTGAGGGGATTGAAAGCCGCAGGCCGGGCTGCCCGCCGCGCAGCTCGGCGTCGGTCGATATCTTCAAAAAACCAAAATCCCCGTGAGGGGATTGAAAGCTGCCGTTGCGGTGCGCGGCGGTCGCGCCATCGGCAAGTGCCTTCAAAAAACCAAAATCCCCGTGAGGGGATTGAAAGTGCATCGATGCCGATAAATGCCGGCTTGTACACGGTTGCTACTTCAAAAAACCAAAATCCCCGTGAGGGGATAGAACGTCCGAG
>JANWYE010000058.1 GCA_025057175.1 Chloroflexus sp. | reverse complement strand
GTTTCCGGCGGCTCGACGTGCAATGCAGCGAGTAACCGGCCCCAGCGCGGCGCGATGGCTTGTGGCGTCTGATCGAGTATCTGGGTCAGGCCAACTCCGATCAGGCGCGCTGTATGCTCTGTCCGCTCAAGGTAGCGGCTCATCCAGTAGAGACTGTCGGCAACTCGTGAGAGCATGGTTTATCCCTGCCGGTTTATAGAGGCGTACCGTATTCAACAACCATGTTCTTGCCATTCTGCGTCGTTGGTCAGTACAACACCCATGTATCCTTGCTGCCGCCGCCCTGTGATGAATTCACTACCAGCGAGCCGCGGCGCAGCGCCACGCGGGTCAAGCCACCCGGCACGATCGTCGTCGTCTCGCCGTCGAAGAGCACAAATGGGCGCAGATCGACGTGGCGCGGCTCGATCACCCCATCGATAAAGCATGGCGCGCATGAGAGTTGCAGAGTAGGTTGCGCGATATAGTTGCGCGGATTGGCCCGGATCCGTTCGGCAAACTGGGCCTGCTGCTCACGGGTGCTGTGCGGCCCAATCAGCATATCGTACCCTCCCGACTCGCCAACCGCTTTCACCACCAGCTCGTCGAGGTGATCGAGCACATACGCTCGCTCGTCTGGCCGGTAGCAGAGATAGGTGGGTACATTTGGCAAGATCGGTTCTTCGCCGAGGTAATAGCGAATGATGTCCGGCACGTAGGCATAGATCGCCTTATCATCAGCGACGCCGGTGCCAATCGCGTTGGCCAGCACGACATTGCCGGCGCGGTAGGCGTTGAGCAGGCCGGGCACGCCGAGCACCGAATCAGGGCGGAAGACCATCGGATCGAGAAAATCATCGTCGATCCGGCGGTAGATAACATCAACCCGGCGCAACCCGCCGGTGGTGCGCATATAGACGATGTTATCGTGAGCGAGCAGGTCGCGCCCTTCGACCAGCTCGATCCCCATTTGGCGGGCAAGGAAGGTGTGCTCAAAGTAGGCGGAATTAAAGACGCCGGGGGTGAGCAGGGCAATGGTCGGTTCAGGCCTGTGATCTGGAGCTAACGCGCGCAAAGTGGCGAGCAGGGCCTGCCCGTAGTGGTCGATCGGGCGCACCCCGTGCGCGCCAAACAGGCGGGGAAAAGCGCGCTTCATCACCGCCCGGTTGGTCAACATATAGCTGACGCCGCTGGGCACACGCAGATTGTCTTCCAGCACAACGAACTGGCCATCGGGCAAACGCACCAGATCGGTGCCGACAATTGCCGTGTAGACGCCGCGTGGCACGGGCAAGCCGCGCATCTCGCGCCGGTAGTGACGGCAGCTATAAACCAGCTCACGCGGGATGACGCCATCACGCAAGATCTGCTCGTCGTGGTAGATGTCGCGCAAGAAGTGATTGAGCGCGACAATGCGCTGGTGCAGACCGCACTCGATCTGCTGCCATTCGGCGGCCGTTAAGATTCGAGGCAGCAGATCATAGGGGAAGACCCGTTCGGTGCCAGATTCGTTGCCGTAGACGGTAAACGTAATGCCTTGGTTGAGAAAGGTCAGGTCAGCATAGCGTTGCCGTTGCTGCAATTCTTCCGGGCTGAGTGCGCTCAGGCGGCGGGCCAATTCAGCATACGCCGGGCGCACGCTGCCATCCGGCGCAAACATCTCGTCGTAAGCACCGGTCAAGGTGTAATGTTCAAATGGTGGTTGGCCAACAAGCGGAATAGTGGCGTCGGGCATACTCGTCGCATACATCTTCAACATGAACGATTGCGCCCGGCCAGTCGGGGGCAACGTTGCCCAATCGTCTTCATTTGCCGGCGTGAAGTTGTATGCGATATGGTAACGCTTCTGCTGAACTTCGTCAACTGGAAAAAATAGAAAGTAGGGAAGAGGGAGTGTTCATCCCTCCTCCCTGCTTTCTAGCCCCTGCCTCATCAATCGCCCATCACTTCGTGGAGCGCTGGCGTCGCTTGGCGCTTGCGCTGGTCTTCCGGCTTGACGCGGTAGACGTTCCAAACCAGTCCTAGCTTCTCAAGGGCGCGAATAATGTAGGCTGAAATATCGATCTGCCACCAGCGTAGGCCGTGGAAGGCCGAGCGGGGGAAGGCGTGGTGGTTGTTATGCCAGCCTTCGCCAAAGGCGAGCAGGCCGACGATGAAGTTATTGCGGCTAGCGTCGCGGGTATTATAGTCGCGGCGGCCAAAGGTATGGCAAATCGAATTCACGCTCCACGTGATATGGTGGGTAAGGAAGATGCGCACGAGACCGCCCCAAATCAGGCCACTCCAACCGGCGATCAGGGTTGGGATCAGGATGCCAAGCGCCGCCCACAGATACCACGTCTTGCTTACCCAGACGATGGTCGGATCTTTGGTCAACCACTTACCGTACATCTCGATGTTATTCTTGTGGGTAAACAGCCAGCCCACGTGCGAATGCCACAAACCTTCGAGCGGGCTATGCGGATCTTCTTCATCATCCGAATGAGCATGGTGCTGGATGTGAGTTGAAGCCCACGAAATAGGGTCGCCTTCTAGCGCCATACACCCCATAATCAAAAAGAGGGCCTTGAGCGGGCGGCTTGTCTCGAAGCTCTTGTGGGTCAGCATGCGGTGAAAGCCGATGGTAATGCCGAGGCCAGAAATGACATACAGCGTGAGCATCAAGGTGACGTCGAGCCAATCAACATACTGCTGCCAAAGCATCACCATCGCGTAAATGGTGCCAAGGAAGGGCAAGAGCACGATTAGCAAGACCACAAACTTTTCGAGCGGTGATTTTTCCAGTTTTGGTTCGGTAGCGGGAACGGTGCGCGCCATACGATAACACTCCTTGCCGGTAGTGAAATTTGTGTGACCTGTCACAAGAATAGCCTGTGCGCCGGATGGGTGGAAGTAGCTGCCGGCTAATCTGCGGTCACGATGTTGCCGGTAGTAAGGATGACTAGAGTAATGGGGGATTCGCGATTTGCATTATTTATGAACCTGTGGTATACTCCCAGCGTGTTGAGCGGGTTGGCCCCATCGTCTAGCGGCCTAGGACGCCACCCTCTCAAGGTGGAGATCGCGGGTTCGAATCCCGCTGGGGTCACCAAGGGGCCCGTCGTCTAGCGGTTAGGATGCCACCCTGTCAAGGTGGAGGTCGCGGGTTCGAATCCCGTCGGGCCCGCCAGAAGGCGGAAACACTACCAGCCGGCAATCGCCGGCTGGTGGTGTTTTTGGTTTGGGTGCCGGCGGTGACTAGTTCGGCGGCGAGGCGAGTTGGGGCCGGCGGGGATACACAAGATTGGCCGCAGCGCCCCTTGTTGGGGGTGCTGCATAGTACCTTGCTGGCTTCGCGCGCAGGTGTGGAAGCTGTAACGGCAACCTTCTTGCATCCGGGTGGCGCTACGGTTGCAAGGCCGCCAGCGGCCAGTGCGGCGGCGCTGGGGTTTGGGTGACTGGCGGAGGCAGGGCGCGAGAAGTAGAGTGGAGCTTCCGCGCCTCGCAGAGGTGGACGGCGTCTCGTGTGGCGGCGGTGCGAGTTGGGGCTGGCGGGAGCACACAAGGTTGGCCGCAGCGCCCCCGGATCGGGGTGGCGCTACGGTTGCAAGGCCGCAATCGCCGCCAACAATTGCGCATCGCCACTGGCCGCTAGTTCGGCAGCGCTCATGTTGCGCGCTTCCGCCGGGAGCAAGATCGGTGCGTCAATTGGCTGCGCCACTACCCGATCCGGCTCAATGCCTTTGCCGCGAATTTGCCGGCCTGCCGGCGTGCGCCACTCTTGCGTGCCGAGCAGGAGTTGCGCGCCCCCGCTCAGTCGAAACGGAGTCAGGACGGTACCGGTGCCAACTGTCTTTTCACCAATCAAAATCGCCCGCCCGGCATCTTGCAGCGCGCCGGCCAGAATTTCAGCGGCGCTGGCCGAACCACCATTGATCAACACCACTAAGGGCAAATCTTGCGCGACTCCGGCGGCGCGTGTGGCCGTCACCCGCTGCGAGCCATCGCGATTGCGCTCGATCAGCACCGGTGTTTCCGCCGGCAAAAACTCGCCGGCGATGGCGAGCAAGGCGCTGAGCAGGCCACCCGGATTGTTGCGCAGATCGAGAATGACCCCCTGCGCGCCGGCAGCTTTAGCTTCGGTTAACGCTTTGCGCAGCCCGTTGGCGGCTTGTTCGTCAAACGAGGTAATGCGGACGAGCGCGATCTGATTGGGTAACATCGCCCAACTGACGCTCGGCGCGGTAATCTTGGCTCTGGTAATGGTGAAGCGCAGCGGCTCGGTATCGCGCCGGCTCACCTCCAGCGTGACCGGCGTGCCAGCCGGGCCGCGTACTCGCGACACCAACTCATCGATCGTCCATCCATCAACTGCGGCCCCATCAACGGCCAGTATGCGGTCGCCGGCGCGCAGACCAGAAGCGGCGGCTGGCGATCCCTCAATCAGGGCCAGAATCAGCAACGCACCGTTGCGCTCGCCGACATAGATACCGATGCCTTCAAATTCGCCGCTGAGCGACTCTTGCCACTGGGTGGCCTCGGTAGCGGTGAGAAAACGGGTGTGGCCCTCGTCACCGAGCGTCGCTAGCATGCCATCAACCGCTCCTTCCAGCATACGGGCCGGATCGGCCGCAGCCGGATCAACATATCGCTCGCGAGCTAGCCGCCACACATCCCAAAAGACGGCAAAATCGGTGCAGATGTCAGCGGTTTCGGGGCAGGCGCTGGCCGTTTGGGGCCGGCTGAGCCAGATGCCCAACCAGACGCCGCCGCTGAGACCACCCAGCAGCGTGATGAATAAGACTATTCCGCCTAACCAGAGTGGTATGCGGAACTGTAAGAAACGAATGAAGGTAGGCATAGCTCTCTGCTCACATCCCCATCTGTAGTCGCCGCACCGTTTCATAGTCGAGCCGGCGGATCAGCGCCAAGAGCAACTGCACGGTTTGCTCGATGTCACGGCGATGGACAATCGCCGATGCCGAGTGGATGTACCGCACCGGCGGCCCAATCACGACTGTAGGCACGCCACTGCCAAAAATGTGCATCCGCCCGCCGTCGGTGCCGCCGCCGGGCATCATGTCGAATTGGAGTGGGATACCCTCTTCGGCAGCGACATCAATCACCAGATGGCGCAAGCCAGCGTGGGCGATCAGCGAACCGTCGAGCAAGAGGATCGCCGGCCCTTGACCTAGCCGGCTCATGGCATCATCGGCGCCGACGCCGGGCATGTCGCCGGCAATGGCCGTGTCGATAGCGATACCGATGTCAGGCTTGCTGATATAGGTGGTCGTGGCAGCGCCGCGCAAGCCAACCTCTTCTTGCGCATTACCGATGCCGAAGACGATATTCGGGTGGCGTTCATCTGCCAATCGGCGCAACGTTTCGACCACAATCGCGCAGCCCACCCGGTTATCCCACGCTTTGGCCAACAGCAGGTCGGGGTTGCGCATCGGGGTAAATGGCCCGACTGGCACGACCGGATCACCGGGGCGCACGCCCCACGCAACCGCCTCGTCACGCGAAGCAGCGCCAATGTCAATGTACATCGCTTTCTTGTCGACCAACCGGCTGCGTTCATCGTTGCTGAGAATGTGGGGGGGTTTAACGCCGATTACGCCAATGATCGGACCGGCGCGGGTGATAACCTCTACGCGCAGGCCCAGCAAGACGTGATCCCACCAACCACCCAGCGGTTGAAACTTCAAGAAACCATCATCGGTGATGCGAGTTACCATCAAGCCAATCTCATCGAGATGGGCGGCCAGCGCGATGCGCGGGCCATCAGCAACGCCGGCCCGACGGGCAATAATGCTGCCCAAGTGGTCGATCTCAACGTCGCTCGTTGGCTCAAGATAGCGGCGCATCACCTCGCGTACCGGCCCCTCGTAGCCGGGAGCGCCGGGAGCCTCGGTGAGGTCTTTAAACAGTTGCAACATCGCATCCACAGCTTTGTTCCTTTGCACAAGTCACGAATTGGCTAATTGTTGCCGCACCCATTGTTCGGCAGCAGCCCGATCGGTAATCAAGCCATCGAGCGTGGCGGCGCGCAGCTCATGCAACAACTGGCCGAGGCGTGGTCCCGGCGTTACGCCCAGCGCGCGTAAATCATCGCCATTAAGTGGCGGGCGCAACGGCCGCCATTCGCGCAGGTAACGGGATGTTGCTGGCTGAATTGGAGCATTTGACGCAAAGTGTAACACAGCGATGGCCGGTACGCTATATGGCTGTAACAATTTGTCGAGTTCGCTAGGGCTGGCTGCGGCGGTAAGAGCGGCGGTGAGACGGCGCAGCGAGACGAGGTCATTGATCAGATGGCGAATAGTGGTGGGGAGATGGTAACGTTGCAAGAACATCGCCAGCTCGTCATCGCTCAGATCGTAGAGTAATAACCCGGCCATCACCATTTCAGCCGGCGCCAGCGCAGCAATACCATACTCATCGTTACGGTAACGCGCTAGCCGCTCGGCCAGCGCCGGTGTCCAACGCAAACCGGGGATAAGCTGTTCGGTCATCCCCCATTGATCGGAGAGCGCCACCACTGCGGCCGGATCGGGTTCGGCGAGGGTCAGGCATAGTTCGGTTTGGATCCGTTCAGGAGTGAGGAGAGCGAGATAGCCTGCCGCCAGCGCCGCAGCAATTTGGGCTGCCGTTGCTTGGTCAGGGGTGAGATCGAGGCGGGAAGCCAGCCGCGCTCCGCGCAATAGGCGAGTTGGATCATCGCGCAGACTTTGATCGTGGAGCAGGCGCAGCCGGCGCGCGGCAAGATCGGCTACCCCACCGAGCGGGTCGAACAATGGCATTGGGAGCAACTGGCCATCACGCGCGGCTAGCTGGATGGCCATGGCATTGATGCTATAGTCGCGACGGTAGAGATCGAGTGCGAGTGGCGCAGGCTGCACCTCTGGCAACATTGCTGGACGCGGATAACGTTCGGTGCGGGTCTGGGCCAGATCGATCAGCCATTGATCGACTACAATCGTCGCGGTGCCAAACGGTGGATGGCGCGCAGTGATGTGGCCGCCCCACGCTTCGGCCACAAGTGGCGCCAATTGGTTGACATCGCCTTCGACGGCTAGATCGATGTCGCGCCCGATAGGCAACCCGAGCAATAGATCGCGCACCACACCGCCAACCAGCCAGACGGTGGCATCAACGGTTGGCGCTAGTTCGGCGGCGCGGGCTAATAACTGTTGTAGTGCCGGGTCGAGCCGGAAGAGCAGATCATGCATGATTGACAATCGCGAATGACTACGAAAAATCTAACACATGTTACATGACATTTTACAGTCCTACTGCTGAGATGGTCTTTAGTTGGTTGCTGCAATAGCAGCACGATCGATCGGGAAAAAGAGAATACATCTGTCTGCTGTTTGCTTGAGATATGGACAGCCGATAGATCTCGCGAGATTTAAAACACCAACACCACAATTCACCAACCCATTAATCTTTGCGCTTGAGTTGCGCATAATGGCAGCGCACCGTACTGCCGTGCGGCGAAGCGATCCTTGCGAGTGTGTGATACCGCTACGCTAGTATAGGGTGGGTGTTGGGAGAGAACCACTTCGGATGGCAGGCATACAAGGATTGCAGTATCCCCATGCGCTTTCGTGATGACTTCATGCGCCAACCACCATCATCCCCACGCTGTATACTTCCCTGTTAGCGTGCTCAGTATGCTGCGCTTGACAGAGCCGGCATTCAATGATACGATAATGTTCGCACGGGCGATTAGCTCAGTTGGTTAGAGCGCCACGTTGACATCGTGGAGGTCAGTGGTTCGAATCCACTATCGCCCACCACATTCATTGTATCACGCCCCATGCCATATCAGCGTTACCGGTTGTTGACACTGCTCTTCATCCCACTGGTCATGATCAGTGGCGCTTTGTTATTGGCAACACAACTGGTCTACGCCCAACCCACGCCGATATCTTGTCCGCGCAATCAAACGGTCACACTCAGTGGCGCTAATGCACCGCCTTTGCAAGGTCTGATCGTGATCTTTGCCGGCCAACCGGTTGGCGGCGGGTTTAGCGATGCTGCCGGCAACTGGCGCATTCCGCTGCGCACCAACGAACCGGCCGGCATTTACCCGGTTGAGGTGCGAGTGCGGGCCGATCAACGAGTGTTGGCCAGCCTGTTGTGCTATGTTGATGTGCCATTGCCGGGAATGGCCACGCCGCCTCCAGCCGAAACACCGACGCTAACTAACACCCCAACGCCTCGCCGGACGGCTACCCTCACCGCAACATCGACGGCAACCCCGACCGCAGTACCGGCAGCTACTTTCACTGCAACTGTGGCTGGGCCGCGTGCTACGCCAACGCCAACAACGGTGGTGCGCAACACGAGCACACCCACCTCGGTGACACAAGGCACTACTACAGCAACACCGGTACGGGCCACGAATACGCCAATCACGACCGCGACCGCAACCGTGACCGGCGGCGCGCCAACGCGCACGCCAACCCTTGTCCCAGCAGGTTTGGCGGTGACGATGGAGATTGTTCCTTACGATCCCAATTCGTCGGCTTCGCTGAACGAGGAATACGTCATACTCCGCAGCGAGGAAGAGAATGATCTTACGATCGCCGGTTGGCGGATTGTGAATATTTCCCGTCCCGAACGGCCTACGTTTGTGTTTCCGGCCTTTATCCTGCAACCCGAAGTTGAAGTATACCTTTACACTGGTAACGGCACGAATAATCTAAGCGCGGGCGATTTTTATTGGAATTTGAATGCCCCAGTGTGGCGCAAAGGCGATGTCGCTCACCTGATCGATGCGCAGGGGCGGCTGGTTAGAGCGTATCAGGTGCCATAGTGGTGATTGCCGGTAGAATGACGGTAAAGCAAGCCCCGTGGCCCGGTGCATCACATAAGCGAACATCGCCATTCATTGCCCGCACCAACTCGCGCGCGATTGCTAACCCTAATCCAGCGCCGCCGGTGGTACGGGCGCGCGAAGCATCACCGCGGTAAAAGCGCTCGAAGACCAGTTCGCGTTCGTCGCCGGCAATGCCGGGGCCGGTGTCGATCACGCTGATTGCCACCTGCTCATGTTCTCGCTGCGCTTTGATCATCACAATGCCTCCCGGTGGGGTGTGGCGCAGCGCATTCTGCACGAGGTTGATCAACACTTGTTCTAGCCGTTGGGGATCAGTCAGCACCGGTGGCATCTCCGGCGCAATCTCGCACACTACTTCAATCTGGTGCAGCCGGCGGGCAAGTGGGCTGTAGGTCTTCACGAGGCGTTGGAGGGTGTCAGCCACATTGACCGTCACTAGATCGAGCTTGAGTTGGTTGGCATCGGCGCGGGCAAGCGTGAATAGATCCTCGATCAGCGCCGAGAGTCGTTGCAATTCGTGCTCGATCACCTGTAGCTCGCGGGCCGGCAATTGGCCGTTGTAATCTTCGACCAACGCCTCGACCTGCGCGCGCAAGGTGGCAAGCGGGTTGCGCAGTTCGTGGCTGACATTGGCGATGAGGCGTTTGTTGGCGGCGAGCAATTGCTCGTTGCGTTCGGCAGCGGCGCGCAGCGCCTGTTCGCGCGCGCGCAACTGCGCGGCCATGGCGTTGAAATCGGCGGTTAGTTGGCCTACCTCATCTTCGCCGGTTGCTAGCGGCGCCACCATTTCAATCTGGCCACCGGCCAACTGGTGGGTGGCAGTAGCCAAGCGTTCGAGCCGTTTGGTGAGGCGACGGGCGAAGAAGTAACTGATAGTGAAGGCGATTGGAATAATCGTTGCGATGACGATGGCGATGATGCTCCAACTGAGACTTATATTCACCAACACACTAGCTGTCAAACGGCCAATGCTAGCGCCAAGTTGATCGACCATCCCGATCTGCCGTTCGACGAGCAAGAACCGGTTGAGATCGAGCGGGCAGATGGCGATGTCGCTTAGGATACCGGCGCGGGGCTGTCCGGTGACGCAACGTTGTTCGGCGCTAGCAATGGCCCGAATGGCCTGTATCGCTTGCGCTAACGGTGTAGGCAGTGGCGTTGCTAGCGGTAGTGCCTCTGCACCGGCGCTGGCGATGACTGCGCCATCGGCAGCCAGCACACTGATCCGGCGCACGCCCCATACCTCTGCTACCTCGAACGGAGCTGCTTCATTGACCGGGAAACGGACGGTGTCGTTATATAAGCCTTCGACCATCGCCTGCACGACCGGCGGTTCGGCATCATCCGGCAACGTCGCGAGCGCCTCGCGCAGCATATTGGCAGCCTGATCGAGCGGCATGACTACTGGGATCGTCCCTAAACTGAAGGCAGCGATCGTGGCAAAGAGCACCACCGGCAGACAGAGATTAGTCAGCGCGGCAATCAAGAGCGCGCCAAAGGTCAATTGCCAACGCAGACGGCGCCGGCCCAGCGTCCAGATGGCGATCAAACAGCGCAACAGGCCGGTGGTGCCAAGAGTGAACAAAAACGCGTTGATGATGATCAGTTCCGGCGATGCGAATGCCGGCAGATCAACCATATCGTTCATGAGAACACTGCGTTCATCGAGCCATCCCAGCGTGAGCCACGTAATGATACCGGCCAGCACGGCCAACAGGCTGCACCAGAGCAGGAAGCGCCCGATCCGCGCCGGCCATGATCCCGTGCCCGGTTGCAGCCGCCAAGCGCCATAGAGATAGGCGATGATGTTCAGGTAGGCGATGGTGTCAGCCAGCAAGGGCCACGTCTGGCCGAAGATGGCATACGGCAGCAGGGCCAAACCGCTGCCCAGCGCGGCAACTTCACCGAGCGCACGCCAGAAACCGACGCGCTGCGAAAGCTGCTCTCTTATGGTTCGAAGCGATACCCGACACCCCATACGGTGACAATCCGTTCGCCAAGCGCGCCAAGTTTGCGGCGCAGCCTGACAATATGCGTATCAACGGTGCGGTCGCTGCCATCGTACTCGATGCCCCAAATGCGATCGAGCAAATAGGAACGGCTGAAGCTGCGACCGGGATGGGCGGCCAATAGGCACAGCAGATCAAACTCTTTGACCGTCAGCTCGACCGGCACGCCGGCGATGGTAACGCGGCGCGCTTCTTGATCGATCACCAGATCACCGATCCGGATCGCCGTAGCTGTCTGCGGTTGGCGCAAGAGATCTATCCGGCGTAACATCGCGCGCACGCGGGCCAGCAATTCACGTAGACTAAATGGCTTGGTGACGTAGTCGTCGGCCCCGATCTCAAGCCCAAGCACGCGATCAACTTCTTCTGAGCGGGCTGTCAGCATCAGCACCGGCACCGGTGATTGCTCGCGCAGACGGCGCATCACGGTGAGGCCATCGAGACCGGGCAACATCCAGTCAAGGATGACTAGATCAATGCGGTGTTGCCCGGCTAATGTCAAGGCGGTTAGTCCATCGTGGGCGACGATCGCTGTGTGACCGTCACTCTCAAGGCGCTGGCGCAAGAGCAGGGCCAGTTCGCGTTCATCTTCGACAATCAGGATCGTTGCCATAGCTGCTCATCCGCTGTTTGACTTACTATCGGCGCGCTGGCATCTAATGTTGCCGCTAATCCGCAATCGCACTGCCGCTGCGGTCTATGGCGCGCGGCAGCTCTGCTGTTGCATGCTACACCGGCGCACATACTGCCGCATGCCAAATAAACGCTCATACCTCCGATCAGGCGCGAACGTATGCGCAACTGCTACGCAAGCGCGACCGCTAGCAGAATGAGCACACAGTTGTAGACGCCATGCACCAGCGCTGCGGTGGTTGTGTTGAACCGGTTGCGCACCACACCGCAGATCAAACCGACGACAAACACCACCAGCAACGCATCCCAATGATACTGGAACGCATGCAGGCTGGTAAAGAAGAGATTCGAGAGCCACAGCCCCATCCGCGGCTGCAACACGCCGCGCACGGCCAACTCTTCGCCAACGCCGGCGGTAATGCCGATCACAATCGCGCCGATTGGGCTAAGGGCAAACGCCATCAACTTGGCGAAGGCCTCTTGGTCGGTGGTTGGCCAACCTAGCGTCTGCCAGAGGGAGACTTGTAGCGGCAGTGCAAAGTGGACAACGAGCGCCATAACCAAGCCAATCCCGGCTCCGATAGCGAGATGTGGCAGTGTTGGGCGGACGACGCCCAGCCGGGTGAGGGTTGCGGCCAGATTGCGGCGGATGCCGAAGCCAACCGCAAATAGTGCGGCTGGGATAATCCACACGAGGCCGTAAATCTGAGCGCGTAGCTGAGAAGCGTTGCTAAGGCCGGATACGCTTTCGCCGCTTTGCCGAATGAGTGCAAGGACAGGTGGTTCACCCAAGATGATGAGTGGCACAAGCATAATAAGCGTAATGGTGACGATTACCATTAACGCCACTGTGTGGGTAAACAATGCTGGATCGAGCGGCATTACGCGCGCAAGCCCATGCCGTAGTGGTGGCACGAGGGTCAAACTACCAATGCCAATCGCGCCGATCAAGCCAAGGAGTAACCCCGGAATGTTAGCTGTTGCTAGTTTTGCCGCAACTTCCGGATCGGACGGGTTGGCGTCACGCGGTAATGTACCAAGAATAGCTAGAGTGCTGGTACCGAAGGCATTGACGGCTACACCGCCGACTAGGATCACCAGCCAAATTCCGCATGCAACCGATACCCAATTGAATCGCTGGCCGGCAAAATAGGCGAGAATGGCTAGTCCTACAAAGGGGATCACGTTCAAGCTCGCGCCCACAAACACCCCGAGTTCTCCACCGAAACCTAGCCCGATAATGAGGAGCGCAAGGTAAATCGCCCCGCCGATGAGCCAGCGTCCCCAGCGCAGTGCCGGCGACGACCCTGCCTGCACCATTGTTTGCTCAGCCATGTCACGCTCTCCTTCCGTATTCCGAATAGAACGTTGGCAGTCGCTACCGCCATGTCGATCGTGCCGGAAGAGCGTGAGCAATCAACAACGGAAGTGTGACAAATGTGTGGCAGCGCCGTTGGTTCGCCAAGGGGCTACATACCAAACACCACTGTCAACATCACCATCACGAAGTTGTAGACCCCATGCACGATGGCGGCGGTGGTGGTATTGGTGTGCTTTCGCACCAAACCACAGACCATTCCAATCACAAACACCACAAGGAGCGCATCCCAGTTGTATTGAAAGGCATGCAAGCTGGTAAAGAAGAGATTCGAGAGCCAAATCCCTAGCCGCGGCTGCAACACGCCGCGCACACCCAACTCTTCGCCGAGGCCAGCAGTGACGCCGATCACCAATGCCCCGATTGGGCTTATCGCAAAGGCCATCAGCTCGCCGAAGGCTTCTTCGTCGGTCGTGGGCCAGCCCAGCGCCTGCCAGAGCGTATCCATTAACGGTAGCGCAAGCGACATCAACCCGGCCAAACCTAGCCCAATCCCGATCCCAATTGCGAGATGGCGCAGCGTCGGGCGGGCAAGCCCAAGCCGTTCAAGGGTAGCAGCTAGGTTGCGGCGAATGCCAAACCCAACGGCTAGAAATGCCGCTGGAATCGTCCAGACCAATCCGTAAATCTGGCTGCGCAACTGTTCATCGGCGCTCAAGTCGCTGAACTCCTCGCCGCCGACGGTGTTGATCAACGCCAACAGCGGCGGTTCGCCAGCTACCAGCAACGGCACAAACATCATCAGTGTGATGCTCACAATGGCCACTACAGCAACGGCATGCACAAACGAATCAGGATCAATCGGCAGCACCTGCGCTAATCCTCGCCGCACCGGCGGCAATAGGGTGAGCAGGCCAATGCCAAGGGCGACAAAGATGCCCAGTATCAAGAGCACAATGCTAAGAACGTCTGCCGGGGATAGCGTAGGCGCTTGTTCGGGACTAATCCCTCCCGGCGGCAGGTCGAGGAGGGGAATAACACCGAGACCAAAGGTGTACAGCGCGGCTAGGCCGAGCACCAACGCCAACCAGAGGCCGGTGGCGATCCATGCCCAGTTAAATTGGGAACCGGCGAAGTAGGCCAGTATCGCCAAGCCGACGAAAGGTAGAGCGTTGAAGCTGGCGGTAGTGAAGATGCCCAACTCGCCGCCAACCCCAGCGCCGATGCTGATCAGCAGAATGTACAGCGCCACGCCGGTCAGCCAGACACCGGGCCGGCGGATCGGCGGTTGGTCAGACGTGAGCACCAATGGTTCTGACATAGAGTGTCTCCTCGTAGTCACATCACAGTGGCAAGAGCAGTGTGCCAGATATTGCGCCGGCGCGCAAGAGATGTTGTCATGCGCAGGTTGAACATGAGGGACGGACACGAACAGGGTAGGCTTTCAATCTGCCCCGGCTATGCATTGGCGCTAGCAACGCCCGTACTCATGTAGAAGTTTTCGTCATGCTCTCGTGTTGCATTGCCTGTTGATGTTCGGGAAGGCCAAACTCCCTCTTCGCCACTTGTGGGGGATAGGGTGATGCGGGCAATAGGGTTTCAAGGCACTGTCCCCCCTGCATCTGAAAAGCGCGGCGACATGCAACCAACCCCTCTGTGACATAGCGCCTTGGCGGTTTTGCTCGCGAGGGAACTGCTCGTGATGCAAGGATTGACAGTGCGTTATGCCGTGCCTATAGTATGGCTGTACTTCTCCATACTTGTGATACCCGGTGCTCAGTACGTTCTACTATCTGCTGGCCCCGCCTTTGCCGGCCTATGCAGAGAGCGAAAGGAGGTCATTGCCCGCAACGTTGCCTGACAACTGTATACCACTGCCACCGGCGCCGTCGATTGCCGGCAATGCCACTCTCACTGCGCCGCACTGTTCGCTGTGTGATGGGATTGGCACGTTTCTCTGCCCTACATTACGGAGGCAAGGACTGTATGCGACGGCAATCGCTTCTTCTTTTTGGCATCATGCTCGCGGCGCTGACAATCACGCTGGGCAGCAGCCGGGCGCAGGTGGTAACAGACGGCGCGCTCGTGCCCGCGCCGGAACCGGAAGGTCCAGTCACGCTGGCCAGCCCCGGCACGGCGTTTACGTATCAGGGGCGGCTAACGGGCGGTGGCGCGCTGGTGAATGGGAATTGTGACTTCCAGTTTAGTTTGTTCAACGCTGCCGCCGGTGGGACGCAGATCGGCAGTGCGCAGACGAAGAGCGCTGTGAATGTGAGCAGCGGCTTCTTCACTATCCCCGACCTTGACTTTGGCGCGGGCGCGTTCGACGGGCAAGCGCGCTGGCTCGAAATAGCCGTGCGGTGTCCGGCGGGCAGCGGTAGCTTCACCACGCTCAACCCACGGCAGACGCTGACACCAGTGCCTTACGCGCTGCATGCCGCCAATGCGTGGGCGCTCGGCGGCAACAGCGGCACCAACCCAGCCACCCAGTTCATCGGCACGACCGATAATCAACCACTGGAATTGCGGGTCAACAACGCGCGCGTGTTGCGGCTAGAACCGAACGGCACAAGCCCGAACATCATCGCCGGCTATAGTGGCAACAGTGTGACGAGCGGCGTGGTGGGGGCGACGATTGCCGGCGGCGGGTCGCTGGATACCGACTGCTCTGGCCCTTGTGTGAACCGGGTGACGGACAACTACGGCACGATTGGGGGCGGGTATTTTAATCGCGCTGGTAATGATGCCGGAACGACGAGTGACCGGCCGTATGCTACGGTGGGTGGGGGCAATCAAAACGTGGCTAGCGGGCAATACGCTACCGTAAGTGGGGGGCAAGATAACACAGCTCAGGGCGGGAGGGCTACAGTCGGTGGTGGTAGTGATAATATTGCGAATGGTGACTATGCCACAGTGGGAGGTGGTAGGGAAAACGCTGCCAGTAGTAACAGTGCCACCGTGGGTGGGGGCTATAGAAACAACGCTAGTGGTAGCTATGCCACGGTAGGTGGGGGTGTTGGTAATACTGCCAGCAACAATTATGCTACCGTAAGCGGGGGTTTGGAGAATAGTGCTGGCGGTTTTTACGCCGCTCTAGGCGGGGGCTACAACAACGCTATTACGGCTGGCGGCGATTATGCTACGATAGGTGGAGGATCCTTTAACGTCGTCAACAACAGTTATGCCACAGTGGTCGGTGGCCGGGAAAATACGGCCAGCGGTCAATATGCCACGGTCAGTGGTGGGTTTAGTAATACTGCTGCTGGCGATTATAGCTTTGCTGCCGGGCGGCGGGCGCAAGGCAATCACCATGGCGTTTTTCTCTTTGCGGACTCAAACAACTTCAATTTCCCTTCCACTGCTGCCAACCAGTTCCGGGTGCGGGCAACCGGCGGCGTGCAGTTTGTGACTGGCATTGACGGTAGCGGTAATCCAGTTGCCGGCGTGCAGGTGGCTGCCGGCGGCGGTTCGTGGTCATCGCTGAGCGACCGCAACGCCAAAACCGACTTTGCGCCGGTGAATCCGCGCATGATTCTGGCTCGCCTCGCCACGCTGCCCATTCAGACGTGGCGCTATAAGACGCAGGTGGGGGTGCGCCATATTGGGCCGACGGCGCAGGATTTCTACGCTGCGTTCGGGGTAGGTGAAGACGATACGCACATTGCCGCTATTGACGCCGATGGGGTGGCGCTGGCAGCAATTCAGGGGCTGTACCAGCTTGCCCAAGAGCAAGCGGCTGAGATTACCGCGTTGCGGGCGCAGATTGCCGCGTTGGAGGCGCGCTTGGCAGCGCTTGAGCAGCGTAGCGCGCCGGTGGCGCCGTGAGGAGGGACGCCATGAGGTATGTGTTGACCGCTTTGGTGGCGCTGGCCTTGCTGGCCGGCATTGTGGCGGCCCAATCCGGCGGCGGCTATAGCCTAACGTGGAGCACGATTGATGGTGGTGGCGCAACGAGCGCCGGCGGGAGTTATACCCTCGCGGGGACGATTGGCCAGCCCGATGCCGGCGCGCTGAGCGGCGGGGGCTACAGCTTGCACGGCGGCTTCTGGCCATCGCCAATCTATCCGGT
>JANWYE010000589.1 GCA_025057175.1 Chloroflexus sp. | reverse complement strand
AGGGAGAACATCATGCGTCGCACGACGCTTTTTGTTCAAAAAACCAAAATCCCCGTGAGGGGATTGAAACAATAATTGTTTCTTTTTCGAAGATACGCGAAGTATTTTTTGTTCAAAAAACCAAAATCCCCGTGAGGGGATTGAAACTGAGAGTACACGCGCAACAATATAAGGGTTTAGGCGTTCAAAAAACCAAAATCCCCGTGAGGGGATTGAAACGCGACATCAACAAGACTGTTGTCAACAACAACCTCAATCAAGTTCAAAAAACCAAAATCCCCGTGAGGGGATTGAAACCTGAACCGGCCTGTTGCCGAAGCGCCGAGCTGATTAAAACGTTCAAAAAACCAAAATCCCCGTGAGGGGATTGAAACTTACGGGGATCGCTCGTCGCCTGTCACTGAAGCAACAAGGTTCAAAAAACCAAAATCCCCGTGAGGGGATTGAAACCTGAGTAGTGCGGGTAGGGCGCTAGTGGTAAGAAAAATGTTCAAAAAACCAAAATCCCCGTGAGGGGATTGAAAC
>JANWYE010000588.1 GCA_025057175.1 Chloroflexus sp. | reverse complement strand
AAGGCGACCTGTCTGATCGAGACGGTGCTCGCGGCCTTCGAGATGGACGAGATCCTCTGGGAGCTGCGCGAACACTCGGCGGGCCTCAACATCGGCCGCTGGGACTACATCTTCTCGTGCATCAAGAAGTTCCGCGCGAACCCCGATTTCTGCCTCGCCGATCGCGCCGAGGTGACGATGACCGCGCCCTTCATGCGCGCCTACGCGCTGCTGCTGGTGAAGACCTGCCATCGGCGCAACGCCCCGGCGATGGGCGGCATGGCGGCGCAGATCCCGATCAAGAACGATCCGGCGGCGAACGCGGTGGCGCTCGAAAAAGTCCGTCAGGACAAGCTGCGCGAGGTGACCGACGGCTGCGACGGCACCTGGGTCGCGCATCCGGGGCTCGTGCCGGTCGCAAAAGCGGTATTCGACGAGCACATGCCGCAGCCGAACCAGTATTCCCGGCAGCGTCCGGACGTGAACGTGAGCGCACGGGACCTCCTCGACTTCCGGCCCGAGCGGCCGATCACCGAAAGCGGCCTGC
>JANWYE010000587.1 GCA_025057175.1 Chloroflexus sp. | reverse complement strand
TCAAAAAACCAAAATCCCCGTGAGGGGATTGAAACACACAGAAATAATCGATGGGATCAACGATTTGTGCTGTGGTTCAAAAAACCAAAATCCCCGTGAGGGGATTGAAACTCCAACACTTCGGCCAACGCTAATTCGGCTTCTGAGAGTTTGTTCAAAAAACCAAAATCCCCGTGAGGGGATTGAAACTGACCAGCACCCCGCCCTCTCTCTACCCCGCCTACCACTTCGTTCAAAAAACCAAAATCCCCGTGAGGGGATTGAAACGTCAAGCAGGTCGGCGGCGTCGGCGAGGCTGCGGACGCGTTCAAAAAACCAAAATCCCCGTGAGGGGATTGAAACCCCAATGAAAACTTGGAAAGACACTTCGCGCCGGCAAACGATGGTTCAAAAAACCAAAATCCCCGTGAGGGGATTGAAACTCATAGCAACGTAGGTTACAAAGCGAGATTACGAAGCAAGTTCAAAAAACCAAAATCCCCGTGAGGGGATTGAAACCGAGGAGCTTGTCTACCTTCCGGTTAAAG
>JANWYE010000586.1 GCA_025057175.1 Chloroflexus sp. | reverse complement strand
CTCCCACAGAAGCGCGAGGGATGCTAGGTGCGGTTCCTTCCCGCTGGAGCAGGGGATTGCTTCGGGGGCCTACGGCCCCCCTCGCAATGACAAGGGGGGGCGGGATGGATGCGGTGAGCGGATGCCTCCCGCTGGAGGAGGGGATTGCTTCGGGGGCCTACGGCCCCCGCGCAAGGACATACCCCATTGTCATTGCGAGCCGCCGCAGGCGGCGAAGCAATCCCCCGCAGAAGCGAGAGGAATGCGGTGAGCGGGTGTTTCCCCTAGAGCAGGGGATTGCTTCGGGGGCCTACGGCCCCCTCGCAATGACAAGGGGGGATTAGGTGCCTGCTGCGGGGTCGGGGGCACAGCACCGCTGTGCCCTACCGTATCCCTGCCAGTGGTTAAACCCATCCGCGCTGCGGCGGTGAACCAAGCCACGATTACCCCTTCGCCTCTACTGGCTGCGGCTCGCGCTCTTTGGTGATGTCGCGCAGAGTGCTCAGGTCGCGGATGCGCTCGGTGAAAAGGATGCCGTTGAGGTGATC
>JANWYE010000585.1 GCA_025057175.1 Chloroflexus sp. | reverse complement strand
GGGCCAGCATCATCGGGTGGATTCTGTATTTTCCGATCCTCTTTATGCTGGTCAGTGGGTTTGGCGCCGACGATAGCGTGCTGCCGTCTGTGCCGACCAACCTGTGGGGCGGGTTGCTGCTGACGCTGCTGCTCACGGTCGTCGGGATTGTGTTCTCCTTCCCGCTCGGCGTCCTGCTGGCGCTGGGGCGGCAGTCGAACCTGCCGGTGATCAGTTGGCTCTGCGTCATCTATATCGAACTGATCCGCGGCGTGCCGTTCATCAGCGTGCTGTTCATGGCGCAACTGATGCTGCCGTTGTTTCTGCCGGGCATCACTATCGACCGCGTGGTGCGCGCCATGGCTGGCGTGGTGATTTTCAGCGCCGCCTACCTCGCCGAAAATGTGCGCGGCGGCTTGCAGTCGATCCCGCGTGGTCAGTACGAAGCGGCGCGTGCGCTCGGCTTGAATTCCTGGAAAATGACGCTGCTCATCATTCTGCCGCAGGCGCTCAGAGCCGTGATCCCGATCCTGGTCGGGCAGTTCATT
>JANWYE010000584.1 GCA_025057175.1 Chloroflexus sp. | reverse complement strand
GTATATCACGCCGGTTTCAATCCCCTCACGGGGATTTTGGTTTTTTGAACCGTGCGCAATCGATTTTGCAGTCGACCGCAAACTTCTTAGGGTTTCAATCCCCTCACGGGGATTTTGGTTTTTTGAACCCAGTTCTGTGTATTCTGGCAACAACGCAGCGCATGTTTGGTTTCAATCCCCTCACGGGGATTTTGGTTTTTTGAACTCAGGCCAGCGTCAATAAGCGGCGCAATGATTTTTAGTTTCAATCCCCTCACGGGGATTTTGGTTTTTTGAACCGACTGTACCATACGCAAACAACGCTGCTCGCGTTGAATCAGGTTTCAATCCCCTCACGGGGATTTTGGTTTTTTGAACACGGCAACTGCATCGACAATCGAGTATCGATGTCTTCACGTTTCAATCCCCTCACGGGGATTTTGGTTTTTTGAACCTCCTTGAGGATGCAACGGAGGGTGATATTGAGGCGATCTTGTTTCAATCCCCTCACGGGGATTTTGGTTTTTTGAACGGCGACGCGGTAGGAGCA
>JANWYE010000583.1 GCA_025057175.1 Chloroflexus sp. | reverse complement strand
GAAACTCAAATATCTCCATTGCTAGCCTCCTTATCTAATCTAGTTCAAAAAACCAAAATCCCCGTGAGGGGATTGAAACGCCCGATGTGTTTGTGCGCGAGATTTCAATTGCTCCTATCTTCAAAAAACCAAAATCCCCGTGAGGGGATTGAAACTCAGTACTTGCGCTAACCAGAGCGCTTCCTGTTCTTCGCCCCACCACCCCCCACCCTCCCCGGGTGGGTTTTGAAACACACCCGGCTCTACAGCTACTGCCTGGGGATCGGCGGCCCTTCAAAAAACCAAAATCCCCGTGAGGGGATTGAAACAAAAGTCGCTGGCTTTTCGCCCATAAGGATTGCCTGTACCTTCAAAAAACCAAAATCCCCGTGAGGGGATTGAAACCTTCTCGTTATGGTTAACTTATACGTATGATCATGCACTACCTTCAAAAAACCAAAATCCCCGTGAGGGGATTGAAACATGACAAACTTGGCGCGGATCTTCAAAATCGTTGCGCAGTGGCTTCAAAAAACCAAAATCCCCGTGAGG
>JANWYE010000582.1 GCA_025057175.1 Chloroflexus sp. | reverse complement strand
AAACAAAGGAAACTTCCCGTTGACATACGATGTATTTCATTGTTAATTCAAAAAACCAAAATCCCCGTGAGGGGATTGAAACTTGTCGCTCCGCTGCAACTACTGCCGACGATGGATACGCTTCAAAAAACCAAAATCCCCGTGAGGGGATTGAAACTCTTACCACTAGCGTCAACACTACTCACTCCAAAATAGGGTAAATTCAAAAAACCAAAATCCCCGTGAGGGGATTGAAACTCCTTTGTCTAATCTAGCTTACTTAACCTGTCACTACTATATTCAAAAAACCAAAATCCCCGTGAGGGGATTGAAACGTCATCGACCATCCGCTTGCGCTTGCTCGATGCTTTCGATTCAAAAAACCAAAATCCCCGTGAGGGGATTGAAACTTGCTCCTTAGTTTCTTTGCAATTAAAACCTAGACTAAATTCAAAAAACCAAAATCCCCGTGAGGGGATTGAAACGCATTCTTAGCAAGCGTGGCGGCCAGCAACTGACATCGATTCAAAAAACCAAAATCCCCGTGAGGGG
>JANWYE010000581.1 GCA_025057175.1 Chloroflexus sp. | reverse complement strand
CCCCGTGAGGGGATTGAAACCGAGTAGGCGGGGCCACAAGAAAGGAGTACAACAATGATCCGGGTTCAAAAAACCAAAATCCCCGTGAGGGGATTGAAACGGCTTTACTGTTGGAGGAATGACAAGTCGCTTACCGTACAGGTTCAAAAAACCAAAATCCCCGTGAGGGGATTGAAACTTACATCGGCACAGAAATCGTTACGCCGCCGATGACGTTTGCGGTTCAAAAAACCAAAATCCCCGTGAGGGGATTGAAACGCAAAGGTCTACGAGCTTATTCAGGCCTATCAAGTGCTTGAGTTCAAAAAACCAAAATCCCCGTGAGGGGATTGAAACACCGAAGTGGTAGGCGGGGTAGACGGAGTGGGCGGGGTAGTTCAAAAAACCAAAATCCCCGTGAGGGGATTGAAACGTGGCGCTACAGCGCAATACGGGCGCTGAGAAGGGCTGGTTCAAAAAACCAAAATCCCCGTGAGGGGATTGAAACCGGCGAAATCGGTCATGTCGATGATGTTCGAGAGATTGTGGTTCA
>JANWYE010000580.1 GCA_025057175.1 Chloroflexus sp. | reverse complement strand
CGCTCCCGTGCGTTCGCCGCGGGCCATGGTGATCGCCCCCACCCGGGAGCTCGCCCTCCAGGTGCAGCGTGAGCTCCTCTGGCTCTACGCGCCCGCCCAAATGCGCGCCATCGCCTGCGTGGGCGGCATGGGGATGAACCTCCAGCTCAAGCATCTCCACGAAGGGGTTCACCTGGTGGTGGGCACGCCGGGGCGCCTGTGCGACCACCTCGAACGCGGCACCCTTTCCCTCGACGCCCTCGAAGCCCTCGTGCTCGACGAGGCCGACGAGATGCTCGACATGGGCTTCCGCGACGAGATGGAAAAGCTCGTCGCCCGCTGCCCGACGGCGCGTCGCACGTTGATGTTCTCCGCCACGCTCCCCCCCGACATCGTCGCCCTGGCGGGGCAGTGGATGCGCGACCCGCTGCGCATCGTCGCCACGCCCCCACACCAGGCCCACCGGGACATCGAGTACCGTGCCCACATCATCTCCGAGCGCGAGCGCGAACACGCCGTGGTCAACGTACTGCGCCACCACGACGCCTCCGGGG
>JANWYE010000057.1 GCA_025057175.1 Chloroflexus sp. | reverse complement strand
AACGGTTGGGCTGCTCGGTCTGCTAACCGGTCTCTTCATCGTGATCGGCGGCGCGGTTGGCGGCCAGATTGGGATGATTATCGCGTTTGTCTTGGCCATTGCGATGAACATGGGTGCGTGGTGGTTCTCGGACACACTCGCGCTCAAGATGAGTGGCGCGCAGGAGGTTTCACCGAGCGAAGCGCCCGATCTGCATGCGATGGTCGAAGAGTTGTCGCGCCGGGCTGGCATTCCTAAGCCACGGGTCTACATTATTGACACCGATGCGCCCAACGCCTTTGCCACTGGGCGCGATCCTGAGCACGGCGCGGTGGCAGTGACGACCGGCATTGCTCGCCTGCTCACCCGCGAGGAGCTAGCCGGTGTGATTGCGCACGAATTGGCGCACATCAAGCACCGCGACACGCTCATCTCATCAATTGCGGCGACGATCGCCGGAGCGATTGGGATGCTGGCCGATATGGTGATGTGGGGCATGATTTTTGCCGGTCTTGGCGGCAGCGACGAGGAGGAGGGTGGTGGCATTGCCGGCCTCGTTGGCGGCGTGCTCACCGCAATGCTGGCTCCGATTATGGCTCTGATTATTCAGATGGCAATCTCGCGCTCGCGTGAGTACATGGCCGATGCTGGCGGCGCGCAGATCCTCGGCAATCCCTTGCCGCTAGCTAGCGCGCTCGAGAAGCTAGAGTGGGCGGCTGGCCGCATGCCGATGGATGAGGCGCGCCCGGCGACTGCACACATGTACATTGTCAATCCGATGTTGGGCGGTTTGGCCGGCCTCTTCCGCACCCACCCAGAGACGCACAAGCGGATCTCGCGCCTGCGCGCGATGGCCAACCGCAGCGGCAATACCGCCATCGCGGCCTAGTCTGCTTACGCAGCGCATTGACATAGAATTCCTCCTTCCCCCTTCAGCGGGCGTCACTCAATGGCGAGTGGCGCCCATTTTACGGTACAATGCCGGTAGCAACCAGTTATTCAATCAGCGTCAAGGCGTGAAAACCCAAAGGTATGAAACGACCCCTCCTCATCATCACTATCGCCCTCATTGTGCTAACCGGCTGCGAGCCGAGGCTGCCGGGCAATTCGCCACCAACGCCAACCTCCGCTCCAACAGGATCGACAACGACCATCGGCTCAACTGACGCGCCATCGCGACCGCCCACACCGGCAGCCACTGCCGCGACCACGGCAGGCAGTGAGGTAGACGAAATCGCGCTGATTGACGCTGCCGGTCGCCTCCCCCGTGATCAAGTTGAACTAGCTCGCCAGCTCGGCGCGTGCCGGCCGGCGCCAGACGCATGCCCTGATGTCGCCCGCACCGAACCGCTCGATGTGCGGGTCGGTGAACAGCGCGCGTTCTTCGTCACCGATTTTGGCACCGATACCCAGTACGAAATCACCGCCGAACTGCGCTATGCCGGACCGGTGGTGTTGATGTATGTCGAAACTGGCGTGCCCTACAACCAAAACGATCTCGAGCGCGCAGCGCGCGCGTTTGAAGAAGAGATCTACCCACGCACGCGCGAAATTTTTGGCAGTGAAGCGCAACCCGGCGTTGATGGCGACAACCGGATCACCATCCTTAATGCGGTTGAGCGCAGCCGCCAAATCCTCGGCTATTACTCTTCGAGCGACTCGCTGCCGCGGCAGGTCAATCGTTACAGCAACGAACGCGAGATGTTCTTTATGAACATCGAACTGATGCCGTTCGACAGCGACACCTACCTCGACGTGCTGGCCCATGAATTCCAGCATATGATCCATCAGAACGAGCAACCGGGCAGCGCTCTCTGGCTCAACGAGGGGATGTCACAATTAGCTGAAGACCTCAATGGCTTTCAGAGCGAGGGCTTTATTCCGCTCTATCTGCGCAACACCGACGTCCAGTTAACCGGTTGGGGCTTTGCGCCCGGACAATCGGGCGTGCATTATGGCGCAGCACACCTTTTCATGCGCTACATCTACGCCCAATATGCCGGCAAAGACCAACTGCGGCCATTGATCCGCGCAAACGCTGGCAACAATCTGGAAGCGTTTGTCGAACTAGCCGCGCGCACCCGGCCTGACATTACACATTTTCGCCAGATCATGGCCGATTGGGCGGTCGCAAATTTCATTAACGACCCCAAGGTGGGCGACGGACGCTACACCTACGACACTGGCACCGAACTCAACGACCTACTGCCGCGCACTGTACGGCCCGACCCGATCAGCAACCGGCACAGCGATGATATTGTGCAATTTGGGGTCGATTATCTAGAATTACCGCGCAACACTCGAACTGTCACCTTCCGCGGCGACACGACTGTGCGCATCGCCGGGCAAATGCCGCGCGGGCGCTATGCATGGTGGAGCAACCGCAGCGATGATAGTATTGCCACGCTCACCCGCCGGATTGACCTGCGTGGGGTGAGTTCGGCAACGCTCACCTTCGACACGTGGTTCGAGATTGAAGATGACTACGACTACGCCTTCGTTACCGTCTCGACTGACGGTGGTCGAACGTGGGAAACACTACCCGGCAAGTGGACGACTGACTACGATCCGCAGGGAGTGAATTACGGCCATGGCCTAACAGGTGTGTCGGGACGACCAGACGCCAATTTGGAAGACGGCCTGCGTGGGCGATGGGTGACAGAGCAGATGGATCTAACGCCCTTTGTGGGGCAGGAGGTTCTGCTGCGCTTCTGGTCAATTAATGATCAAGGCGTGCATGCGCCGGGGATCATGCTCGACAACATCGCCATTCCCGAAATCGGGTTTCGCGATGATGTCGAAGCCGGGGTTGGTGATTGGGAGGCAGCCGGGTTTGCGCGGATCGACGGTGATCTGCCGCAGCAATGGGAAGTGCGGCTTGTGCGCACGGCGGCTAATGGCCAGATCACTGTAGAGGCACTGAAGGTTAATGCTGAAGGCGTAGCGACTGCCACCCTCAACAACGGCGAGCGAGGAGTGTTGGTCGTGATTGCAGTAACGCCCCATACCAGCGAACGGGCGCAGTATGAGGTGATCAGCGAGTAGCCGCCAAGCCACGCTATTGCTACAACAGTGCGCTGGCCCGCACATCACGCCGAGACGCCACCTATTCACTGTTATGAGCTACCGCACAGAAGACGAGCGGCTGGCGTCAGCGATCGGCGCGCGCACCAACGACAAGGCAAGAGACCGCAGATGGCAATATCGCATCAAACTCGCTGGCTCCTGACCGCAACCGGCCTGATTATCGTGGCCACTGCGATCATAGTTAGCCGCGCCAATCAACCAACGCGCCGCATTGCCCCACTCGTGGCTGATTTCAGAGTAGGCGGCGCGGCGCCGGCGCTCAGCGGGGCAACGCTAGCGGCGCAAACTGATACGCTGCAGATCAGCGTTGCGCCGCAAGCGCTGCCGGCCAACGCCAGCATTGAAGCGATCACTGCCGAACTACACACAGCGTTAGCTTATGTTAGCGCGCGCACTGCCACTGCGCCGGCCGGGCCGATCACGGTGCTGATCCTCGCCGACTCGCACTGTGCCTTGCACGGCGCAGCCTACACCCAGACCCGCGAGGCACATGTCTACACCTGCGCCGCGATCGCGCCAGAGCGCGCGGTTAATATTTTGGCGCACGAATTTGTCCATCAACTAGCCCATGACCACTACGGCGACGCTCATCTCCGCAGCGATCCAATCTTGTTGGAAGGTTGGGCTACATGGGGCGCGGGGTATTACTGGCTGGGCCGGCACGCTACCTTTCGCGCGTTCCTTGGCGGGCAGGCGCCACTGCCACTAGTAACGAATCATCTGGGCCGGCCCGCTGCCGAAATGAACACCCTCTACTACCAATGGGCCAGCTTCGTCGAATACCTGCTACTCACCTATGGCCGCGACGCCTTCGACCGGCTCTACCGCAGCGGTGATGGAACTGCCGGCAGCGCCGATTATCAAGGCGTCTACGGCGTTGATATTGCCACACTCGAAGCGGAATGGCGAGCATGGTTAGGGAGCAAGTAGGGTGACTGCGCGCTAGGCCCTCCATCTTAATCTCCCGGTGTATGGTTGCGGCGCGCCACGCCATCTTCGATCGCGGCCTTAGCCACCGCAGCGGCAATGGTGGGCACCACTTGCCGGTTAAACACGCTTGGCACAATATAGTCTTCATTCATCTCTTCGGGCGGGATCACGTTGGCCAGCGCATCGGCAGCGGCGAGGCGCATGGCCGACGTGATTTTGCGCGCATTGACATCAAGCGCGCCGCGGAAGATGCCGGGAAAACTAAGCACGTTATTAATCTGGTTGGGCTGATCGCTGCGCCCGGTTGCAACCACGCGGGCATACTGGCGCAACATATCGGGATCGCCTTCGGGAATGGGATTTGCCAGCGCAAAAACAATTGGATCAACCGTCATCGAACGCACGTGATCGGGAGTGAGGATATTGCCCTTCGAGACGCCGATAAAGACATCAGCCCCACGGAGAGCAACAGCCAGATCGCCACGCCGGCGTTCGCGGTTGGTCTGCGAAGCGATAATGCGTTGCATCGGCGTTTGGCGGGCATAGTCACCCTCGACCAAAATACCAAACCGATCAACCGCAGTAATCTCACCGACGCCGGCCTCGATTAGAGTGCGAATAATAGCGGTGCCGGCAGCGCCGACGCCATTCACCACTACTCGCACATCAGCCAACGTTTTGCCTACAAGGCGCAAGGCATTGCGCAGGGCAGCCAACACCACCACCGCCGTACCGTGCTGATCGTCGTGCATCACCGGCAGATCGAGACTCTCTTCCAGCCGGCCCTCGACAATAAAGCAGTTAGGGGCGGCAATATCTTCAAGATTAATACCGCCAAAACTCGGCGCAATTTGCTCGACCGTCTGCACAATGATATCAGGGTCTTGTGAACGAAGGCAGATCGGCACGGCATCAATATTGGCCAGCTCTTTAAACAGAATCGCCTTGCCTTCCATCACCGGCATAGCGGCTTCGGGGCCGAGATTGCCCAAACCGAGGATCGCCGAGCCATCACTGACCACTGCTACGCTATTGCCCTTCCACGTCAGGGAATAGACCTTGTCGGGGTCGTCGGCGATAGCGCGGCAGACGCGGGCCACTCCCGGTGTATAGGCCAGCGAAAGATCATCACGGGTCTTGAGGGATACGCGGCTTTGGGTAGCAAGCTTACCGCCGAGGTGGGTAAGGAACACACGGTCGCTCACCTGAAGCACTTTAATGTTTTGTAGTGTGTTGATCGCGGCTACCAGTTGCTCGCCGTGCTGTTCATCTTGCACGCGCACCGTAATGTCGCGCACGAGAATGTTGCGTTCGGCGCGGACAATATCGATCGCGCCGATATCGCCGCCGACCTCGCCGATGAGAGTCGTGAGCCGGCCCAACATGCCGGGCCGGTTTTCGATTTGGCAGCGCAAGGTCAGCGTATAAGCCACCCCAACGGACATACCCTTCACCTCGTTTTCTGGCTGAAACACACAAAAATGCCCGTCACAGCGACGGGCATCACTGCCTTATTCTTATATAGTACCACAAGTAACAGTTGTGGCGGGCAGGAACTAGATTGATCCATGAGCCTCTAGCTTTGACCGTTATGAACCTGCGAGCAACAAGAGCGTGAAACAATCCCTCGCAGTGACATTCGCGGTCTGCACAGCACAATTTCGCATACTTCTTTGCAGCTCCCTATGGTCAAAGACCCACAGGAATGTGACAAACGTCTCTCGGTGCGAACCGTCACTTTCGCGCGCAAAACTCCTCTTGACAAAGGCGCAACGTATGGTACCAGACCGTGGTACAATGCCGCCAAGAGACAACCACGGGAACACCATCATGAATCCTGACATCATCCGCATCATTGTGGCCTTGAGCCTCGCCGGGCTGCTGTTTGGGCAATTCCGGCGCAGCGCGCCCGGCTCGCGGCGGCGACGCGCGTTTGCGTTGGGAGCGGCAGCAATGGTCGTGATTGCCACCTCGAATATATTTGCAGCGGCGCTATTGCCGCTGATGGTGATTGGCGGCGGGCTGACGTTAGCGGCAGTGTGGTGGCTGTGGCAGGCTTATCAGAAAGGTGAATTGGAAGATCGCTTCGAGCGCGCCCGGCGCTATTTAGAGTCGGAACGGCGCCGCTATGACGAACACAATCGGGGAGGTTCGCGTGATGATTGACCTTGAGCTGATTGGCCGGCGGGCGAAGAAAGCGGCGCGCGCGCTGGCAAATCTAACAACTGCGCAAAAGAATGCTGCGCTGCACGCGATTGCTGATGGTCTGCTGGCGCAGCAGGGAGAGATACTGGCAGCCAATGCGGCTGATGTGGCTGATGCCGAGCGGAATGGCACGCCACCGGCGATTATTGATCGCATGCTGTTGAACGAAGCGCGATTGGCAGCGATCGCCGCCGATTGCCGGAAGGTGGCGGAGTTGCCCGATCCGGTGGGTGAGATTTTCGATCAACGCGAACTGCCATCGGGATTGCGGCTGTACAAGCGGCGAGTGCCAATCGGCGTGATTGGCGCGATCTACGAGGCGCGTCCCAACGTGACCGTTGACATTGCTGCGCTGTGCCTCAAGGCGGGCAACGCCGTCATCTTGCGCGGCGGCAGCGATATTGCGCGCAGTGTGGCTGCAACGACTACGGTCATTGCCAGCGCCTTGGAACAGGCCGGCTTGCCGGCGTTTGCCGTGCAGAGCATTACCGATCCTGACCGCGAGTTGGTGCGGCAGTTGCTGCGACTAGATCGTTATGTTGATATGATCATCCCACGTGGCGGCGCAAGCCTCCATCGCTTCTGCGTCGAGAACGCAACCGTGCCGGTGATCGTGGGTGGGATGGGCGTCAGCCATATTTATGTCGAGCCAACCGCCGACTTTGCCCGCGCCGTGCCGGTGATTATCAATGCCAAGGTGCAGCGACCGGGGGCGTGCAATGCGCTCGATACGCTGCTGGTGCATCGCGACGCGGCGCCGGTCTTTTTGCCGATGGTCGCGGCAGCGCTGGCCCAGCACGGCGTCGAGATGCGCTGCGACCTTGAGGCGCTAGCGATCCTCTCTGACGCGCCCGGCCACGAGGAGTGGAACCTGAAGCCGGCTGAGCCAGCCGACTTTGGGCGCGAGTTTCTGGCGCTGATCGTGGCGATTAAGGTGGTGGGCGATATTGATGAGGCGCTGGATCACATCGCCCAATACGGGGGCCATTCCGAAGCCATTTTGACCGGTGATCCGGCCAGCGCGGCTCGCTTTACCCGCGAAGTTGATGCGACAGCGGTCTTTGTCAATGCTAGCACTCGCTTCAATGATGGTGGCCAGTTTGGCTTGGGAGCCGAGGTAGCGATCTCGACCAACCGGCTGCATGCGCGCGGGCCGATGGGGTTGCAGGAGTTGACCACGTATACGTGGATTGGTGAAGGGGATTATTTGGTGCGGGCATGATGGCATTGCGCTTAGCACATCTGTACCCCGACCACATGAATGTGTATGGCGATCGCGGCAATGTGATCGCCTTGCGCCAGCGCTGCCTGCGGCGCGGGATTGCGCTGGAGGTTATTCCGGTCAATCCCGGTGATACAATTGATTGGACCACGATCGATCTAGCATTTTTCGGTGGCGGCCAAGATAGCGGGCAGGCGTTGATTACAACTGATCTGATCGAACGGCAGGGGCCGGGGTTACGGGCAGCGATTGAAAACGATCTGGTAGTATTGGCAATTTGTGGCGGCTACCAGTTGCTCGGCCACTACTTCCTCACTCATACTGGCGAACGGCTGCCCGGTCTAGGCGCGCTTGATGTGCATACTATCGCCGGCAAACAGCGGATGATCGGCAATATTGTGATCGAGGTTGATCTAGGGCAGGGGCCGTGGCGCTTGGTTGGGTTTGAAAATCATAGCGGGCGCACCTTTCATGGGTCAGGAGTCAAACCACTGGGCAAGGTGCTGGCCGGCTACGGCGACAACGGCCAAGACGGCTGGGGGGGCGCAATCTACCGCAACGCGTTTGGTTGTTACCTGCACGGCTCTCTGTTACCGAAGAATCCGCAATTGACCGATCACCTGATCGGGCTGGCATTGCGCCGGCGGTATGGAGCGAGCGCCGAGCTGCCGCCATTGTCCGCTGAACGCGAATTGGCGGCGCAGCGGGTGATGGTGCAACGAGTGTTGCGGCAGGTGTAGGTGAAGAGGGCACAGGCGCTGGTGTGGGTAATAGGAAACGGATGGGGCGAATCGGCGCGGGTTTGGGAAAGATGATGGTTGAGAGGAAATAACGCTATGCATATCACTACTACTGGCACGCCGACCGAAGAAGAGGCCGCGGCGGCAATCGCGGCGATCACCCTATTGCTCGCCGAAGAGGCAGCGCAGGCTGAGGTGCAAACATCTGAACAACCGGCACGCTGGCGCGACTCGATGCGGCTGATGGCGCAGGGAATGCAACCGATGCGCGTTCCGGGCGTGCCGCGCTGGTCAACCATTGAACGGCTACGCCGGGCCGGGCGGGGCGGCATGGGGATTGTGGGAATGTAATTTACCCCCTTCTCCCATTAGTAAGGAGAAGGGGGCAGGGAATGAAGCCCATCAGTTTAGCGCCGGCAAATCCACAATTTCGATATTTTCCAAACCGCCGTAGATCGTCCACCACGGTTTTGCGCCCTTAGCTAGCGTCTCGTTGAGCGCGGTAATATTAGCAACCCCGCGATCCTCAAGCCATGACTCAAGCGCCGCTAGGCCATGCTGGGCATAAACTGGGATGCCATCTTGCCACGTCGCGCGCCCGCACAACACTCCGGCGAAGGGCGTGCCGGCCTCGGCAGCCAATTCGAGCGTCTCGCGGAAGACCTCATCAGAGACGCCGGCGCTGAGGTAGATGAATGGCTTGCGGGCAGCATCAGCAGCCTGCCGGAAAAACTCTTTCGCCTCTTCGCGGCTATAGGCCTTCTGGCCGCTAAACACGCGCATCCCCTCGACAAACTTCACATTGACCGGCACCTCGACCTTAAGCACATCCACGCCATACTGCGGCTTCGAGAACTCGGCCATATAGGCAGTGACATACTTCGGCTTCACCAGCGCAAACTCAAAGCTCTTCTCATCACCAACGGCATCATCGTAGGCAATCGGCTCGAGGAAGAACGGAATATCATGGGCCGCGCACTCAGCACCGACTCGCTCGATGAAGGCATGCTTCACATCGTTGATGGCAGGATCGTCGAAAGGATTATAGTAAAGCAAAATCTTGATCGCATCAGCGCCAGCCTCCTTCAGGCGACGGACGCTCCAGACATCGAGCAGATCGGGCAAGCGACCACGCACCGAAGCGTCGTAGCCGGTCTTCTCGTAGGCTAACAACACCCCTGTTCCGGGAGCGCGTTGGGCAATTGCCGGCAAGCCATATTCCGGATCCATCAGAATAGCGCTGGCGTAGCGAGTAAGAATGCGCGTCACCGCCGTCTTGAATGCTGTCAGATCTTCGTTAGATGCATCTGCCCCACGCGCTTTGGCAATCGCCTTTTTAAGCGAGCCGCGCTGATCCATCGCCGCCGCTGCAATAATGCCATTGGCATCAGCACAGGCTTGAATCCCATTGAATTTGCCCCGCGTCATCTTTACTTTAGCCATTGGACAACTCCTTGTGTACATCATCAGGCAGCAACCAGTGTGACAATTCTGGCGGAGAATGATAGCTGGAGTCCGTGTACTGGGAAAGAGCAGAGCGGCAACACTCTTATTATACTCGATTCACTTCCAACGCCGATAAAATATGGTACAATCGAAGTGTATTTCCCCAATGAGTATGGGAAGAGACACGGGGAGGTTGTATGAAACAGGTGATTGGTGTTTTCACCTTTCTGCTTGGCCTTATTATTGGTTTGATTGGTGGCGCAGCGCTGCTGGCTTATGCCTATCAGGCAGCAGGGTTGTATCCGCCTGACGATGCCACGATCAAATTCATTGCTCGTGAGCGGGGCTGGCTCCGCGACGATGTGTAGGAAACCGTAGACGGCGCGGTGAAGGCCGTTGCCTTCACCGCTGAGCAAGGAAATAGTAGTTGTAATCCCCCGATGTTCTTCAGGGCGCACAAGGAGGTGCAATTTGGACAAGATTTGGTTATCGTACTATGAGCCGGGTGTGCCGCCGTCGCTGACTTACCCTGATATTACGCTCAGCGACATGTTGAACAACAGCGCCAAGACCTATGCCGATCATACCGCAACCAATTTTGTGTTGCGATATCTGCTCGGCGGACGATTCACGGTGGGCGGCAAGTTTACTTATCGGCAGCTCAATGAGAAAGTTGACCGGATGGCGACGGCGCTCTACCAGCTTGGTGTGCGCAAAGGAGATCGGGTAGCGGTGATGCTGCCCAACTCGCCGCACTACATTATCACCTTCTTTGCCTGTATGCGGCTAGGCGCAATCGTGGTCAACACCAATCCGACCTACACTGGGCGTGAATTGCAGCACCAATTGCACGACTCGGGCGCTGAGACGATCGTACTGCTTAACCTATTCTGGCCGCGCTTGCGCGAAGTGCGCGCCGAAACGCCGGTCAAGCGGGTGATTGTAGCCCATATCTTTGATACGCTGGGCTTTCCTTCAAACCTGTTGGTGAAGAGCGCGCAGAAGAAGACCCCAGAGTGGGTGGATGTGATGCCCGAACAGGACATCTTCTTCTTCCAGCACCTGCTCGAGAAGTACGGCCCGACACCGCCGCGTGTAAGTATCACACCCGATGACATTGCACTCTTCCAATACACCGGCGGCACTACTGGTCTGCCCAAAGCGGCAATGCTGACTCATCGCAACTTGGTCGCCAACACGGTGCAGGTCGCTTCGTGGTTGACGCGCGGCCAGCCCGGCGGCGAGAAGATGATGGCGGCAATCCCCTTCTTCCACGTTTACGGTATGACCGTAGCGATGATGTACAGCATCCACATCGGGGCCGAGATCGTGATTGTGCCTAGCCCGCGCCCGATTGATAACGTGATGAACGTGATCCAGCGCGAGCGCTGCACCCTCTTCCCCGGCGTGCCGGCGATGTACATCGGTATCATCAACCACCCCAAAGTCAACGAGTACGATCTGCGCAGCGTGAAGGCGTGTATTAGCGGATCAGCCCCCTTGCCGATGGAGGTGCAGGAGAAGTTTGGCCAACTGACCGGCGGCCGCCTCGTCGAAGGTTTTGGCATGACCGAGGCCAGCCCGGTGACGCACTGTAACCCGGTCTTTGGCGAGCGCCGCGCCGGCAGCATTGGCATCCCGCTGCCCGATACCGAGGCTAAAGTGATTGATCTCGATACCGGCAAAGAGATTGAGCCGGGCAGCGACGCGACCGGCGAGCTATGCGTGCGCGGGCCGCAGGTGATGAAGGGCTATTGGCAACGGCCCGAAGAGACGGCGCAGACCATTGACGCTGATGGCTGGCTGCACACCGGCGATATTGCCCGGGTTGATAAGGACGGCTACTTCTATATCGTCGATCGCAAGAAGGATATGATCAACGTCGGCGGTCTGAAGGTGCTGCCGCGCGATGTCGAGGAGGTGCTCTTCATGCACCCCAAGGTGATGGAGGCAGTGGTTGTCGGCATTCCACACCCGCAGCGCGGCGACGATACGGTGAAGGCGTTTATTGTGCCGAAGCCGGGTGAACAGCCGACTGCCGAGGAGATCAAGGAGTTCTGCAAACTCCACCTTGCTCCGTACAAAGTGCCGCGCGAGGTCGAGTTCCGCACCGAGCTGCCGAAGACGCTGGTCGGCAAAGTATTGCGCCGCGTGCTGGTCGAGGAGGAGAAGGCCAAGCAGAAGGCGGCGATGGCAACGGCGTAAGGCTGGAGTTGCCCACACCCCCTGCCCCCTCTTCCGCGATGCGGGAGAGGGGGTGATGTTACCCTCATCCCCCCTGCCCCCTTCTCCCACACGGCGAGAAGGGGGTTAGCGCGCTCTTCGATTTCCCTGCTACAATGAGCAATGACAGCGGCTCCACAGTGGTAAGGAGAAAGATATGCTGACCCCTTTTCAAAATGAACCGTTTGGCAATTTTGACAGTGGCGACCGGCGCGCAGCGATGCAGCGCGCTATCCGGCACGTCGCTGGGCAACAGGGCGCAACCTACCCGCTGGTGATCGGCGGTGAACACATCGTGACCGAACGCAAACTGGCTTCGATCAATCCGGCAGAGCCAAAGAAGGTAGTGGGATACGCTAGCAGCGCCTCGCAAGAGCAAGCGCATCAGGCGGTGTTGGCTGCCGATGCCGCCTTCCGCGCATGGGCACGCACGCCGGTGAGCGCGCGGGCGCAAGTGTTGCTGCGCGCGGCGGCCATTATGCGCCGGCGCAAGGAAGAGTTGGCAGCATGGATGATGCACGAGGTAAGCAAAAATTGGGTCGAAGCCGATGCCGATGTGGCTGAAGCAATTGACTTCTGCGAGTGGTACGCCCGGCAAGCACTGCTGTTGCAGGGCGAACGGCAACCGTTGGTGCCGTACCCCGGCGAGTTTAACGAGCTGCGGTACATCCCGCTAGGGCCGGGACTGGCCATCCCGCCGTGGAATTTCCCGCTCGCGATCACTACTACGTTGACGGTAGCTCCAATTGTGGTGGGGAACACGGTTGTGCTGAAGCCATCGCCCCGCGCGCCGGTAATGGCTAATCTGCTGGTGCAGATTTTGGAAGAGGCTGGCTTGCCGCCGGGTGTGGTCAATCTCGTTACTGGCGAAGACGCGGTGATCGGTGATTTTCTGGTGGATCATCCCTTGGTGCGGTTTATCGGCTTCACTGGCTCAAAGAATGTGGGGCTGCGCATTCAGCAGCGCGCCGCTGTGCGCCAACCCGGCCAGAACTGGCTCAAGCGCCCGATCCTTGAGATGGGTGGCAAAGACGCGATTATCGTTGACGAAACAGCCGATCTCGAAGCGGCAGCGACCGGGATTGTCATCAGCGCCTTTGGTTTTCAGGGCCAAAAGTGTAGCGCCTGCTCGCGAGCAATCGTGGTTGATCAGGTCTATGATCACGTGTTGCAGCGCGTGGTCGAGAAGGCCAAAGCTTTGCGGCTGGGCAACCCCACTAAGCCAGAGACGGATATGGGGGCAGTAATTGACCAACGGGCATTTGATACGATCAGCCAGTACATCGCGATCGGGCAGGAAGAGGGCCGGCTGGTGGCCGGCGGCGAAGTGATCGACCACGAACTGGTGAAAGACGGCGGCTTCTTCATTAACCCCACTGTCTTCGCCGATGTCAAACCGCACGCCCGTATTGCCCAAGAAGAGATCTTTGGGCCGGTGCTGGCCTTTATCCGGGCCGCCAACTTCGACGAGGCGCTAGCGATCGCCAACGATACCGAATACGGCTTGACCGGCGGCCTCTACAGCCGCAACCTCGAACGGCTCGAACGGGCGCGCGAGGAGTTCCACGTCGGCAATCTCTATTTCAACCGCAAGTGTACCGGCGCGCTGGTGGGGGTGCAGCCATTTGGCGGCTTCAACATGTCGGGCACCGACAGCAAGGCCGGTGGGAGCGATTATCTGCGCCTGTTTACCCAGCCTAAGGTGATCACCGAGCGATTCTGAGGCGCGAAGGAAGCAAAGGCGCAGAGGGGCTAAACGCAAAGGCGCGACGATCGCGAAGGGCGCAGAGGGATGGAGAGCTGAAGGTTGGAGAAGGTTATGCCCGATCCGCGCTGCTAGGCATCTTTGCGCCTTTTCGTTGGGATAAACTACCTTTGCGCCTCTGCGTTTAAAATAAGGGCAGGCTACGATGATCAGAATTGGGTGCGCGGTGTGGGCATACCCCGGCTGGATTGGCGATCTCTTTCCGCCGGGCACTCGGAGCAGCGAGTTTCTCAAGCTCTATAGCCGGCAATTGACGACAGTAGAAGGCAATACCACCTTCTACGCTACGCCGTCGCCGGCAACGGTAGCGCGGTGGGCAGCCGAAACACCGGCCAGCTTCCGCTTTTGTTGCAAATTGCCGCGCGAGGTGAGCCATGCCGGGCCGCTGGCCGAGAAGTTGCCGCAGGCGCGCGCTTTCGTCGAGCGGATGCAGGGGCTAGGGGTACGCTGCGGCCCCTTCTTCCTGCAACTGCCGCCGGGGTATGGCCCAGTTCGCCTTGCCGACCTCGAACGGTTTGTGGCCGGTTGGCCGCGCGAGGCGGCGCTGGCGATTGAGGTGCGCCATCCTGATTGGTATTTGCCAGTGGGGGAAGCGCCGTTGATGGCGTTGCTGGAGCAGTATCAAATTGGGCGAGTGATCATGGATGTGCGCCCGATCCGCGACCCGAACGATCCCGGTGGGGCGCTGCTCGACGATGCCCGCGAGCGCAAGCCGGATGTGCCCTTGCGACCGTTGCGTGGCGGCGGGCCAACGCTAGTGCGGTATATTGGCCATCCCGATCTTGCCCGCAATGCGCCCTTTCTAGACGAATGGGCGGCCCGGATAGCGGCATGGGCCACGACCGATCCGAACATCTATCTGTTTATGCACTGTCCTGACGAAGCGCAATCGCCACGTCTGTGCCGCCAGATCGCAGCTCGGCTGTACACGTTGGGCGCGCCGGTGGCCGTAGCGGATGATCTGCCAGCACAGTTGGGGTTGTTTTGAAGGTCGATGCCGAGCTACATCCATGGAGTGACACTGATGCATCTGGCTACTCTCTTTGGACGCACCTTGCGCCAAGCGCCGGCCGAGGCCGCTTCGCTGGCCGAGCAGTTGCTTTGGCGGGCAGGGATCATGCGCAGCTTGAGCGACGGCGCGCCGGCATTGTTGCCGTTGGGCAGCGCAGCGCTGCGGCGTTTAGCAGAGCTGCTCACTACGGCAATGCATGAGCTTGGCGCGCAAGAGGTGAGCTTGCCAACCACCACCACCGAGCCATGGCCGGCTACGGTAGCCGCACTGGCCCGGCGCGACATCGACTCGTACCGGCAGTTGCCGCAGACGATCTGGAGCTGGCGGCGGCGTAAGCAACAAGCGCGCAATCGCGCTACGCTGCTCGACTTGCCCACGCCGACCACGCTAAGCTGGGCAGCGCTGGCACTCGACGCGACGCAGGCACACAACCTGCTGGCCGCGGCTCGTGACCGGCTCAGCACTGTGTTGCGCCACAGCGGCCTTGATCACATCGCCGCTGCGCTGCTGGTCGAGGGAACCGCGACGGTCATCGTCAATTGCCAAGCCGCGCCGTTGGCGACGCTCGATTGCCCGGCATGCGGGTGGCGCGCGCCGCTAGAATTGGCCCCGCTTGCAGCGCCACCACCCTACTCCGGCCCGACGCCGGCGATGAGTCTGGTCGAGACACCGGGCGCGAACACGATTGCCGCGTTGGCCGAGTATCTCGGCATCCCGACGGCAGCGACAGCCAAAGCGCTCTTCTTTTACGACAGCCGCGCGCAACGGCTGGTGTTTGCAGTGGTGCGTGGCGATCGCGAGGCGAGTCTGGCCAAGCTGGCGACTGCGATCAATGCCGGCGAGCTAATGCCGGCTAGCGAAGAGCAGATTCGGGCCTGTGGCGCGACTCCCGGCTACGCCTCGCCGGTAGGGCTGCGCGATGTGCTGGTTGTCGCCGATCTAAGCGTTACCAACGGCGCGCCGCTGGTGGCCGGCGCCAATCGGCCCGGCTATCACTTGCGCGACGTGGTGTATGGTCGCGACTGGCAAGCCACGCTCGTGGCCGACATTGCGCAGGCAGAGGCCGGTGATCCCTGCCCGTGTTGCGGCACGGCGCGCAGCGAAGGGCGCGGGGCAATGATCGGGATCATCACCCCGCCGCAACTGACTGAACTGCTGGTGCAGGCTGCCGACGGCCAAAACCGGCCACTCTATATCGCCGGCATCGAACTCGACCTCGAACCCCTACTCCACCTCGCCGTTGATCGCCATCACGACGAGCGCGGCATCGTCTGGCCAGCGGCGATCGCGCCGGTTGATGTGCATCTGGTCACACTGGGGCGGGGCGAAGCGGTGGCTGCGGCGGGGCAGGCGCTGGCCGCCGAGCTGCGCGCGGCGGGGTTAGCCGTGCTGCTCGACGACCGTGACGAGCGGGCGGGAGTGAAGTTCAACGATGCCGACTTGATCGGCGCGCCGTGGCGGGTGGTGGTGAGCGAAAAACTGCTCGCCGCCGAGCAGGTCGAAGTACGCCGGCGCACTGCTGCTCAAGCAACGGTCATGGCACGCGCGGAGGTGGTGGGGCATGTGCGGAGTGGAAGATAAGGAGGCCTGAGATAGAGCATGCCTCCGCAGGATCACCGCCGAGAGCGCGGAGGACGTAGCAAGGGCGAGCGTGTTACCGGTGGCAACGTGGCAGACAGACCTTACACGTAATGTTCTGTAAAGTACACATTTTGCGCAGATCGCCTCTCTGTCATCGCGAACCGCCGTGCTCAGCAGGGTAGTGTGCTAGCGAAAGCAGCGCAGCAATCTCTGGCAGCTTCAAACTCTTACTTGTATTTGCGGAATGTATCGAAAACTATGCCCCTTGCAGGCACTGCTCTCGCACTCGAAGGGGATTGCTTCGGGGGCAGAGGCAGCGTGGCGCGCCGCCTCTAGCCCCCTCGCAATGACACAGGGTACGCGACAAAAACGTTCGTTCCGCACATCGCTTATGGATGTTGAGGATAGATTGTCTGTGGCTTGGCATGAGTGGGCCTAGACCGCTTAGCGTGCAGCAGTTAGGCCTAACTGCCGCACGCCAAATTCAGGGGACCTCACCAAGCAGCTCGGCGTTCTGGTAAGCGCGCCGAGGTTGGGGTCAGCGCCGATGATATTGCCGTTGACACCGTGAGTTAGACCACAGGCGCTGGCACTACTCTCGATGAGATTGTTGATATTCAATCCGCCGAGCGCACCAACACAACTACCGCCACTCACGCTATTGGCAATGACCTCGCATGTCAATGCTGTGAAGCTATAAGTTTCTCATTCTTAGATCGCTAAATTATTTGATGAAGTAATAAAGAGCATTATATTGACAACCATCGTCACGGCAGGTTGGCTGAAAGTGTTCTATGCAATGTCTTTAACAGCATT
>JANWYE010000579.1 GCA_025057175.1 Chloroflexus sp. | reverse complement strand
TTTTTTGAAGACCAAGACGGTGGTGGGCGTGTGATGCACATTCTCTACCGCTTTCAATCCCCTCACGGGGATTTTGGTTTTTTGAAGCCACGTAACCTCGCTTGGCGTGCGCGTCATGTTGGTGACATCTTTCAATCCCCTCACGGGGATTTTGGTTTTTTGAAGACACAAAGGAGGCAACAATGTACGGGCGCAAAGTATTAACTTTCAATCCCCTCACGGGGATTTTGGTTTTTTGAAGGCCGCCTCTTGCTCTGCTGTCCATGGCAGCCGGCCACCCGGCTTTCAATCCCCTCACGGGGATTTTGGTTTTTTGAAGTGCACGCAGCAAACACATTTTCGGTACTGTGGCTACGCCGGCGTCTTTCAATCCCCTCACGGGGATTTTGGTTTTTTGAAGAGGAATGGAAGGAATACCTGATTAGTCTAGGTTTTAATTGCCTTTCAATCCCCTCACGGGGATTTTGGTTTTTTGAAGGCGACCGCGCGCAGGCGCGGGCGATGCTGGCAAGTCTCGCTTTCAATCCCCTCAC
>JANWYE010000578.1 GCA_025057175.1 Chloroflexus sp. | reverse complement strand
CCCCGCTGTGAAGGGGTTTGAAACCTTCGTGCCGCGTGAGGCGAAGTATCCTCATCGCGGCCCAAAACAAAAAAGCCCCGCTGTGAAGGGGTTTGAAACAGTTCATTAAGAAGATGCATTGGAATTGCATCTTCTCTTCAAAACAAAAAAGCCCCGCTGTGAAGGGGTTTGAAACGTGTCAACGGCATTCGTCGCCGTTATCGATTGATAGACAAAACAAAAAAGCCCCGCTGTGAAGGGGTTTGAAACCTTGCAACATAACGCGCAAGTGAACGCAACAATTGGTCAAAACAAAAAAGCCCCGCTGTGAAGGGGTTTGAAACCGGAGCACCTCAGTATACTTCTCCATCTTCCTCCTCCAAAACAAAAAAGCCCCGCTGTGAAGGGGTTTGAAACTCCTAGGGACCGCTTGGAGAAAGTGTGGGGGGCGGCAAAACAAAAAAGCCCCGCTGTGAAGGGGTTTGAAACAGAGCTAAGCTGGTTCATAAGCTGACCGCAGAACACGACAAAACAAAAAATACACGCTGTGAAGGGGT
>JANWYE010000577.1 GCA_025057175.1 Chloroflexus sp. | reverse complement strand
AGGGGATTGAAACGCGAGCCGCCGGCGGCATCGACAATGGTTATCTCGACGCGATTCAAAAAACCAAAATCCCCGTGAGGGGATTGAAACCAAAGTGGCATTGCAACGGTAGCCTTTCCGGGCATTCGATTCAAAAAACCAAAATCCCCGTGAGGGGATTGAAACTTGACCATACGCCGAGAGCTTCTAGTATAGCCCGCACATAACATTCAAAAAACCAAAATCCCCGTGAGGGGATTGAAACTTCGCTCAATACGCCGACATTAGCCGCTCGCGCATTGTGCTGCATTCAAAAAACCAAAATCCCCGTGAGGGGATTGAAACGGTTAAAGTCGAGCGCACGATTAAGTTCGGTCAGCGTCTTTATTCAAAAAACCAAAATCCCCGTGAGGGGATTGAAACGGTTGCGCTTCCGTTCCGATGTGCGCGCTACTGTGCGCGATTCAAAAAACCAAAATCCCCGTGAGGGGATTGAAACTTGACATGCTCCCGTATCTCATGTTCGGTTAATTCGCACTGATTCAAAAAACCAAAATCC
>JANWYE010000576.1 GCA_025057175.1 Chloroflexus sp. | reverse complement strand
GGCGATCAACACGAGGGCCGGCTGGGCTCTAGGCACGCCTCTCACCAACCAACTGATGGCGACGTGGCTATTGGCCGGCCCGCCGACTGATCCGGCGCGTTGGGATGCGTATCTGGCCGATCACGCCCGCGCTGATGGCCGCATGTATGTCACGATGCAGACCATGCCGGCCGATCCAACCTTGAAGAGCCGGTTGCAGATGATCAAAGCGCCGGTATTGCTGATCGGCGGGCAAGAAGATCGGATTATTCGTCCTACGGAAGTGCGCGCAGCAGCCGCGCTGATCGCATCGGCAAAGGTCGAATTTATTCCCGCCTGCGGCCACCTGCCGCCAATCGAGCACCCGGTCGAGTGCCAGCGGCTTGTTCGGGAAGCATTGGCGGGGTGAGAGGGTAGCCCCCCTCCCGGCCCCTCCCCTAACGGAGGGGAGGACGGGAACGCAGAGGCGCGGAGGGCGCAGGGGGCGCGGAGGGGGGGATGGCCCCCTCCCCCCCCGGGCCCCGCGCGCCCAGGGGGGGCGGGGGGGGCGGGGGGGGGCCC
>JANWYE010000575.1 GCA_025057175.1 Chloroflexus sp. | reverse complement strand
ATTGACACCTATTTGAACAGCGCAACAATCTCATTGCCGGCTTGTGTCTACTTCAAAAAACCAAAATCCCCGTGAGGGGATTGACACCGCGTTGCTAGCGCTGACGCTAACGCTGACGCTGACGCTAACCTTCAAAAAACCAAAATCCCCGTGAGGGGATTGACACCGCGAGACAAACGCTACACCGAACGTGATAGGTCTAACTTCAAAAAACCAAAATCCCCGTGAGGGGATTGACACTAATGCGCGGTACACAATATGTGTCGCCACATTTTTGTCTTCAAAAAACCAAAATCCCCGTGAGGGGATTGACACCTTTAGAAACCGATTTCTGTAGTAACGATACCGTATCGTGTTGCTTCAAAAAACCAAAATCCCCGTGAGGGGATTGACACCGCACTTGCAAGCGCGCAACAATGCGGCAAACCATTGAGCACTTCAAAAAACCAAAATCCCCGTGAGGGGATTGACACCTGAGTGGCAGGAACTGTTGCGCCTCATCGATGAAGCGTAGCTTCAAAAAACCAAAATCCCCGTGAGG
>JANWYE010000574.1 GCA_025057175.1 Chloroflexus sp. | reverse complement strand
CTCCTCCAAAACAAAAAAGCCCCGCTGTGAAGGGGTTTGAAACCCCGCTGCGCGGGGCCGGTGTTGCCCCGGCTCGCCCGCCAAAACAAAAAAGCCCCGCTTTGAAGGGGTTTGAAACATTGCGGAATACAGCGCTTCGTAGTGCAGCGGATTGGTGACAAAACAAAAAAGCCCCGCTTTGAAGGGGTTTGAAACATATCTGCGGTTGTATGAGCCAAGGTTCTATGAGACTTCAAAACAAAAAAGCCCCGCTGTGAAGGGGTTTGAAACATCGATGACACTCCCCCGCGCCGGCGGACACGGCGGACAAAACAAAAAAGCCCCGCTGTGAAGGGGTTTGAAACGTTGGGGCGTCGCACCCCTCGACCGCGATGTCGCAACAAAACAAAAAAGCCCCGCTGTGAAGGGGTTTGAAACTTCGGCATGGTTCGCGGAAGAGCGGGTTCTGCTGATACAAAACAAAAAAGCCCCGCTGTGAAGGGGTTTGAAACATGGTAACGCAGCACGGACCGGTGGTGTCGCACGTGCCAAAACAAAAAAG
>JANWYE010000573.1 GCA_025057175.1 Chloroflexus sp. | reverse complement strand
CGCCGCCGCGCTGGCCGACTTCTCCCGCGCCATCGAACTCCAGCCTGACAATGGCTACAACTACCGCTGGCGCGGGCTCACGCACTACGAACTGAAGGACTACGCCGCCGCGCTGGCCGACTTCTCCCGCGCCGTCGAGCTTCAGCCCAACGATGGCTACAACTACCACTGGCGCGGGCTCACGCACTACGAACTGAAGGACTACGCCGCCGCGCTGGCCGACTTCTCCCGCGCCATCGAACTCCAGCCTGACAATGGCTACAACTACCGCTGGCGCGGGCGCACGCACTACCATCTCAAGGACTACGCCGCCGCGCTGGCCGACTTCTCCCGCGCCATCCAACTCCAGCCCGACGATAGCGTTAACTACCACTGGCGCGGGCGCATGCACCACGAACTGAAGGACTACGCCGCCGCGCTGGCCGACTTCTCCCGCGCCATCCAACTCCAGCCCGACGATGGCGACAACTACCGCTGGCGTGGGCGCACGCACTACGAACTGAAGGACTACGCCGCCGCGCTGGCCGACTTCTCCCGCGCC
>JANWYE010000572.1 GCA_025057175.1 Chloroflexus sp. | reverse complement strand
GCAAAGAAACAACGCCGGCGGAGGTTTCAATCCCCTCACGGGGATTTTGGTTTTTTGAAGCTTGCGCCATATTCCACGCCTTGGAGTATGGCGTATTGAGTTTCAATCCCCTCACGGGGATTTTGGTTTTTTGAAGCAACTTTCTAAATCCCCGTTGACAATCGATTGAATTTCTGTTTCAATCCCCTCACGGGGATTTTGGTTTTTTGAAGTCGAGGCGACGTTCGTGATGGCAGCGCTTGGCCGGTACAAGTTTCAATCCCCTCACGGGGATTTTGGTTTTTTGAAGGGCGGGGCGGGGCGAGCGAGGCGGGCGCGAAAGAATTATACGTTTCAATCCCCTCACGGGGATTTTGGTTTTTTGAAGGGACTGGGAGACACTGATGCGCCTCATCATCGAAGAGTAGTTTTCGTTTCAATCCCCTCACGGGGATTTTGGTTTTTTGAAGGGCAACATGTCCAAGGCCGCAACCAGTTTTGCGTCTGGTTTTGGGTTTCAATCCCCTCACGGGGATTTTGGTTTTTTGAAGGTTACGTTTATA
>JANWYE010000571.1 GCA_025057175.1 Chloroflexus sp. | reverse complement strand
CCACGGGTTGCGCAGGCCATAAGCCCAAATTTCTGACCTGGCGTCACCGCGCATCAGAAAGGGATTGTCAGGAGGGAGGGCATACGGGTCGCCGTTGTTCACGTCCAGCCGCAGCATCTTGCCGAGGAGAGATTGCAGGTTCTGGGCACGGTTCTCCGGGTCGCCGGCGCTGCCGCCATCGCCTGTGCCGATGTAGAGGTAGCCGTCCGGCCCGAAGGCCAGATCGCCGCCGTTGTGGTTGCGATACGGCTGCGCGATGGTCAGGATGACCTTCTCGCCGGCGGGGTCGGCGCGGTTCGGGTCGCTCGTCACCGAGAAGCGCGCGATGACGGTCTCATCGTTAGCTCCGGTGTAGTTGACGAAGAAGAAACCGTTCTCGACGTAGCGCGGATGAAACGCCAGGCCGAGCAGGCCCTGCTCGTTGGCGCTGTCGTTGACGCGCTCACGAATATCGAGGAATGGCTCCGGCAACAGCCGGCCATCCGCGAAGATGCGGATCCTCCCCGGCTGCTCGACGATAAACAGGCGTGTATCGCCGGCAT
>JANWYE010000570.1 GCA_025057175.1 Chloroflexus sp. | reverse complement strand
TGCCTTTCAATCCCCTCACGGGGATTTTGGTTTTTTGAAGCGATGATGTACTGGGACACATGCGTGCCCCAGCGAATCGTCGCTTTCAATCCCCTCACGGGGATTTTGGTTTTTTGAAGGCGACGCCGTCAATAGTCAGGCGGTACACCACGTCTTGCGGCTTTCAATCCCCTCACGGGGATTTTGGTTTTTTGAAGATACTGCATCGTCTGCGGGACGCCGATCCCGGATGCCTTTCAATCCCCTCACGGGGATTTTGGTTTTTTGAAGCGGTAGAGATTGTCGATGGTGTCGAGCAGGACCATCCGATCACTTTCAATCCCCTCACGGGGATTTTGGTTTTTTGAAGAAAGGAAAAAACAATGGACTTAACTGATCGCATCGAAAAGGCTCTTTCAATCCCCTCACGGGGATTTTGGTTTTTTGAAGGCGCCATTAGACGGGGTGACGCTGATAACCCCGTTGATGCCTTTCAATCCCCTCACGGGGATTTTGGTTTTTTGAAGCGATGATGTACTGGGACACATGCGTGCCCCAGCGAAT
>JANWYE010000056.1 GCA_025057175.1 Chloroflexus sp. | reverse complement strand
CGCCAAACTCACCGATCAGGGCGTTGATGAAGATCACCAACACCATGGTAAACGACACCGCCGTCACCACCTTCACCGCTTCATCGAGGCGTGAGGCGCCGCGTTTCATTTCGTAAAGGCCATAGCTGGCAAACACGATCAAGGCCGTCATACTGCCGAGCACACTCAGGCGTAACGGCGTCAACGGATCGGAGGGCATTCGAAAACCGGCTGCGGCGAGCGAATCGGCGCCGAGGGCATACGCAAGCTGCGCGGCCAGATTTAGCGCCGCTACATCTATTGCAATCAACAGCAAGCGTAACAGCGCACGCCATGCGCGCGGGCGCAGCAACGACCGCGACTTAATTGGCGCGACGCGCGTTGGATGGGAGGAGGAGATTGCGGCCAAGCGCCCACAGCTCCTTTACGGTGATACCTAACTCGATCAGGCCATTGAGCAGCGCCGGCGTGGTTGCAGCGTAATGCTTGCGGTGAAACAGCCGCATGGCATCGTAAAACGCACGGATCGATGGAATCGGACGCCGGCTGGAAGCAGCCCGCTTGTAATGATAAACGATCACGCCGGGATAATAGACAATCTTCCAGCCATACTGCTTGATCCGGTAGGCCCAATCGAGATCTTCGCCATACATAAAAAACGACTCGTCAAGCAGTCCTACTTCACGCACCACCGCCGTGCGTACCATCATGCATGCGCCCACCACTGAGTCAACTTCTGTCTCGACATCAGGATCGAGGTAAGTCATGTTGTAGGCAGCAAAGCGGCGGCTTCGCGGGAAGAGGCGAGCGAGACCGAATAGGCGGTAAAAAGCGATTGCCGGAGTCGGGAAGCTACGCCGGCAGGCTAGATCGAGCGAGCCATCAGGCAAGAGCAACTTCGGCCCAACCGCGCCCACAGCCGGATGCTGATCGAGATAATCAACCAACCCATCGAGCGCGCCTGCTGGCACGATCGTATCGTTGTTCAACAACAGAATGTAGTCTGGCGGATAGGGATCGGCGAGAATACGGCGCAAGGCCAGATTATTCCCGGCTGAGAAGCCCCCATTGATCGGGCTTTCGATCAAATGCACCCAAGGAAATTGGGTACGCACGACCGCCGCACTTCCATCGGTTGAAGCATTATCAACCACCCACACCGACAACCCGCAGCGGGTGGGAGAGGCGGCGATCGAGGCCAAACAATCAGCTAACAGATCGGCCCGGTTGTAGTTGAGAATGACAACGGCAAGACTGCTCATCGCCCGCCCATTCGGTCAGTGCTCGTTTGCTGACGCGCCTTCAGTATACCACAAGTCATTCTTGTTTTATATGCAAGAAGTCAACAAGGGGCATTCATGGAAAAAGCAACGTGTTTTGCGGCTTTATAATGCAAAATTAAATATCGACACCTGTAGCTTGACAATGCCTGTCAGGCGTATTATACTGGCCGAAAAGGGTTTAAAATTTTGCTTATCATTACACGCTGTCAATGTCAGGGCAGCGCAGAGGCGCGATGGAGAAGCCGGTCGCCGCGCCAGCCGCTAGCAGAGGGAGTCGCTATGAGCAGAGCAAAAGCGAAAGACCCCCGCTTTCCCGATTTTTCGTTCACCGTCGTTGAAGGTGCGCGATCCACACGGGTGCCGGGAGGGCGCACGATCGAAGAAATCGAGCCGGAGTACAAGATCAAAGGGCGCACGACCTTTAGCGCTCTGTTCCGCTACGATCCCTTCGATTTTTGGGTAGGCCCGTTCTATGTCGGCTTTTGGGGCTTTATCTCGGTCATCGGCATCATCTTCGGCACGTATTTCTACGTGAATGCGACCATCTTGAACGGCCCCTACTCTATTCCGCAAAACTTCTTTGCCGGGCGGATTGACCCGCCGCCAGCCGAACTCGGCTTGGGCTTTGCCATGCCGGGCCAGCAGGGGTTTGAATGGCAGATGACGGTGTTCTTTGCCACCATCGCCTTCATTGGTTGGATGATGCGGCAAGTGGACATCAGCATGAAGCTCGACATGGGGTACCATGTACCAATTGCTTTCGGCGTGGCTGTGTCGGCATGGTTGGTGCTCCAAGTCATACGGCCCATCGCGCTAGGAATGTGGCACGAGGGCTTTGTGCTCGGTGTGATGCCCCACCTCGACTGGGTATCGAATTTCGGCTACCGGTATAACAACTTCTTCTACAACCCATTCCATGCGATTGGCATTACCGGCCTATTCGCCTCTACATGGCTGCTGGCCTGTCACGGATCGCTCATCCTGAGCGCAGCGCAGTACCGCGGCCCCGAAGGCGGCGACATCGAGAACATCTTCTTCCGCGATGTGCAATACTACTCGGTCGGCGAAGCCGGTGTCCACCGCTTAGGCTATATCTTCGCCATCGGCGGCATTCTGTCGGCTGATCTGTGCATCTTGTTGTCGGGCTGGCCGGTGCAAGACTGGGTGAGCTTCTGGAACTTCTGGAACAACCTCCCCTTCTGGAGCGGCGTCTAGAGAGGAGTAGATTGATATGGCGACCATCAATATGACGCCGGGCGATCTGGAATTAGGCCGTGATCGTGGCCGGATTGGCAAGCCGATTGAGATACCGCTGCTTGAGAACTTTGGCTTCGATAGCCAGCTTGGCCCGTTCTATCTCGGCTTCTGGAACGCGGTAGCCTACATCACCGGCGGTATCTTCACCTTTATTTGGCTGGTGGTGATGCTCGCGCAGGTGAACTATAACCCGGTGGCGTTTATCAAGTATTTTGTCGTGCTGCAGATCGACCCGCCGCCAGCGCGCTACGGGCTGAGCTTCCCGCCGTTGAACGAGGGGGGTTGGTGGTTGATTGCTACCTTCTTCCTCACGGTGTCAATCTTCGCGTGGTATATGCATATCTATACCCGCGCGAAGGCGCTCGGCATCAAGCCCTATCTGGCCTATGGCTTCACCGGCGCAATTGCGCTCTATCTGGTCATCTATATCATTCGCCCGGTATGGATGGGTGATTGGTCGGAAGCGCCGAGCCACGGGATTAAGGCTCTGCTCGACTGGACGAACAATGTGAGCGTGCGCTACGGTAATTTCTACTACAATCCGTTCCACATGCTCTCGATCTTCTTCCTGCTTGGCTCGACCCTCTTGCTGGCGATGCACGCGGGCACGATCTGGGCGCTCGAGAAGTATGCCGCCCACGAGGAGTGGAATGAGATTCAGGCTCCCGGCACTGGCACCGAGCGAGCGCAGCTCTTCTGGCGCTGGTGCATGGGCTTCAACGCCAACGCTTACTCGATCCATCTGTGGGCCTTCTGGTTTGCATGGTTGTGCGGCATTACCGGCGCGCTCGGCGTCTTCTTCTCAATGCCCGATTTCGTCAATAACTGGTTCCAGTGGGGCGTCGAGGCCGGCATTGCTTATCCGCAAGGGCCAACACCGCTGCCCTAGGCTGGTGTGATCCTGCCACCTTCCTCCCGCCGCTCGCCCACCGGATGGTGGGCGAGCGGTTTTTGGCCCACTGCCGCACCGTGAGGTTAGCGCGTCTCCGCAACTCGCTCTACTGACATTCCTAGCGCCAACGCCATTGCATTGACCAGCGGTTGCAAAGCCGCCGGCACCGCTGCGCTGTCAATGATCCAGACCTCATCGCCAACGATCATTTCGAGCGCTAGCACCGGCTGCAGACGGCGAATGAGACCGCCAGCAACGATGCGATAGGGGCGCAGACGCAGCGCGGTGATGGCAGCGCGCTCGATCTGTTGGGCGCGCGGTCGCCCAACCCGGCTGGTCTGGCGAATCGTCAAGGTTTCCGCATCGAGGATTATCTCATTAGCGGTAGTGGCAATCGCGTAGCCGCCTACCAAGCGTTGGATCGCCAAGCCGCCAAACAAACCGCCTACTGCGGCGCTGAAGCCGGCAGGGGCAAAGCCTAACCCTTGCAACGAGGCCAGCACGCCGGCCAGTAAGATGGCAACCGCGATGGCCATCAATACACCGCCGCCGATGAAGAGCGGGATAGCGGCATAACGATTCGCGCGCGGGTACGATTGCAAGTGTAAGCGATCGGGTTCGGCAATGATCACCTGATAGTAGGGGGTAGGGCTGAGCCGGCGCCCTAGGCGTTGGCGGAGCGGTGATGATGTCATAACAGTGTCTTGGTGATGATTACGGCTTCCTCGCCACCGATCCTACCACACTTGCGCAAATTGGCAGATCGTGCTATACTCTAGACGCGATGCGGGAGTGGCTCAGTTGGTAGAGCGACACCTTGCCAAGGTGTAGGTCGCGGGTTCGAATCCCGTCTCCCGCTCCAATCGAGACCGGCGCTCTAGCGCTGGTCTTTTCTTTATGAAGATCGGGCGCAGTGGCGCTGGTTCCGTAGGCACAGCGGCGCTGTATCACATACGCTTATGACTCTCCTCAACGCAACCAACCTGAGCAAATATTACGGCGCTGAGCTGATCTTCCACGAGGTCAGCTTCCAAATCGCGCGCGGCGAAAAGGTGGCCATTGTTGGCATGAATGGCGCCGGCAAGAGCACGCTCCTGCGCATGATTGCCGGCCACGAAACACCCGACAGCGGCAGCCTTAGCCTTGCCCGCGGCACGCGAGTGGCTTACCTCGCTCAAGAAACCCGCTTCAGCAGCGATCGCACCCTCTGGCAAGAGATGGAAGCGGCGCTGGCCGAGATTCGCCACTGGCGCGCCGAGCTAATGGCGCTCGAAACCCGGCTGGCCGATACCGCCGCCCCCGACTGGGAAGCGGTGATGGAGCGCTACGGCGAACTGAGCGCTCGCTTTGAGCACGCCGGCGGCTACGAGATTGAGCATCGCATCGAACGCACCCTGCACGGCCTCGGTTTTCAACCCGATCAGTTCCACCAACGCATGGGCCAGTTTTCCGGCGGGCAAAAGACGCGGGCCGCACTAGCGGCAGCCCTGCTCAGCGACCCTGACTTGCTGCTGCTTGACGAGCCGACCAACCATCTCGATATGCAGGCGCTAGAATGGCTCGAACAGTTTCTGCGCGGTTGGGACGGCACGCTGATTGTAGTCTCGCACGATCGCTATTTCCTTGAGCGGGTGACAAAGCGCACGTTAGAGATTAGCTTCAACCGGTTAGAAGACTACCCCGGCAGCTATGAAAAGTACCTCGCGCTCAAAGCTGAGCGGATGGAACGGCGGCTGAAGGAGTACCAAGCCCAGCAAGCATTCATTGCGCGCACCGAGGAGTTCATCCGGCGCTACAAGGCCGGCCAACGGGCGCGCGAGGCCAAGGGGCGCGAGAAGCGGCTCGAACGGCTCAAGCGCGAGCAGATGCTCGAACGGCCAAAAGAAGCGGCCAAGCTGCGAGTGGCGCTCGACAGCCAGTTGCGGTCGGGTGAATTGGTGTTGCGGCTCGATGGGCTGGTGGTTGGCTATCAGGGGCCACGCGGCGAAGGCAAAACGCTCTTGCGGGCCGACGACCTCACCATCCGGCGCGGTGAGCGGGTCGGGCTACTGGGGCCGAACGGCTGCGGCAAGACAACGCTGCTCCGCACGCTGATCGGCCAATTGCCGCCGCTGCAAGGCGTCGCCCGGTTTGGTCACGAGGTGCGGGTGGGCTATTACGCGCAAGGGCACGACGTGTTGGAATGGAATAACACCGTGCTCGCCGAGGTGTTGCGGGTCGCGCCGAGCCTTGGCGAGGGGCCAGCGCGCAACCTGCTGGCGCGCTTTCTCTTCACCGGCGACGATGTGTTTAAGCGGATCGCCGATCTGAGCGGCGGTGAGCGATCGCGGGTGGCGCTGGCCCAGCTCACGCTGCTGCCGGGCAACCTGCTCTTGCTCGACGAGCCGACCAACCATCTTGACATTGACGCCCGCGAGGCGCTCGAAGCGGTATTGAAGGAATACACCGGCTCGATCCTGTTTGTTTCGCACGACCGCTACTTTATTGACGCGCTAGCCGATAAGTTGTGGATTGTCGAGCAAGGCCGGATCAAGCAGTTCATCGGCAACTACAGCGACTATATGGCTGCCCAGACTGCTGCGCCACCCGCGCCAGCGCCGAAAGCCGCCGAGCCGAAGGCTGCGCCGGCCAAACCGGCCCGACCCGATGACACCGAGCGCGCCAAACAGCGCCGGCTGGCGGCGCTTGAAGCTGAAGTGACCGCCCTTGAGCAAGACCTTGCCCGCCTTAGCAGCGAACTTGACACGGCCAGCCAAGCGCGCGACGTCGCCCGGCTCACGGCGCTGGGGGCGCAATATGCCGAACTCGAACGGTTGCTGGCAGAAAAATACGCCCAGTGGGAACAACTGGCGGCGTGAGAGGCACCGGCGCTAGCGGCGCTATGATCTACCACGACTACGCACCAATCTACCATGCTGCCGGGCAAGCAGCATTCGGCACCGCGCTGGCCCACACCATCCTTGCCCATCTACCAACGCCGCACCGCGCGCTCGATCTGGCCTGCGGCACCGGCGCGGCGGCGTTGGTGTTCGCGGTTGCCGGCGCGACGGTTGTGGGTATTGATCGCTCGCCGGCGATGCTGGCTATTGCCCGCGAGCAGGCCAGCCAGCGTGGACTGGCAATCACATGGATCGAGGCTGACATCCGCGCCCTACCGGATGACCCGCAACTCACACCACACAGCTTTGACCTCTGCACCTGCCTCTTCGATAGCCTCAACCATCTAACCGGCGACGATGATCTAACCAACGTTTGCCGGGCAGTAGGGCGATTGCTGCGGCCCGGCGGGCACTTCATCTTTGACCTCAACACCCTCGCCGGCTTTCGCACGTGGCACGAATACGATCAAGTCATCTTCGATGGGCGCGATCTACTGGTAGTCAACCGGCTCCACTTCGATCAGCAGCAGCAGCGCGCGTATGGCCGCTTTGTCTGGTTCCAGCGCCGTGGCGAGCGCTGGTGGCGCGGCGAAGAGACCCACTGCGAGCGGCCTTGGAGCGATGATGAGATTGCCGCAGCGTTAGCCGCAGGGGAATTACTGACAGTAGCCCGCCTGACACCAGAATGGACGCCGGCAGCCAGCGATGCGCCGCGGGTGGTATACGTAGCCGAGCGGCGCGGCGCGGCATAAGAATATCCCGATATAGAGATAACTAGCGCCTACGCAGCGAATTGCTTCAGTGGCATACATTCCGCGCAGCGGCATAGGCACGCCAGTGACCCCATTCGCCAACAACATCTACGCTTCAAGGCAAATGCCGCTCTCCATCCGCCACTATCTCCAAAGATTCAGTTGCCAGAATTCAATCCCACAGCCTCGCAGACTCATCCGCGTTCAAATTGTAACACCATCGCCATTGATATTATATAAAAGACACACTATACTGTGCTGTATACAGTGTAAATCTTACTAAAACTAACGGCATTTCGGCGATTGCGCTCAGCACTAAAGAGCGCAACCGATGCGCGTTGCAGCAAGTGGATTGCAGAAATTCGCCGTGAACCAGTTTCTTTCTGAATAAGCCCGACGTGTGCCGCCAGAGATACACAACTCAGCGGCTGCCTCTAACAATACTGACGCCTTGCTAGATGACATCTTTCGCCAGTACTGAAAGGGGGAAAGTGGTGCAAAACCCTTCTGGTCGCCTACCATCGCTGTATCGCACAATGCGGGAGGTGTTAGCCCCGGAAGTAGTGCCATTTATGGCGACCAAGACAACACTCGTGGATCTCAGCCATACTTTGGAAGATTGTATTCTGCGCAATCGATTACCAAGCGTGATTTTTACCGGTTTTCAGGAGAGCAGCCACTGGCGAGCAGAGACTCAACGTTACCTTGAACTAGCAAACATAGCCAGCGCCGTATGCATTTTTGCTGGCGGCATTCCGCCCTCACCAGAAGAGCAGCACATAGCAGTAACCCTAGAGCCGAGCGACCCCCTGCGCCAAGAATGGTTTTTACTGATCCTCACTGAATGGTTCTGCGCGCTCTTGTGTGGGCTTGACAATCAACTGCCTGCGGCCACTGAAGCCGATCGCAGCTTTGAAACACTGCTCACCTTTCAGCCAGAAGCCATCGCGCAGGCGCTCGATGTCTTAATTCCAACCGTCAACCGTTACCGTCCAGATCGGGCGATAGAACTTGAGCAAGCGCGTCAAAGATTCCCGCCCCGTGCGCCGGCAGGACCATATCTGACCCAGATTGTAGCAGAGATTGTGAGCCACATGCAACGGCGCAACGATCAGCAGCGCCAATTGATGCGCGACATGCAAGCCCTCAACGAGCAGCAGCGCACCCTCGAAGAAACCATTGCGCAACTAGCGGCGCCAGTCGTGCCCTTGTTGGAGGGCGTATTGCTCATGCCACTCATCGGTAACATCGATTCGCGCCGGGCACAGCAAGTAATGGAACACCTCTTAACCGGGATTGCTGAACGGGCGGCTGATGTTGCCATCATTGACATTACCGGTGTACCGTTTGTTGACACCGCAGTTACCAACTACCTCTTGCAAACAATTCGGGCCGCTCGACTGCTAGGAACACAAGTGATCGTGACCGGCATTCGCGCTCCGATCGCCCAGACCATGGTCAATCTTGGCATCAATTTGGGAGATGTCATTACACGCAACACACTACGCGAAGGAATCGAAGCTGCGCTTGCAGTGTTGGGGTATGAAATTAGACGCACAGAAGCGGACAAAGATCGCTAACGCCAAAAAAGCCCGCAGACCGAAGCGACTAGCCTGCGGGCCATCGAGAGCCTACTCACCGTACAACTGAAGCAACTCGCGCCATTCGCCGGTCAACTCCTCGCGGCGGGCAGCATAGTAAACGTGGGTCACACCCTGCTCATCGACATAGACCAGATCGACCTGCGAGCGCATCGGGCGGAGGTAGCCAATATTCCCCCACCAACGGACTTTCTCTTGGTCGAGCGGCATATCCTGATGGAACATCCGGGCCGCATACTCGCGCACCGTGCCGGGTTCAATATCTTGCAAACGCCACGGCGCGCTACTCACATCACCGGTGCGCAAGTTACGGAAGACATAAAGCCACTCACCCTCTTCGTTGCGGGTAGCGCTGACAACCTCGATGCCGGTGCGCGGGCGAGCCACCCGGATCAAGGCCAGCCACGCCTCAGAGAGCTTCTCGCGGGGGACGTTATTATACTCTTGGATCACACCGGTATCGCGATCCTTCATCACCAGATCGAAGCGCGGCTGGCCATCATTATCAACCGAAATGCGCACCAAGCCGCCTCTCCCGCGCCAACGGATACGGCGTTCACCCCAAGTCTCGATTTCGGAGGGTGGCGGGGGTGCTTCAACCGCCTCTTCCTGATCAAAATCGGCAGTATCAGTCTCAATGCGAGCGCCAGCCTCGTTGAGCAGACTCATCCACGCTTCGCCCAAGCCCCAATCGCTAACCCCGTAGAAGATATGGTCGATCACGCCATTCTGATCGCGATGAACCAAATCATACTTAACGCGGGAACCCTGCCGGTAGGCGCGCCAGAGACCAAGCCGGCCACGCCAACGCACTTGGCTTTGCAGATCAACCCGGCCTTCGCGCAGATCTTCGTGGCGGCTGATAGCATAGGCCCACAACCCTTGAGCGCGGTCGCGCGTCACCCCGGCCGTCGTGCGCAGATCACGCACCTCATAGATCCACGTGCCACCACGACGCTGGCTACCGACAATTTCAACGCCAGAGCGGGGCAATTCGAGCGTCTCGCCATTATCGAGCGGCGATGGCTCACCGGCGGCAATCGCTTGCCGGCAAAGCTGGATAATCTCGCTACGATTAGCAGCCACCGTCTCGCTATCGCGGCGGACATACACCGTGCCATTACTGCCGACATAGGGCGGCGGATCGTTGGCTTTCACCTCGACCCGGATCACATCGCGCCCCTCGTAGTGCATCAGCTCAAACGACAGATAAGGCGCGGGGGTCAGATGTTCGGCCACACTCTGGCGCAAGGCATCGGTCACTTGGTCAGGCCGTTCGACCCCCGTCACCTTGCCACCGGGATCACATCCTACAATCAACACGCCACCGCCAATATTCGCCAGCGCCGCCACATCGGGCCAGAGAGCCGCCGCGGCGGAAGGATCGGCCACGGCGCGCAGCAACTGACGATCGGTGCTCCCACTGAAACGGGCAACATCGAGCGACCACTGCTTTTGATCACGCTTAGGCACGCGCACCCGATCAAAATCTTGGCTGGAAAAGAGGGCTTTCAGCGCCTCGAAGCTACGGTCGGGCAAGAGCGCCTCAAAATAGCGATCGCCGATGCCGTGGCGATGGGTCGCCTGTGCATCAGACTCGGCCAAGCGGCGCAGACGATGGGCATCACTGCCTTGGATGCAAAACATCCGCCGCTCGTAATGCTCAGTCTTGCCATTGTAGAAACCGGGCGACGTAAACTTCTCGTGGTCGGTATAGAAATTGATAAACTCCAGCGCGTGGAGATACGGGCTTTGCGTCACTGCCACTCGCGCTTGACCGCTGGTACCCATGCGCAACGTCTCGGTAATCACCCCGTTGGGGCCATTAGCATGGGCCGCAATCACAATCCCGCCGGCGCGATGAATGATCTCGTAAGCCTCGGTAACATGGCGAGTATTGGCCACGCTACACACCCCACCCTTAAGGGCCTCGGCTGGAATACCGAGTTGCAGCAGGGTGGCCTCAATCAGGCTGAGCGGGCGATTAGGCGGAAAGATACCGAGAATATGCGCGCCAAAATGCGACGTAAACTCAAAGCCGGGCAAGATCGTGATCTTGTCAAGTAAGCGACGATACTCAGCCAAGCGCGCTTCTTCATCGCTAGTCAGCCGTCCAGCTTTTTCGAGCGTCGTCAAAAACTCAATCTCACGTTGAAACTGCTCATAGCCAGCGACGGTATTGTGATCGGTAAAGGCGATGATTTCGAGGCCGCGTCGCTCAGCTTCCTGTAGAATATCAAGGAAAGAAACGTTTGGTTCGGCGTAATCCTCAGACGCAGGCGTGTGCAGGTGCAAATCAATCCGGATCCAGCGCATCCCGTTGCGCGCTTCTCCCACTGTATTCATATTGTGAAAACCTTAGATATTCAGATCTTTTCTAGCCGCGCTTTTGTATCTTTATTTTGTTTTTAATGGCCTCTACGGGCAATCCAACGATAGGAAGCGCCTCCTTCCCAATTGGGCAGGGTTATGAACACATTTTTCACCCTGTACCGATAGTATACCAGATTCGGGTAGGGGTGATCACAGCGATCATGCAGTGCCCTAAGAACGATGCGGCGCGCGATGTTCAATACCTTGCGTGAGAGACGCCGACAACCTCAACCACGCTGCAGCCTGTCACCGCGCACGTGCTAGATTGCGCCCAAGGACACTTTTTTACGCGAATGTGTCGCAGCACCGCTATGGCGACCATTTCATCCCAACAACTTGTTGCTGTTGTTTATCAGGCTGCAAACCTAATTCAAAGCCATTGTCAATATTTAGTCAATGTCAAAAATATTCATTTTTAGAACTAGCATGATGTCAAAGTATTTGCTATAATGCAAGCAACGCCGAACACGACGAGAATGCATGCTGTCGTGCGCTTAGGCTGCATAGGCGCAGTCAAGGCCTGCCGGCAACGCTTGGCCATTACGCAATGTATTTACCCGAAGCAAACTCAGCGGGTTCATTTGCGCAAATGCGGAAGGATTGCGGCTAGAAGCGCAAACTTGGCTGTCGGAACGGCGCAAAGGCGGCTCCGCAACTATGATCGCAACGAACAGCGATAGGCGCCACAGTCTTGTTGCCATGGCCTTGGCGACAATAGCAGACCACACTGGCTATCACTTACCGGTATGCGCACGATCCGGCGCTTGAGGCGACTTATTACGTTTGATTGCAGACGCGGAGCGCCGTCATCGCGGCATAAGAGAGGAGCGTCCTATGTCAAATGCGAGCGGATTCAGCTTGCAGCACGCGCGCACAATCATCAGCGAGTTGGAGCACTTTCTTGCCGATCTGAAGCAGGAAGATGGGTTAAGCGAAAACACCATCACCTCCTACCGCTGCGATTTACGCACGGCAGGAGCCGCATTGACCCAAGATCTCGCCGCCATTACCACCGGCGACATTCAGCACTTTCTCGCCAGCCGGCAAGAGCAGCCGGGCACTACCAACCGGCGGATTGCCAGTTTAGGTCGCTTTTTCCGCTGGGCCTTAGCCCATGGGTATGTCACCCACAATCCGGTTGATCACATCAATAGCCGGATTCCGACCGAACACCATCCGCAGCCGATTTCAAACGAGACCGAATTGCGGGCACTCGACCAGGCGATCGCCAATGCGCCCCAGCCATACCGCCTGATTTTCACGCTCCTGCGCGAGATCGGCATCCGCACTGATGAGGTGCTGAACCTCAACCTTGGCGATGTGATCCTTGAGCCGGGGCGCGAGATGTTGCTGGTGCGCGATAGCAAGAGTGGCAACAAGCGGATGATTGCGCTCACTCCTGACGCGATGCCGCGTTCGTTGCGCGGATTGCGCAGTTGGGTGCGCGAGATGGAGCATCTGCCGCCCGACACGCCGCTGTTCCGGTCTTCGCGTGGCACGCGCGCATCGTACGACACATTGCACCGGCGCTGGGTGGCGGTGTGCAAAGCTGCGCGCTTGATTGATATTGTTGATGGGCGCGAGCAGCCTCGTTACACGCTGCACCATCTCCGCCATACCGCTGCAGCTGAACTCATCACCTTCTACCCCGAACAGGTCGTGCGGCGTATTCTTGGCCATCGCGACCCGCGCTCGACCCGCCGCTACGCCGAATTGGTGCGCAACCGGCCACGGGTCGCCGAGCGAGCGGCCCACTTCCATGCGCCACCCCGGCGCGAGGCAATGTGATAGTGGCCGGCGCAACAACGCGGAGAGAGCGAATAGGGTTGAACATCTAATTGCCGCGCAGAAACGCGCGTAATACCGCATACGTTGCGCTGTATCCCGGCCCACGCAGCATGTTGTGATTCGTGCCGGGGATAAGCTGCATTTGCATGAGACCAGATGGTGCAGCAGCGCGTAGTTCGGCTTGCACCGCCGGCGGCACGATCGTGTATTCCGGTTCGGCCAGCAGGATGAGCAACGGCGCTTGCACCCGCGCTATGCGTGGCGCGAGCGTCCAGTCTGCCGGGATGAGGAACAGGCCCGCCACTTGTTCGTACCGGCACTCTGCGAGGGCTTGCGCTTTCCAGTAGTAGTCACACGGATGCCAATCAGGGTTGGTTTCACGCAACATCGGCAGCGTCTCTTCCGGTGATTGGCCGACACCCCGGCTAAAATGCGGCAACCACGACGGCGCGACCGCCGCTTCTTGGCGGATGAGCGGATCAAGCAATACTGCCCGTTGCACAGCCGCTCGCGCCGGATGCTCACCACTCAGCAGCGCCAGCGTGATCGCCCCGCCCCACGAATGGCCAACCATTGCCAGCTCAGCGAGACCAAGGGTCTGGATCAGATCCCCGACAATGTTTGCCACCGTATCAATATCAAAGGCCGGGCTGAGGTCACTTTGGCCGTGGCCGGGCAGATCAACGGCGAGCACTCGCCAACCTTCCGCCGCCAGATCGGCCCCCAACCGCCAGAGAGTGGCGGCGCTGCTGGTGATGCCGTGGCAGAGCAAAGCGGTGGGGCCAGTGCCGGGCCATTCGAGGAAGCTGACCCGGCCATGGGCAAGTTGAACGAATTGGCGGCGCGCCGCGATGTGGCAAGGTTCGGTCATGCAGTGCCTCCCGCAGACTCAACCGCGACAAAATCGGCCAGCACAGCTTTGAGCGCGGCCAGCGACGATTCCTGAATGTACATCATGTGTCCGGCAGGGTAGAGGCTCTCGCTGATCTGGCCGCGCAATGCCGGATCGAGCGCAAGGTGATTAAGCGTATAGCGGGTGGCAAAATAGGGGGTCGCTAGATCATAGTAGCCGCTGGCGACATGCACGCGCAGGGCCGGATTGCGGTGCATGGCCCGGCGCAGCGTCTCGGCGACATCAACGTAGCGGTTCTGGTGATCGTTAAAGCTCCACGGCCAAACCCGCTCGGTAAGGATTTCGTAGGGCAGGTCGCTGGTAAAGCCCAACTGTTCGCGCACGTAGTGGTTGAGCGCCGCGGTATAGGGGCCGGTAATCGCGGCGAGACTCGGATCGAACTCAGCCGTCTCGCCTACCGCGTCGCGGTCACTACCGGTAAAGCGGCTGTCGAGCCGGCCCACCGTGCGTTGCCGGTCGCGCAGCAGCTCCTTCACAAACCGATCGTCACGAATGCGCAGACGTGAGCGGACGATGTAGTCGCGGCTAAGGCCGGTGTAGCGGGCTAATTGGGTAGCGACACGATCGAAGGTTGCCTGATCGATCTGATCACCCTGCAACAAGGCCAACGCATACTCACCGAGCGCAAACGCCTCAGCCGCGCGCAAGGTTGCGATCAAATCGCGCTGCAACTCTGGTTCGAGCCGGCGATGGTAGAAAGCGGTCGCGGTGTAAGCCGGCAGAAAGAGCATGTAGGGCAAATCGTTGCCGTGATCGAACGAGAGGGTCTGGAAATGCAATACCGCCGAGATCAGGATCAGGCCATTAAGGTAGAGGCCGTGGCGATCTTGCAGGTAGCCGGCCAAGCCGGCGGCGCGGGTTGTGCCGTAACTCTCGCCAGCCAAATACTTGGGCGACAGCCAGCGCCCATACCGGCTAGTATATAGGCGGATGAAATCACCGACCGACTCAATATCTTTGCGGAAATCGTGGAACTGCTTGGCCGATTCGCCGGCAACAGGACGGCTATAGCCAGTGCTGACCGGATCGATGAAGACCAGATCGCTCACATCGAGCAGCGAATACTGATTCGGGGCAAGGCGTCCGGGCGGCGGCAACGGCCAACCTTCCTCGGTCATCAGCGCGCGCCGAGGGCCAAGCAAGCCGAGGTGCAGCCAGACCGATGACGAACCGGGGCCGCCGTTGAAGGCGAAGGTAATCGGGCGCCGGCTCAGATCACTCACGCCATCGCGCGTGTAAGCGACAAAGAAGATGCCTGCGCGCGCCTGCTCACCAGCGCTAACGCCATCCTTCTCTGTCTCCTCCTTCATAATGATCACGCCGGCGGTAGCCGTATACGCGATCTCGACACCGTTGATCACCACCGTGTGTTGGGTTTGCACAATCTGGTCGGTGGGCGGTGTCGCTGGAGCAGTTGCAGTTTGTGTTGTCGTCATGCGATGTGCCGTCCGCTATCATCCCACACTAATTCGGCGCGCCCAATGCGCACCAGATCGCCATTTTGGACGCCAGCCGCAATCAGGGCCTCGTTTATGCCGCTGGCTTCGAGCACGCGCTGAATCCGGTCGAGCGCCTCGTCTTGATCGAGATTGCTCATCGCGATCAGCCGCTCGATCTTCACCCCCCGCACCCGGAAGGCATCGCCCTCGCGTTCGATAGTAAAGGCATTCTCATCAACCGGCGGCAACGGCCACTCAAGCGGCGGTTCATCGGGATCAACCGGATCGCGCCGCGGCGGCGGATCGGCCCGCAACAGCTCGGCCACCCGCTGCAAGAGCGGTTCGATGCCGGCGCCGGTCGCTGCCGAGATAACGAACAGATCCTCAGGGGCCACCGGCAGGCGGGCGCGCAAGATCGGTATATTCGCTTGGGCAGCGGGCAAATCGGCCTTATTGAGCGCAACCACCTGCTTGCGCTCGGCCAATGCGGGCTGGTACAAGCGCAACTCGGTATTAATCTGCTCGTAGTCATCCCACGGCGCGCGACCATCAACACCGGCGGCATCAATAATATGGATGAGCAAGCGCGTGCGCTCGACATGGCGCAGAAAATCGTGACCAAGACCGACGCCGGCGTGCGCCCCCTCGATCAAGCCGGGAATATCGGCCACCACAAAGCGCTGCAAGCCAACCTCAACAATGCCGAGATTGGGAGTAAGCGTCGTAAATGGATAGGCAGCAATCTTGGGGCGGGCAGCACTGATCACCGAGAGCAAGGTCGATTTACCGGCGTTGGGAAACCCAACCAGCCCAACGTCGGCCAACATCTTTAACTCTAGTTCAAGAGTCAGCTCTTGGCCGGGTTCGCCCAACTCGGCGAGGCGCGGCGCTTGGCGGGTAGGAGTAGCAAAGTGAATATTGCCCAAGCCGCCGCGACCGCCGCGAGCGGCGAGCAAACGCTGGCCGGGCCGGGCCAAATCAACGGCATACGTCACGCCATTGATTGTTGCCCGCACCACCGTGCCGGGCGGCACTGGCACATAGACATCAGCGCCATTGCGGCCATGCATGGCATTCTTGCCGCCGTGGCCACCGTTTTCAGCCACAAACTTGCGCTGATAGCGAAAGTGCAACAGCGTATTGTACTCAGGATCGGCGACGAGGTAGACATGGCCGCCACGCCCGCCATCGCCGCCATTGGGGCCGCCGCGCGGCACATACTTTTCGCGGCGAAAGGTCGCTGCGCCGTTACCGCCATTACCGGCGCGCACTACAATCGTTGCTTGATCGAAAAAGTCGGTCGTCATAGCAAACAACACCGGGGCGCAGATCGAGGCGCCCCATCCCTTTCACATGATGAGTGTAATAGCAGATGGCCTAGTTGCGGGAGAGCAGCCCACGCTCTGCCTGACAACCACTTAATCTATCACGCGCAACATTCGAGTTCGCCACGCGGTGAAGCCGTCTCTGGCGAGCGAGCATGCCGCTTAGCCATCGCTTCAGGTAGGAAAGCGATCGCACTAGTCAAGGGAATGCGCGGTGCGTTACCCTTTACGCCCTTACAAACTGCTCGACAACCCGTGAATTACGCGCGCAGGCGGAGGAGATCATCGCAGGAGAGGGGCCATACAGCGCGTTGCCCCCGCGATGCCTCGCTCGCAATAGGCACAAGACCCTCGATCGCAGAACTTTCCCTGCCAAGCAAGTACGATTACAGAGGGCTAAAACGAGCCGAAGCCATTGCTTAGCTTTGGCAAGCCCCGGCGGGATCGCCAGAACCTAAGCGAGGGCTTCAGCTCGCGGCTCATCAGGTTACGGCAGCGCGCCGCATCAGCTCGTCATCGCTTGCAATAGCCGGCGCTAC
>JANWYE010000569.1 GCA_025057175.1 Chloroflexus sp. | reverse complement strand
CGCCATACCTGTCGCTATCAAATGTAATCATGCCCAGCCACTGGTAGCGCTTTCCTCCCTGGAGCGTCGCAATCAGTTCTGCGGATGAATAGACCGGGATAGCGAAATTAATCCCGTCGGCAAAGCCGGGCCAGAGACCCAGCGAGGTAATGCCAACTACATGACCATTGCGATTGACCAGCGGGCCGCCTGAATTGCCGGGATTGATCGCGGTATCGGTCTGAATAAGCTCAACATAGGGCAGATCAGGAAACGACATATGCAACTTCGAGATGACACCCTGGGTGACCGACATCGACCCGCCCAGCAGATGATCCAGCGGATATCCAAACGCCATCACCGGTTCGCCGATGCGCGGCGGCGTCGTGCTGAACGTAGCCGGGCGCAGACCGTCGATCACATCGACCTTGAGGATAGCCAGATCGTCGCAAGCGCTCAGTCCAATCACCCGCGCGGGACGCGGCTGGCGATCATCCGTCAGCGCGACGGTCACAATTGCCGCCCCCTGCACCACGTGCGCATTGGTGATAATATAGGCGGACTT
>JANWYE010000568.1 GCA_025057175.1 Chloroflexus sp. | reverse complement strand
AATCCCCGTGAGGGGATTGAAATTGAAGATGACGATTACCCGGTGCCGATACGCATAAGCGCTGGGTTCAAAAAACCAAAATCCCCGTGAGGGGATTGAAACCGGAATCTTTCGGCTCCGTTGACTTCGGTTCCGCTCCCGAATTCAAAAAACCAAAATCCCCGTGAGGGGATTGAAACACGGCAGACGCAGAAATTCATCCGCATCTATCTGTTGCTTTATTCAAAAAACCAAAATCCCCGTGAGGGGATTGAAAGTTTATAACTATTCTTTTCGCCGCGATGTGTATCGCCGTTCAAAAAACCAAAATCCCCGTGAGGGGATTGAAAGTTGCCAAGGTGGGAATCTTCCAATTCAGCGCTTGTTGATGTTCAAAAAACCAAAATCCCCGTGAGGGGATTGAAAGCAAGATTCAAAACATCATTGAATCTGATCCAAACAATCGGCAGTTCAAAAAACCAAAATCCCCGTGAGGGGATTGAAAGCGGCAAGGTTGCAACCGATTTGACGAGGGCCAAGCCCGTGTTCAAAAAACCAAAATCCC
>JANWYE010000567.1 GCA_025057175.1 Chloroflexus sp. | reverse complement strand
TGTGGTCAAGAGATTGGGTATCGGCTGTTCACCAACCAAATGGAACAATGCAGTCTTACTCATAGCACCCTCAAAATGAGTTATCATATACGCCATGCCTTTCGCTATAACTTTACTATAACACGACGAATACCTTATTCTGTTATTCCGTATCGCATCTTATGCTCCTTACCCTAGCGACCGCGCTCAGTATTGCAACACGATTGAAGTTGAATTTCTCTTGATCACCGATCAGTCACCCAAGTTATGCGCTAGGTTATCTTTCCTAATGATAATCAAGCATACCGCCAGAGTTACCGGCACATCGCGCATCACGAAGCGCCGCGGATCAACGTTCATTCAGTACGGCTACTGGTCATTGAGCGCGGCGATGGCTACTCCACGCAAAGGCTGGTTGGCTGATAGTTCTCACAAGCAATACACCGCTGCCACTATCGCGCCACAGCTAGTGATAGCCTGAAACTGACCCAACTCACCAACTTGCCGGCATCCACCGCCTATGGTATAATTCGCGACGGAACAGAGCCAATCTGGCAGGCGGCGC
>JANWYE010000566.1 GCA_025057175.1 Chloroflexus sp. | reverse complement strand
CACCCCCCGATGATCGCACTGATGGCCAAAACAAAAAAGCCCCGCTGTGAAGGGGTTTGAAACCCCGTGCGCATCCAGTCCTGCGCGGTGATCCAGAGCCCCAAAACAAAAAAGCCCCGCTGTGAAGGGGTTTGAAACTTCCGGGCTATTCAGTTGTCGGCGGGGTGCACGTAACAAAACAAAAAAGCCCCGCTGTGAAGGGGTTTGAAACGAACTCCGCAACCTGATTGGCCGCAAAGCGGCAGCGGCAAAACAAAAAAGCCCCGCTGTGAAGGGGTTTGAAACATGCTTGACGATCATCAGCGCATGCGAAGTCTTCAGCAACAAAACAAAAAAGCCCCGCTGTGAAGGGGTTTGAAACTCCTCGCTCCACGGAGCTAAGCGATGGCTTAGCTCCGCAAAACAAAAAAGCCCCGCTTTGAAGGGGTTTGAAACTGCTGAGGGCGACCTCGGCCACCCCCCGGTGGCCGAGCAAAACAAAAAAGCCCCGCTTTGAAGGGGTTTGAAACCGGGAGGTCGCGGTTGAGGTCGATCTGCACCGGGAT
>JANWYE010000565.1 GCA_025057175.1 Chloroflexus sp. | reverse complement strand
CTTATATGTTAAAAAAAACAAAATTCCCGTTGTGGGGATTTAAACTTTCGATCTCTACTTCCTATTGCCGCGGCGAGAAGCCCGTGCTTCAAAAAACCAAAATCCCCGTGAGGGGATTGAAACACGATTTGACGCTTGGGCGCTTGCTGCGGGTTGACAAACCTTCAAAAAACCAAAATCCCCGTGAGGGGATTGAAACCATTTGGAACTGGAACAACCTGCACGTTATTTGGCGCAGTGCCTTCAAAAAACCAAAATCCCCGTGAGGGGATTGAAACATGTATCAATGCGCAACTGTGCGTTTTGAAAAACCGATTTCTTCAAAAAACCAAAATCCCCGTGAGGGGATTGAAACTTTGCGAGCACGCGATGCAATCGCGGCTCTGCGCGCACTCTCCTTCAAAAAACCAAAATCCCCGTGAGGGGATTGAAACCGAAACGTATTGGATCGAGACCAGATTGAAGGATAGACAGGTTTCAAAAAACCAAAATCCCCGTGAGGGGATTGAAACCTATATCTCGGTCTGCAACACGCCGGCCATCTCAG
>JANWYE010000564.1 GCA_025057175.1 Chloroflexus sp. | reverse complement strand
ATCCACCCCGGCCAATTGGGCCAGCGTGTCCAGCGCATGATCGCGCTCGCAGCTCATACCGGTCCTCCTTCGGTTCGGCGCAGTCCGCACCGACCACCGCTGCTCCGGCCACGCCGGTCGTGTGTCGACAGGGACCGACCCGATCACCTCCCCACCGAGGTGGTGCTGTGGGTCGACACGGGGGGTGGCGGGATCCTGCCGGTGGGAGTGGTATGCCGGGCAGGCCACCTTTCGGGAATCGCACCGTCGGCGGAGCTCAAGCTGCTCAACTTCCGGCAGCGGGATCGAGGGGGCAGGCCACCTTTCGGGAATCGCACCGTCGGCGGAGCCGCTCGCCGGTACGATCATGCTACCGGATCGCCTCGCATCCGGTGCCGATAGCTCTGGGACGATGCCGGCGGACGGTGTGGTCGGCCACCGTGTGGAGGTTCCGATCACCATCGGTGCCATTGCCGCCGTTGTGCGGCGGCAATCATCCGACGTGGCTCACCGAGCGGGGAACATCGCCTGCCATGGCGGTGGGAGCAGAATCGCGCCACGCAACGGGG
>JANWYE010000563.1 GCA_025057175.1 Chloroflexus sp. | reverse complement strand
AGGGGATTGAAACCCCTGCTTTCGCCGGCTCCGTCTCCGTCTCCGTCTTCCGGGCGGTTCAAAAAACCAAAATCCCCGTGAGGGGATTGAAACTTTCAGACGGTGATTGTCCACGGTGTCTTACCGTGGACGAGTTCAAAAAACCAAAATCCCCGTGAGGGGATTGAAACCTCGGATTGTTCGCCCGCCGCCCGCCGCCGATCACCAATCGGCGGTTCAAAAAACCAAAATCCCCGTGAGGGGATTGAAACTGACATTGACAGCGATAGTATCACTGCTGTATATGCATATTGAGTTCAAAAAACCAAAATCCCCGTGAGGGGATTGAAACCTTTGTTTCTGATTCCGCCGGCTCCGTCTTTTCTGTCTTCGTTCAAAAAACCAAAATCCCCGTGAGGGGATTGAAACTTTTTGTGATCGCCACTTGCACGTCGGCGCCGTCGTCGGTTCAAAAAACCAAAATCCCCGTGAGGGGATTGAAACCCTAATGCGGATAACTCTAACACAATCCCCGCATAGTCATGTTCAAAAAACCAAAATCCCCGTGA
>JANWYE010000562.1 GCA_025057175.1 Chloroflexus sp. | reverse complement strand
AGCGGCTTCAAAAAACCAAAATCCCCGTGAGGGGATTGAAACCTAGCGCAATGCAACGCTAGCGCAATGCAACGCTAGCACAATGCCTTCAAAAAACCAAAATCCCCGTGAGGGGATTGAAACTACAATCTGCAGCAACGCGCAACGCCGGCGACACATTCCTTCAAAAAACCAAAATCCCCGTGAGGGGATTGAAACTCAGAGTGCGGGGTTTCTTTTTTGCCACACTCAGCCTGCTTTTCGCGCTTCAAAAAACCAAAATCCCCGTGAGGGGATTGAAACATTGATGCAAGCTAAGCGTATCCGGCTCGATAACCGCTTTGCTTCAAAAAACCAAAATCCCCGTGAGGGGATTGAAACAGAAGAACTTGTGCGCATGGTGAAAGAAGGTGAGCTGGTGCCTTCAAAAAACCAAAATCCCCGTGAGGGGATTGAAACGCGGATGGGGGTATTTACTCAATGGGCTGATCAGGCACCTTCAAAAAACCAAAATCCCCGTGAGGGGATTGAAACACATCGCCGATATAGGCCTTATGATCGCGATGTTGC
>JANWYE010000561.1 GCA_025057175.1 Chloroflexus sp. | reverse complement strand
CAAAATCCCCGTGAGGGGATTGAAACGCCAGCGCTCCTCCTCGTCGGCGAGGTCGCGCAGCTCCCTTCAAAAAACCAAAATCCCCGTGAGGGGATTGAAACGTCTAACACCTTCTGTTCTAACCGATCAAGCAACGCCTTGGCTTCAAAAAACCAAAATCCCCGTGAGGGGATTGAAACCCCCGCCGCCGGCGACCGGGGCCGGGCGGGGAGCCATGGCTTCAAAAAACCAAAATCCCCGTGAGGGGATTGAAACAGCGGACGCAGATCGTGACGCCCCACGCCGCGTAGCTGATGCTTCAAAAAACCAAAATCCCCGTGAGGGGATTGAAACACATGTACACCACCATGGTTCCCTCCATTCGTTCGTTCCCTTCAAAAAACCAAAATCCCCGTGAGGGGATTGAAACCGCAAATCCGAGATCGAACCCACCGATGCCGCAAAAGAGGCTTCTTCAAAAAACCAAAATCCCCGTGAGGGGATTGAAACATCTTCACCGGCTTGTACAACGCAGTCGTGATAATGTCTTCAAAAAACCAAAATCCCCGT
>JANWYE010000560.1 GCA_025057175.1 Chloroflexus sp. | reverse complement strand
GGGGGGGGCCCCCCCCCCCCCCCGGGGGGGCGGGCGGGGGGGGGGGCTCCCCCCTCCCCCTGGGGGGGTGGGCCGGGGTGGGGGCTTCCCCCTCTCCCCCAGCGGGGGAGGGCCGGGGTGGGGGCTTCCCCCCTCTCCTAGCAGGGAAGGGCTGGAGTAAGGGCAAATCGCATGATCACGTACCGACCACTAACTCCAACCGACTTCGAGCAATTCTGGGCGCTCGATAGCTATGCTTTCGCTCGCCAGTACCACCGCGGACGCTACACCCCGGAGGTGATCGCCCAACTGCGCGGGCTGTTTGTCAATGGCGAGCACGTCGCTCAATTGCAGATTATGCCGTTTCAGATGCAAGCCGGCAATGGCGAGCTGCCGGTTGGCGCGATTGGCAGTGTAGCGACGTGGCCGCAATATCGCCGGCGTGGCTACGCCGCGCTGCTCCTGCGCTATGCCTGCACCGAACTGCGCGAGCGCGGCGCAGTGCTGGCCCTGCTCCATCCTTTCCGCCACGATTTCTACCACCGGCTGGGCTGGGCGCTGGCCGGCGAACGG